>JAZUBY010000039.1:0-19513 GCA_045638885.1 Emergencia sp. | reverse complement strand
GTAGTAGCAGCACTGTTTGCAATCATGGCAGTTTATATGATGGTTCAGAACATCGCATACATGAACCAGAACCTGGCAGCCTACGGTATGACTTTCATGGATTTAGGCGCACAGGCAATTGTTTCCCTGGTGGATGCATGCGCTGCTTATGTGGCTTATGCCTTCTTAATTTTCGCAGCAGGCAGAATCTATCATGCAGCTGTAGCACCTTGTGTTTGTGAGTGCAACTGTGAATGCGACTGCGATTGTGATTGCGACTGCGAAGCAGAAGAAGCAGAAGCAGCTGAAGAAGTTGTAGAAGTTGTTTTAGCAGAAACACCTGCAAGCGTAGTAGTAGACGAAGAAAAATAAAAAGTTAAAGGAATAAAAATCATGGGTGAAATTAAGAAAGAACGAGACTATATGTTTGACACCTTTAGAGGTCTGCTGATGCTGTCCATCCCGATGTCCCACTTCACAAAGATGAGTGGTAATCTGTATGGATCTCTGTATCTGGGCGGTGGTTTCCCACAGGACTCTTTAGGCGGTTGGGTGTATATCACCATTAATGTTTTTGTAATGCAGGCCTTCATGTTCCTGTCCGGTTACTTCTCTAAGAAGCCGGAGAGAGCAAGAGAAACCGCATTCTCCACGTTTATGTGGCCGTACTTAGTTTGGACAACCGTATATTGGGGTATCCGTTACCTCTTCTTCGGAAATGCACATCTGCATTATCTGGAGCCTCCGTTTGCACTGTGGTTCCTGTTTGCCCTGTTCTTCTACAGATATTTCCTGAAGGACATGGTAAAGTTCCAGTGGCTGCTGCCGTTGTCCCTGATTATGTATCTGGCAGCTGGTCAGATTCAGGAATTTGGTGATTTCATGGCACTGGGCAGAATGATCTCTTACTTCCCATTCTTCCTGTTAGGCTATTACTGTTCTAAGGAAAGACTGGCATGGCTGCAGGGTCTGAAGGGCAAGAAAGTGCTTCTGGCGGTTTACGGTATCATTTTAGTTCTGATTTCCGTAGCGTTATGTAAATGGGGTCCAAATGTAGGCTGGTACCTGTTAAGAGAATCTGTAGACAGCTTCAGCCGTGTTCCATGGTGGGGCGATACCTTAGGCAGAATCGGTATCTTCTTCTTATCCAGCGCTTGGATCATCTGGATGATCAACGTATTGCCATCTAAGAACAACTTTATCGCTTTTGTGGGCATGAACACAATGCCGGTATATATTTTCCACTTAACACTGAGATACGTGATTCAGTTCTACGGCCTGTACATCGGATTTATTTCCTGTCTGGTAGTTGCATGGTTCGCACTGCTGTCCTTATCTCATAAGAAGCATCAGAACAACCTGGTATACGGTGCAAGCATCGTCGTATCCATCATAGCCTTCTACTTTATGTTCACTTCCGGAGCATTGGCAGGCTTATATGGAGGATGTCCGGAAAACCAGATTCTGTTCAATCTGCTGGTATACGGCGGCGCGCTGATCTGTGGTGTTGCGTTTGTATCACCATTCTGGATCAAGCTGTACGACCTGGTTATCGATGGTCCGGCACGTCTGCCTTATCTGACAAAATGGTTAATGGGACCGAATTATGAAGAAAAGAAATAACAATCAAATACATATTGCATCAAAGCAGGGCCTTGTGGTCCTGCTTTTGGTGTTCCTGGGCCTGATTTTTCTGACAGGCTGTGAGACAAAGAAAGAATACGAGACCTTCGACTTCTTCTTAGAAAACGATCGGGGAACTTATACCTATGGAGAACTGGTCATGCCGGTGCAGGAGGAGCCTTGTCCTCTTGTATTTATGGCCCATGGTTTCAAAGGCACCAGAAACAGCGGCGGTGCCAAAGAACTGTCCGAAAGACTGGCTGCAGAAGGCATCGCAGCAGTCAGAATTGACTTTAACAGCTATAAATTTGCCGAGAAAGAGTCCCCAAAAACAGACGAATATACGTTAAGTAATATGGCGGCTGATGGCGTAATGACAATCAACCATGTGGTGGAGAACTATAATATAGATTCTGACCGCATCGCTATACACGGCCGCAGCATGGGGGGACGAGTGGCAATGATCATGGGCAATGAAAGCAAAGGCGGAATTGACTTCAAAGCCCTGTCACTGGTCGCTCCTGCAGGAAACGATACAGCCATGGTGTATTACATGGGTGGTAAAGAACGCTGGGAGGAAATGAAGCAGATAGCAGCCACTGACGGATTTGTTGAAAAACAAACTCTTCGACTGTCACCGCAGTGGTTTGCAGATTTTGAAGCTTATAACCCGGCCAAAACAGGAGACCAGTTCGGTGAAAAACCGGTGCTGGTATTTTATAACACGCTAGATCATGTTGTACTGCCGGAAACCAGTAAAGAGTGTGCTGCAGGATATACAAATGTGGAAGTGATAGAAGTTACCACCGAGGATGGTCATGGCTATGAAATGGGCTATGAAGTATCTCCACTGAAGGACGAAATTATGGAAAAAATCGTTGCCTTCTTTGTAGAACACCTGCAGGCGTAGAAAGTATAATATGGAGAATCCCCCTAAAGTGCCCAAAACCCATGAATATAATATTACAAAACTAAAAGGTAGGAGGATTATCTGTGAGCGAAGACGCAAGAAATACGGTACTAAAATTTATTGATCAAAAGTACGGATTGCTGATATACAAAATCGCGTACGAAATTTTAAGAGATTATTCCGCAGTAGATGACGTAAAGCAACAGGTGTTGATTAGCTGTATTCCAAGAACAGAGATGTTGTCAAAGATGGAGCCAAAACATCTGACTGCATATTTGATAACCATGATCAAAAATGAGTCCATTACGGAATTACGAAGAAGAGCTTCCCGTGATGCCCTGCAGAAAAAGATCGTCGACGAACGCAACAAATATCTGTATATGGACCACGTGGACTTCAAAGCTTTTGAAGGCACATACGGATTCAGCGATGAGATGTGGGCGCTGCTCAACCGGCTGTCACCGATGGACAGAGATATTCTGGTTCTGATGTATCACAACCGCATGACGACCCGCGAGATTGCAGAAGTGATAGGAACCAACCGAGAACAGGTAAAGAAAAGACTCCAGCGTGCAAAGGCAAAGCTGGTAGACCTTATAAAAGAAAGAGGGGAGGAGTCGTTTTGGAAAAGCGAAATGTAACCGCAGAACAGAAAGCGGAAGAGCTATTAATGGCTCTGGGAAAGGAATTAGGAGAACGACGTGTGGCCTTTGGGGAGGCCCTCATGGACGAAAAACAACCGGATCCGCCAATGTTCATGTCCAAAGAAGAGTGGTTCGAAGGCAGACCGCAGCCAGAGAACCATCATAGAAGTCGTATTACGGGCAAGAGACGCAGGGCGCTGATCTTAGCAGCTGTGCTGATATTGGTTATGGGTATGGCTGTTGTATCATCAGACGGCGTGAAACTGAACAAGAGCACCGTGCATATGGAAGAAAACCCGGAAGAGAGTACGATGATTATTGACTCTACCATGGCTGTGTATGATCTGGAGGATTTCCAGGTTGGGTACGTGCCGGAAGGGTATGAGCTGGAATATGATGAAATTCAAGGTGATTTCTTAAGAGAGATTACCCATTATGATAAAGATGGTAATTATCTTGTAATCCATATTATTAAGACCGATCATTATGGTTCTAATATTGATAATGAAAGTGCGGAAAGAGAAGAAGTCCTGGTCAACGATAAACAGGCCTATTTATTTAGAGATGATAAAAAGACTATTCTTGTTTGGCAGATGGGAGACTGCACATTAGATATTTCGGGAAAAATTCCGAAAGAGGAGTTAATATCTGTTGCGAAACATATTTTCGTCAAATAGTCATGTCCCCATAATGCTCTCTTATCTAGTCTAATAGAAAAAGAGAGAGGAGGAGGGAATGTGAAAAAGAAAGCGACAATTCTGTTTCTGATTGCCTGCCTGCTGATGGCACCGGCTACGGCCTGGGCTGACAGCAGCACAGCACAGCCGAGATATACCTATGTAGACATTATTCACACTGTGTTTGGAATCAGCAGTTCCGGTCTTGCAACCTGCTATGTGTCTTTAGAAGAAGACAGTACAAAGACCTTCACTTATTCCAAACTGACAGTCTATATCAAGCGGTACAGCGATGATACCACAGTCAAGACCTTTACAGCCACAAAGTATCCAAATTCTGGTGGATACTTTTCCTGGACTGGTGAGTATCAGCTGACATCCCGCGGGACCTACTATATCAAGGCCACCAATAAGTTGTACAAGAATGGCAACTTAGTAGAAACGATCCATACCTCATCGGTAAGGGATACATATTAGTTATTACTCAGGACGTATATTTCATTTGGGAAACCGCCTCCATTGGGAGGCGGTTTCTCTTTTTTGTGAGCACTCGCCCTCAATGCCCTTCAAACTCTCTCAAAACGCAAAATAACACCCTTCTGAAGGGTGTTATTGCTATGTTATCATATGTATTTTATAAACTTGCTTCTGCAGCTTCGATGGAGTCATATCCATAAAGCTTTACCATAATGCCCTGATTGATCATGGCCAGTGATTTGCCTTCTGCCTGCAGCTGTCTCACATAGTCCACGTACATTTCCAGCAGTTCTACCGGATACGTTTCCAGCTCCCCTCTGGCATAGCTTTCCAGAGAAGTCACGCCGTATTTATCCTGATCGGAAGTAATCGGTCTTCCCACGCCGCTGATTTTTGGATATTTTTCTGCAAACTCCAGCTCCCATTTGATCATAGCTGTAGCGATTTCATTGATCAGCGGGAAGCTTTCCTGCGGTGTTTCCGGCAGGAACGGTTTCAGATGCTTATTATAATAATGCAAATCCGTAAACTGCATCATGTTAGCATACTTTTCTGTTACCAGGTTGCGGCCTTCTGCCTCGCATTTTGCCACGAACTGCTCCCAATACTCCAGCATATCTTCTCTCCAGGAACCGTACTGGCTGCCGCGCATAATATAAAACGTTTCATAATCATCCTGACAGGAGGCTCTGCCGCCCATATTCTGAGTGCTCTGCATCATAGCCCATTCCATCTTCAGGATGCTTTCAATTCTGTCTGCTTTCATTGTTCTGTCACCTCTTTCTGTCTCTACTATACCCCAAAGCACATAGATTTCAAACCCTATCTGTATCCTGTTTTTGCAAAAAAATCAGATTTCTGGAAATAAAATATCAAAAAACAGCCCCTATAGGATACGGCTACCATCGACACATTGCAACAACTCCTCAAAAATGCTATAATATAAAGGATGTGACTATTTTTGTAACGTAAGAAAACAAGGAAGAAAATCATGCTGAATTACTTAAAGAAGGAAAAAGTTTTAACTATCTCTCTAATCCTGGCCCTGGTGTCCATGTTCTTCGTGCGCCCGGACAGCGGCTACCTGGAATACATCGATTTACATGTACTGGCACTGCTGTTCTGCCTTATGCTGTTGATTAAAGGCTTTGAAGAAATGGGCGTCTTTGACCTGCTGATTCAAAAAGCATTCGGCGGCATCAAAGGCAGCCGCAGACTGAGCCAGGTGCTGATCTTTTTGTGCTTCTTTACCAGCATGCTCATTACCAATGACGTGGCACTGATTACCTTTGTGCCATTTTCCATCATGGCTCTGGAACTGTGCGGTCAGCATAAGCTGATGATCAAAGTCATCGTACTGCAGACCATCGCAGCCAACCTGGGCAGCATGCTGACTCCAATTGGTAATCCACAGAACCTTTATTTATATACTACATCCGGCATGTCTTTAGGCGAATTCTTTGCAGCCATTCTGCCACTGGCAGCAATTTCCCTGGTTGGTCTCTTTGCGGCGACCTACATTATCAAAGACGAGCCAATCAGGATGCATCTCCATGAACACAAGGCGAAACTGGAAGGAAGCGGCCTGTTTACCGGCTATCTGTTCCTCTTTGTACTGAATCTGTTAGTTGTACTCCGAGTAGCCCACTGGATTCCGGTAACCATCATCACCATTGCCGGCGTGATGATTCTGGGAAAAGCGAAGCTGATCAAAGAAGTCGACTTCAGCTTATTACTGACCTTCGTAGGCTTCTTCATCTTTGTAGGCAACCTGGGCAGAATCGAATTCATCAGCGACATGATTGCAAGCCTGATTGTGGATAGAGAAATCCTGGCAGCAACTTTATTCAGCCAGGTACTGTCCAACGTACCGGCAGCCATCCTGCTGTCCGGCTTCACAGAAGACTTCGCAGGCCTTCTCATCGGCACCAACGTTGGCGGTCTGGGCACACTGATTGCTTCCATGGCCAGCCTGATTTCCTATAAATTATACGCACAGCACGAAACAGCAGATACAGGCAAGTACCTGTTGGTATTCACAGGTTACAATGTACTGGGCCTGGTAGTGCTGCTGACCTTCTGCTATTTCTTATTAATGTAAATCAAAGCCCGCTAATCTGTTATAGCGGGCTTTTTCTATGTTTGAATTCTGGAAAGGTGGCATGTTTTGATGGGAATTTGCTATATGTGTAAAACAAAGAGCTCGACAAATCCTAATTTATGGCTTACACGTACCACACGGCTCATAACCGGCCTTGACCAAATCTGCACGGCTGCCTTCGTAGTCTTCACGGTTTTCCGGATTCATGCGGGAAAGTCCGGAGCAGTCCGGTAAGTGGAACTTTTGGCTGCTGGTATTGAGCACGTATGTACCTTCTGTGCCGTCGCCGCCAGGTGCTGTATCCAGGTCTTCGCCCAGGTAATTGTCGCCGGTTTCATAATCGATCAGTACGCCCGGCTGCACGTTGTAACAGTAGACATTAAACATCACATCTTCGCCATTATCTTCTACACTCATGGCTTCCATCTGCACGCCGCTGGCAATCATGTTGCGGTCTTCGAAAATCGGTGTAACACGGTACAGGACGTGGTTTCCTGTCTCGCGGACATAATCTGCCACAAAATCTTCAAAAGGCAGCATGCCATCTACATTCATATAGCGGGTTCCTGTAATCAGGTTCAGTTCGTTATCGTTTTCTCCTGTCAGCTGATATCCAATCAGGTGGCAGCGGTTATACAGATACTTCCCATCTACAAAATCATACTTTGCAATCTGCCAGCCGGTCGGTTTGATATGAGAAATGCTGCCGCGCTTTTCTGTCGGCATCAGGTCCCGGCCGATATTGGCTTCCACCAAAGTGCAACGACCCAGATAATCCAGCGGTCCGTAGATTTCATAGGACTCCATGGTCATATCCATCTCGTCAAAGTCCGGAACATTATCGTTAATCAGCACATAAGGATCACCGCTATATTCCGGAATAGAAGTTAAATCAAAAGACGGCTCCTGCATACCCGGCACTGCACTGCATCCGCTCAGCACCAGACAAAGGGCCATCAGCAATAATAGAAAAATACGTTTCAATTTTTTCATCCTTTTCATACCCCTTTCAACAACAATAGTATAATCCAAATTTCCCTTTTTGTGAACACCCGACTCTGTTATACTAACCTTAGATATATTTCGCAGAAAGGCGGTAACCATATGAAAATTACAATCTTAAACGGAAGCCCAAGAATGGGCGGTAATACAGAAATCATGGCAGATGCATTCATGGAAGAGGCCCTGAAGAAAGGTCACGACGTGGTAAAACTCAACGTTGGTCAGATGGACGTCATTGGCTGCATGGCGTGTGAATCCTGCTTTGCAAACGACGGTCAGTGCGTCATCGAAGACGACATGGCAGAAATCATGGAAAGACTGGACGAAACAGACCTGGTTGTTTTGGCATCTCCAATCTACTGGTTTGACATTACAGCACAGCTGAAGGCAGTCATCGACAGACTTTATGCAAGAGCCATCAAAGGCTTCCACATCAAAGAAAGTATCCTGCTTCTGGATGCTATGTCCGATGGCGTATTTACTGCAGCAACTGCATGGTATCAGGACGTGACTGACTACGTCCACTGGACAGACCGTGGCGTCATCACCATTCCTGGCATGGAAACAAAGGGCACTATGGCCGAACATCCTGCTTTAGAAGAAGTGCGCGACCTGGCGGCATCCCTGTAACGGAGGAACTTCATGCATTACGATTTTGACAAAGTCATCAACAGACGAAATACCGGCGCCATCAAGTGGGACGTGCCGGAAACCGACCTGCCAATGTGGGTTGCCGACATGGATTTTGAGACGGCACCAGCCATCAAAGACGCTTTAAAAACAAGAGTGGAACACGGCATCTTCGGCTATACCACAGTGCCGGAAACATGGTACGAGGCCTATCAGAACTGGTGGGACCGTCGTCATCACTATAGACCTGCCAGAGAAAGCATGCTCTTTTGCAATGGCGTTATCCCGGCTATCGACACAGCCATTCGTGATCTGACAGACCCTGGCGATCAGGTGCTGATTCTGACGCCGACGTACAACCACTTCTTTATCTCCATCAAAGACAACAGCCGCGTGCCTGTAGAGTGTCATCTGACCTACGGCAACGGCAGCTATACTTTGAACAAAGAAGACTTCGCGGCTAAGGCGGCGGATCCAAAGACCAAGATTCTCCTGCTGAGCAATCCCCAGAATCCGACCGGTACTATTTGGGATGCAGAGACACTGAACTGGATTGGCGAAACCTGCAAAGAAAATCACGTCCTGGTCATTGCAGATGAAATACACTGCGACCTGACTGATCCGGGCTACGAATACGTGCCTTTTGCCTCCGTATCCGAAGTCTGTGCGGAGAACAGCATCACCTGCATCGCGCCGACCAAGACTTTTAACATTGCGGGCATTCAGACGGCAGCGGTGATTATCTCCAACAGAGAACTGCGCCGAAAGATGAGAAAGGGCATCGAAGTCTACGGTGCCTCCATGCCAAACGCCTTTGCCATTGAGGCAGCAACAGCAGCGTTTAACTATGGTGAGCCTTGGCTGAACGATTTGAGAGCCTACCTGGCAGACAACAAGCAATTTGTTCATGACTACCTGGCAGAACACCTGCCTCAGGTCAAGGCGGTATCTTCTCACGCTACTTATCTGATGTGGCTGGACTTCAGCGCGATTACAGAAGACGGCGTAGCACTAAACCGCCATATCCGCAGTACGACAGGCCTCTTCATGATGCATGGCCTGGAATACGGAAGTAACGGCAGAAACTTTACCAGACTGAACATCGCCTGCCCGCGTCCAACACTGGAAGACGGTCTGCAGCGTCTTGTAAAAGCCATCAATGCCTATACCGCCCCAGTCAAAGGCGTCGTCTTTGATATGGACGGCCTGCTTTTAGACACAGAAAAAATCGTCCAGAGAACCTGGTCCGATGTAGGTGCAAAATTCGGCTATCCGGACATGGGTGAGCAGATTTATCATACCCTGGGCTTTAACCGTGAGCGCCGCAAGGCATATTTTGAGTCAGTATATGGCCCTGAATGGCCTGATGCAGAAGTGGTGTCAGCCTGCGGTGTCCGTTTTACTGAAATCGTACAGACAGAAGGCATCCCAGTGAAAAAGGGAGCCAAAGAACTGCTACAGTTCTTAAAAAATCAAGGTATTAAAATCGGTCTGGCAACTTCCACTTCAGAAGTCCATGCCAGAGAAGAACTGGAAGGCACCGGTCTGTGGGATTACTTCGACGGACGCATCTTCGGCGATATGATTACCAAGAGTAAGCCTGCGCCGGAAATCTACGAAAAGGCATGCAAAGCCATCGGCGTAGACCCACGTGAAGCCATTGCCCTGGAAGATGCACCTTCCGGCATCCGCTCTGCGCACAGTGCAGGCCTGCGTGTCATCATGATTCCAGACATGGTACAGCCGACAGAAGAAGTCCTGGCTATGACCTTTGATGTAAAGGAAAGTCTGCTGGATGTGATCGACCGCATCAAACCATATATTCTCTAAAGACAAGCGCCTGTTAGTTGACTCTAACCGGCGCTTTTGGTATACTGAAAGATACGAAAAAAGCAAAATATGAGGAGAAAATATGTACTTATCTGATTTGAAAAAAGGAGAATGGGGGCGCATCGTTTCTGTAGGCGGAAGCGGTTCTCTGCGCCAGCATTTTTTAGATATGGGTCTGATTCCGGGCAAGGCCATTCAGTACGTGAAGGCTGCGCCGATGGGAGACCCGATAGAATATAATATCTGGGGTTATTCTCTGACCCTGCGTCTTGCTGATGCGGCATCCATCGAGATTGAAGCCTGCGATTGTGAGGAGTGTGGAGCGCACATGCCATTGGGTAAGCCTTCCGAACACCATCCGGGTCTTGGTGAAATGGGGATTTACCACGTAGAAGAAAGCGAGCCTCTAGGTGAAGAGGAACTGATTACCTTTGGTCTGGCAGGAAACCAGAACTGCGGGAAGACCACGTTATTCAACCAGCTGACAGGTTCCAACCAGCACGTAGGCAACTTCCCTGGTGTAACCGTAGACAGAAAAGACGGCCAGATTCGTAAGATGAAAAATACCCTCGTTACTGACCTTCCGGGGATTTATTCTATGTCTCCTTACACTAGTGAGGAAATTGTAACCAGAGAATTTTTCTTAAACGACAAACCAAAAGGCATCATTAACATCGTAGATGCTACCAACATAGAACGTAATATGTACCTGACACTGCAGCTGATTGAGCTGGACATCCCGATGGTTCTGGCGCTGAACATGATGGATGAAGTCAGCAAGAATGGCGGCTCTGTTCGCATCAATGAGCTGGAAGAAGCCCTGGGCATTCCGGTCATTCCAATCTCTGCAGCGAAGAATCAGGGTATCGAAGAACTGATTGACCACGCGGTACACGTTGCCAAATATCAGGAGAGACCTGCCCGTATGGACTTCTGTGATGCAGGAGCAGACGACGGCGGGGCACTGCACAGATGCCTCCACTCTATCATGCATCTGATTGAAGACCATGCAAAATTACACGGCATTCCCCTGCGTTTTGCGGCAAGCAAGCTGGTAGAAGGGGATCAGCTGATTTTAGAAAAACTGCAGCTGGATGACAACGAACAGGAACTGCTGGAACACATCATCCTGCAGCTGGAAAAGGAAAGCGGACTGGACCGTAATGCGGCCCTGGCTAACATGCGTTTCACTTTCATTGACAAAATCTGCAGCGCTACAGTTGTTAAACCGAGAGAGAGCAAAGAACACCTGCGCAGCCAGGCAATGGACAAGGTGTTAACTGGAAAATATACGGCATTACCGGCCTTCGGTGCCATCATGGCCTTTATCTTCTGGATGACCTTCGGTGTCATCGGGGCATGGCTGTCTGACTGGATGGAAACAGGCATCGGTGCACTCACTGACCTTTGTGACAGTGCACTGGCAGCAGCCGGCGTCAACCAGGTGGTGCACGGGCTGATCATCGACGGTATCTTTGCCGGGGTGGGCAGTGTCCTAAGCTTCCTGCCGACCATCGTAGTGCTGTTCTTCTTCCTGTCTATGTTAGAAGACAGCGGCTATATGGCCAGAGTTGCTTTCGTTATGGATAAACTGCTGAGAAAGCTGGGCTTGTCCGGACGAAGCTTCGTACCGATGATCATCGGTTTTGGCTGTACGGTACCTGCCATCATGGCGACCCGTACCCTGCCATCGGAACGTGACCGTAAGATGACCATCATGCTGACACCGTTTATGAGCTGCTCTGCAAAGCTGCCGGTGTACGCATTTATCACTGCGGCATTCTTCCCGGAACATGGGGCCATTGTGATGACCTCCATGTACTTCATCGGTATCATCGTGGCGATTTTCTTTGCGGCTCTGTTAGACCGTACTAAGTTCAAAGGCGAACCGGTTCCATTCGTTATGGAACTGCCGAACTATAGATTCCCAGGCCTCAAGAGCGTAGGCATGCTGATCTGGGACAAGGCAAAAGATTTTATTACAAGAGCATTTACTGTCATCTTTGTGGCAACCATCATCATCTGGTTCTTACAGTCCTTTGACCTCCACTTCAACCTGGTGGCTGACTCTAAGGACAGCATGATGGCTATGTTGGGCGGCGTGATTGCGCCAACCTTTGCACCACTTGGCTTCGGTGACTGGAGAATTTCTACAGCGCTGATTACCGGATTTACGGCAAAGGAAAGCGTTGTCAGCACCATGACCGTGTTACTGGGTGGCGGCATTGAAGCATTGCAGAACTTCTTCACACCGCTGACTGCACTGGTATTCCTGGTGTTTACCCTGTTATATACCCCTTGTGTTGCGGCAGTTTCCGCAGTGAAGCGTGAACTGGGCGGCAAGTGGGCCGTTGTCATCGTAATTTTACAGTGCGTCATTGCATGGATTGTGGCTTTCGCCGTTCATGCAGTTGGCATGATGATGGGATTCTAATATGAATATTTTTGACTATATTTTGATTGCTGTGCTTGTGGCGGCGGTGTACCATGCCATTAGACACATCCGAAAGCACAAAGGCAGCTGCTGCGGTGACTGCAGCCAATGTGCTTCAAACTGTAACAAAAGGGAGGAAGACTTCCATGAGACTGACAAAAGATAATTGTGTATACAGCTTTAGCAAAGACCACGCGCCGGCTTGCCGCGTGGCTGCGCCGGCGCAGATTACCCTGGAGACCAGAGACTGCTATGGGGATCAGCTGCGAGGAGGAACAGGAAATCCGGAAATTGAGTGGGACCATGTAAATCCTACAACGGGACCTGTCTTTGTAGAAGGGGCCCAGCCGGGAGATACCCTGAAAGTTACCATCGATGCCATCGACGTGGCAGATTTCGGCGTTGCCTGCAATGAAGAAGCAATCCGTCTGATCCCTGTTGAAGGCGATTATGCAGACTTTCTGGGCAAGTTCCAGATTCCCCTAAACAAGATGATCGGGGTCATCGGCGTAGCACCTGCAGAAGGGTCTGTTAACAATGCGACCCCAGGCAGACATGGTGCCAACATGGATGAAAAGCTTATCAGCGAAGGAGCCGTGCTCTACCTGCCTGTTTTCGTAGAAGGAGCTTTGTTCGCAGTCGGTGATGTGCATGCTATCATGGGTGATGGCGAAGTAGGCGGTACCGGCCTGGAGATTCCTGCCGATGTGACCGTAACCTTAGATGTGATTAAGAACTGGCAGCTGGAATGGCCCCTGGTAGAAACTGATGATGCTTTTGCAATGATTGTTTCCAAAGAAACCATGGACGAAGCCATCGACGAGGCCGTACTGCAGATGCACGGATTTTTGAAGCAGTGGATGGCTGATGAGGATCTGACCGACGAGGACATCTACATTCTCATGAGTTTAGTGGGACAGGTGGGCGTCAGCCAGATTGTAGACCCGTTGAAGACTGCCAGATTTGTCTTTCCAAAGAAATATCTGGACAAATAGGAGAGAAAATGATGAAATTCGAAATCGCAAAAGAAGTTTTTGATCTGCTGCCTGATGCATACTTTGGGGTGGTAGCAGCGAAAGGCATGAACAATACCAGAACAGTTCCGGAACTGGAGGCTAAGCTGGCAGAAGAGATTGTAAAATGCGAGGTTGACTTTGCAGGTATCAAAGTCAAGAACGCAGAAGAAATCGCACCTTACAGAGAAGCATTCAAAGCCATCGGCATCAATCCAAACCGATATATGTGCTCCATCGAGGCACTGCTGGACCGTATTGCTAAGGGAAAAGGCTTCCCGCACATCAACGCCATCGTGGACATGGGAAATGCAGTATCACTCAAATACCGCCTGCCAATCGGTGCCCATGATATGGAGACCGTTGCAGAATCCCTGGATGTCCGTCCTGCTCAGGCTGAAGATATCTTCATTCCTTTTGGCAGCATGGAAGCGGATAACCCGGAAGCGGGCGAAGTAGTTTATGTTTCTAATCATCAGGTTCGTACCAGAAGATGGACCTGGAGACAGAGCGAAATCGGAAAAATCCAGGAAAGCACTGCCGATGTACTGTTCCCTATTGACGGCTTTACCGGCATCAACAAAGAGCAGGTAGAGGCAGCGGCAAGGGAACTGGCTGAAATGGCAGAAACATATTTTGGAGCAGAAACACAGGTTGGGTTTATTGATAAAGAAAACCGTGTTTTCATTGTAAAATAGTGTGAATTGTGAGATAATTGTATCGTAGCGTGGGCGAGTCTGCCCATGTTGCGATATTTTTCATTTTTGATAGTAAAACCACGATAAGAGGAGGATATAAATATGATCAACTGTGGCATCAGCAGATGGGACGACCCGGATCTAATTAATGCGAAACTGAAGGCACTGACAGAACAGCCAATCTGGGAAGTATCCGACGAATACTACGAGGGAGAAATCCTTCCATACTTTGATGAAAAATGTAAGGCATCCCGTGCCATTTACGAAGAAGCCAAGGACTTCATTCCTGGCGGCGTACAGCACAACCTGGCATTTAACAAGCCATTCCCTCTGTGTTTTGAAAAGGCAGAAGGAGCTTACTTATATGACAAAGACGGAAACAAGTACATCGACTTCCTACAGGCAGGCGGTCCTACTATTTTAGGCAGCAACTACGAACCTGTAAAGGAAGCTGCAATTCAGCTGATCAACGAATGCGGTCCTGTAACTGGTCTGCTTCACGAAGCAGAACTGCTGATTGCGAAGGAAATCAACAAGCACATGCCAAACGTGGAAATGTTCCGTATGCTGGGCAGCGGTACAGAATCCGTGATGGCGGCTATCCGTATTGCGCGTATTGCAACCAAGCATAAGCACATCATCAAGGTGGGCGGTGCATACCACGGATGGAGTGACCAGATGGTTTACGGCCTGAAGATTCCAGGCAGCAGAAACCTGCTGGAATCCCACGGTATTCCTGGTAAGATTTACTCCTACATGACAGAAGTCAGACCAAACGACTTAGACATGCTGGAAGATGTACTGAAGAAAAACAAGGCAAAGGGCGGCACAGCTGCTGTTATCGTGGAACCAGTTGGTCCGGAATCCGGCACAAGACCGATTTCCCAGTACTATAACAAGGCCGTTCGTAATTTATGTGACAAGTACGGCGCCCTGTTAATCTTTGACGAAGTTGTAACAGGCTTCCGTGTGGCATTATCCGGTGCCCAGGGCTACTTTGATGTAGTGCCTGATTTAACAGTATTCGGTAAAGTCGTAGCAGGCGGTTATCCTGCAGCCGGCGGTGTTGGCGGTAAGAAAGAATACGCTTCCATCATGGCAGCAGGCTTAGGCAACAAAGGCCACCGCGCTTATGTAGGCGGTACTTTGGCGGCAAATCCATTGTCCGCACTGGCAGGATATACAGCCATCAAGGAAATCGCAAGAACCAACGCTTGTGAAGTGGCAGGACGTGCCGGCGACAGACTGACAGACGGGCTGAAAGCTTTGATCGATAAATACAGTCTGCCATTCGTAGCGTACAACCAGGGAAGTATCGTTCACATGGAAACAACCGGTGCTATGAGCTTTGACTTCTCTTCCCATAACTTTGCGAAATCTGCAATCGGTCTTTTAAAGAACAAAGACATGATGTATGAACGTAAGGACTCCATGGAAAGAATGGGTGCGGCATATATGGCTAACGGTATTGTAACACTGGCAGGCAGCCGTATGTACACATCCCTGGCAGATACAGACGAAGTCATCGATGAAGCACTGAATCGATTTGAACACGTATTTAAGCACGTAGTAAAGACAGAGAAATGTAAATAGGAGTGATCCTTTATGAAAAATAAAACTTTTGCATTAATTGAGAAATATGCGAAGGTCCTGGCTGAGATGGATGGCTATGATAGAGAGACTTGGAAGATTTTCGTCAATGTGGACGGTCGCATTTACGAAACCGAAAACGGTGCAGACTTTGCCAATCTGAAGAGGGGAGATGTAGTCATTGCCAGCGGTGCTGCCGGCTCCATCTATCCGGTGGAACATCATTTCCTCCGTTCTCACAAAGAGATTCAGGCAATTGTTCTGTCTGCGACACCATACTGCAAACGCTTTGAGCAGTATGGAAAAGACGTTGTTGCCGCCATTGATGACATGGCACAAATCGTGGGATACAAAGCCCCTTGTGTCGGTTACGGCGACAACGCCATCAGCCGCGCTCTGAAAACCAGTGCGGGCTGTTTGGTAAAAGATCACTATACCATTACCACAGGCAGAAACCTGTATGAAGCAGTGGTGGCGCTGACTGTTTTGGAAAAGTCTGCAGAGCTGAACACCAAGGCAGAAGTTTTGGGCGGCGTGAAAACCTTGCCAAAACTGGAAGCCCAGCTGATGCGACAGGTATACAAGAAGAAATATTCTAAAGCGGAACAGGAAGTAAAGAAAGAGGAAGGGAGGTAGACCATGGAACAGAAACTGAGAGAAGCGCTGGTAGAATACGGCGTGAAACTGGTGGAAGAAGGTCTGGTTCAGGGAACCTGGGGGAATATCTCCGTTCGTCTGGATGACAGCCACATGTTGGTAACACCTTCCGGACTGGATTACCTCCGCCTGACACCTGCGGACATGGTAAAAGTGAATGTGGAAACCTTAGAGTATGAAGGTGACCTGAAACCGACCTCTGAAAAAGGCCTGCATGCAGGGCTGTATCAGCTGCGTCCGGATTTAGGTGCTGTGATACATACCCATTCCAAATACTGCTGTATGTTTGCGGCAGCAAGAAAACCACTTCCGGTAGAAGATTCGAAGCTGCAGGAAATTTTCGGCAGCCAGGTGCCTTTGGCAGGATATGGTCTTCCGGGGTCCAAGCGACTCATGAAGAATACCGTAGACACTTTTGGCAGTGGCATGGGGGCAATTATGACTGCGCACGGCATGATTTGTGGAGGCAGCGATATCGAAACTGCATTTGAAAACTGCAAGAAGATGGAAGGCTGCGCAGCAGACTACATTGAAAGCCGCTGGGCAGAATTGGAGAAATAGAAAAGGAGAGGGATTTATGCAGGAGAGATTAGAACAGATTTTAGAAGAATGTAGAAAGTACACATGGCAGGGGGAACTGGCGGACTACATTCCGGAGCTGGCAAAGGTTGACCGGGAAGAAATCGGTATTTACGTAGCGACAGACCACGGCGAATTCTTTGCCGGAGACTGGGAAAGAAAGTTTACCATTCAGAGTATCGTGAAAACTATTTTCCTGATGCTGGCAGCGCAGGATAACGGCATCCAGTATGTGAAGGACCATGTTGGCGTAGAAGCTACAGGGAAACCGTTTAATGCCATTGACTATGCGGAACATAAGCTGCTGAAAGAACATATCAACCCGATGGTAAACATCGGTGCCATTGCAGTCTGTGATTTAATCAAGGCCTCTTCTAACGATGAGCGCCTGGAACGACTGTTAAACTATACGAGAGATATTACCGGCAATCCTACCCTGGAAGTAGACCATGCCGTATATATTTCTGAGAAGCGTACAGGGAACAAGAACCGTGCACTGGCTTATCTGTTGAAGAATGCAGGCATGATTGAGGGAGATGTAGAAGGCCTGTTGGACGTATATTTTGCCATGTGCTCCGTCAAAGTCAACTGTCAGGACCTGGCCAAGATGGGCATGCTCCTTGCCAACCACGGCAAAGGCATTAAATCCGGCCGACAGATTATCCCAAAGGCAGATGCCAGATTTATCAATGCGGTTCTGACTACATCCGGCATGTACGATGGATCTGGTGAATTTGCAACCCGTGTCGGTTTGCCTGCAAAGAGCGGTGTTGGCGGTGGGATTATGGCCAATAAACCGGGCGTGATGGGGATCGGAATTTACTCACCGGCCTTAGATAAGAAGGGTAACAGCGTTGCCGGTATTAAGATGCTGGAAAAGCTGAGCAAAGAATTTGATTTAAGTATATTTTAGAATAGAAAAGAACGAGCAGATGCTCGTTCTTTTTTTATGCTAATAACTTAAATTGTCTGCGGTTAGATTCTAAAATCCCGTCTTCGTTCATCTTACGTATTTCACGCATCATAGCCGTACGTTCCACACATAAGTATTCGGACAGGGCCCCCAGAGACATGGGGATCTCAAAGAAATCGCCTTCTCCAGCGCCGCTGCCTGCCTGAATGAACTGCAGGTAAGTCAGCAGTTTCTTTCTGGTCGTCGGCTGGCCTAAGATGTTGATATGCAGGGACAGTTCCTGGGATCTTTGTGTGGTCATCAGGAAGAGATTGCTGATCAGCTGGGAGTGATGCTCGCAGACGTGACAGCATGGGTGGAGAATATGGTGGTAGCTGATGAAGACTACGTGACAATCGGTAATCGCTGTAACTGTATATTCATAGCCGTTTAGAGGCAGGGAGAAGACGTCGCCGAATAAGTCTCCCTCTTCATAAGTTTCTAAAAGACCGTAGTCCCCTTCGATATCAGAGAAGTACAGCTTGGCACTGCCCTGCAGCAGGATGGCTACCTGCTCCGGATTGTCAGAATAGGTAAGAATCGTTTCTCCGGCCTTGTAATTTTTGAAAGACGGTTTGAAACATGGAATCATTTTATCTATAGAATCTTTAGAGATATTATCTAAAAAACGAACTTTTCTCATAAAATTTCCTCCTTTTTTTCAAATCATATCACAATTTTGTTGCAAATGCCACAACTTTTTGCCGTTCTCCCGACTATACTTTCCATAAACTTGAAAAGGAGTAAGAACGGGAGGTTAGAACTTATGCTATATAAAACAACAGAGAAACATGAAGAATTGAGAATGAGAATCAGAGCCTTTGCGGAAGAAAAGGTGAAGCCGATTGCATTCATGCTGGACCAGAATAACGCATTTCCTCATGATATGGTGAAGGAGCTGGCTGAAATGGGCCTCATGGGCATTCCGTATCCAAAGAAATACGGCGGTGCAGGATTAGACACTTTGAGTTATGCCATTGCAGTAGAAGAACTGGCCAGAGTTGATGGCGGTGCAGGGGTTATTTTATCCGCTCACGTATCTCTGGGAGCATATCCAATCTTCGCGTACGGGACAGAGGAACAGAAACAGAAATATCTGGTACCGCTGGCAAAAGGGGAAAAACTGGGAGCCTTCGGTCTGACAGAACCAAATGCAGGTTCTGACGCAGGCGGCACAGAGACAACAGCGGTATTAGATGGGGATTACTATATTTTAAACGGTGGTAAGATCTTTATCACCAACGCACCGATTGCAGACACTTACGTTGTCTTTGCTGTAACAACACCAGGTATCGGTACAAGAGGCATCAGTGCATTTATCGTAGAAAAGGGCTGGGAAGGCTTTGATTTCGGAGACCATTACGACAAGATGGGTATCCGCTCTTCTTCCACGGCAGAACTGATTTTCAATGATGTGAAAGTGACAAAAGAAAACCTGCTGGGCAAGAAAGGCGAAGGATTCAAAATCGCAATGTCTACTTTAGACGGCGGTAGAATCGGTATCGCGTCTCAGGCACTGGGTATTGCCCAGGGTGCTTTTGAGGCAGCAGTAGAATACGCTAAGGAAAGAGTACAGTTCGGCATGCCGATTGCACACCAGCCGGTGATTTCTTTCAAAATTTCTGATATGGCGACAAAGATCAGATGTGCAAGATTCCTGGTATACAGTGCAGCGGAACTGAAGGAAGCTCATGAGCCGTTCGGTATGGAATCTGCT
>JAZUBY010000038.1:0-6710 GCA_045638885.1 Emergencia sp. | reverse complement strand
CGGTGAAGCAGACGTGAATATCACTCCGGAGTCTGACACTTTAATGAGAGGCACCTTGATAGAGGTATGCAACTAGGGTGGTACCGCGGTTTAGAAAAATCGTCCCTAATCGAAATTTATTTTGATTGGGGATTTTTTAATTTGATGAAATTCCCAATACGAAGAGGAAAGGAAAAAATCACATGTTTGAGAAATTAAACGAAAGACCAATTGCTGAAGTACAGAACGAGCAAGTGGCAAAGTGGAAGGAAGAAGATCTTCTGCATAAGTGCGTAACAGAAAGAGAAGGCGCACCAAAATACGTATTCTTTGAAGGCCCTCCAACAGCCAACGGTAAGCCGGGCATTCACCACGTAATGGCAAGAACACTGAAGGACTCCATTTGTCGTTATAAGACAATGAAGGGCTTCCAGGTTAACAGAAAAGCAGGCTGGGATACACACGGTCTGCCGGTTGAAATCGAAGTAGAAAAGCAGCTGAACATGAGCGGCAAGCAGGATATCGAAAAGTACGGTATCAAGGAATTCAACCAGAAATGTAGAGAGTCCGTATTCACATACACAGATATGTGGAGAGAAATGACAGAAAGAATGGGTTACCTGGTAGACCTGGACAACCCATATATCACATTAGACAACGACTACGTAGAATCCTGCTGGTGGATCCTGAAGGAATTCTTCAAGGAAAACATGATCTACGAAGGTCACAAGATTCTGCCATACTGCCCAAGATGCGGAACAGGTCTGGCATCCCACGAAGTAGCACAGGGCTACAAGGAAGTAAAAGTTAACACATTAGTATGTAAGTTCAAGAAGGTTGGAACAGAAAACGAATATTTCTTAGCATGGACAACTACGCCTTGGACACTGGCTTCCAACGTTGCACTGACAGCTGGTCCTGACATCGACTACATCAAGGCAAAGATGACAGAAGGCGACGAAGAAGGTAACATCTTCTACGTGGCAAAGGCTCTGGCTAACAAAGTTCTGGGCGAAGGTAAGTATGAAATCGTAGAAGAAATGAAGGGTACTGCTTTAGAGTACATGGAATACGAACAGCTAATGCCATTTGTACAGGCTGACAAGAAGGCATTCTTCGTAACATGCATGGACTATGTATCCGTAGAAGACGGTACTGGTATCGTTCATACAGCGCCTGCATTCGGTGAAGACGACTATCAGTGCGGTAGAAAATATGACCTGCCAGTTCTGCAGCCGGTAGACGAAGCAGGTTGCTACACTGCAACACCATGGGAAGGCCGTTTCGTTATGGAAGATGGTCTGGATGTAGACATCATCAAGTGGTTAGCAGCTGAAAACAAGATTTTCGCTAAGGAAAAGATTGAGCATAACTATCCACACTGCTGGAGATGCGGTACACCACTGGTTTACTATGCAAAGCCATCCTGGTACATCGAAATGAGCAGACTGAAAGATCAGTTAGTAGCAAATAACAACACAGTAAACTGGTTCCCTGATTACGTAGGTGAAAAGAGATTTGGTAACTGGTTAGCAGAAGTAAAAGACTGGGCAATTTCCAGATCCAGATACTGGGGTACACCAATCCCTGTATGGAGATGTGAATGCGGTCACTTAGACTGCATTGGCAGCAGAGAAGAACTGGTGGAAAAGGCAATCGAAGATATCGATACATCCATCGAACTGCACAGACCATACGTAGATGATGTTCACATCGAATGTCCACACTGCGGCAAGCCAATGCAGAGAATTCCGGAAGTTATGGACTGCTGGTTCGACTCCGGTGCAATGCCATTTGCACAGTGGCACTATCCGTTTGAAAACAAAGACATCTTCGAAGAAAAGCTGTTCCCAGCTGACTTCATCTGTGAAGGTATCGACCAGACTAGAGGCTGGTTCTACTCCCTGATGGCAATTTCCACATTCATCAAGGGCTGTGCTCCATACAAGAACGTACTGGTTAATGACCTGATCTTAGACAAAGAAGGCAAGAAGATGTCCAAGTCCAGAGGTAACACAGTATCCCCATTCGAACTGTTTGACAAGTACGGTGCTGACGCAACAAGATGGTACCTGCTGTCCGTTTCTCCAGCATGGACTCCAACAAAATTTGACGAAGACGGTCTGATTGACGTAGTGAGCAAGTTCTTCGGCACACTGAAGAACGTATATAACTTCTTTGTTCTGTACTCCAACCAGGATGATATCAAGGCTGACGAATTATTCGTTGACTATGATCAGAGACCTGAACTGGATAGATGGATCTTATCCAAGTACAACCAGTTAGTAAAGGATGTAACAGAATACATGGATTCTTACGACCACATGAAGTCTGTAAGAGCTATGACAGACTTTGTTGCAGAAGACTTATCCAACTGGTATATCAGAAGAGCAAGAAGAAGATTCTACGCTGAAGAAATGACAGATGACAAGAAGTCTGTATACGCAACAACTTACGAAGTATTAGTAGGCGTTGCAAAGTTAATCGCACCATTCGCACCATTCTTATCTGATGAAATCTTTACAAAGTTAACTGGCGAAGAAACTGTACACGTTGCATACTTCCCAGAAGCGAACTTAGAACTGATTGATAAGAAGGTTGAAGAAAGAATGGACTTAGTGAGAACTCTGGTTACACTGGGCAGAGGTACTCGTGAAAAGGAAAGAATCAAGGTTAGACAGCCTCTGGGTGAAATCCTGGTTGACGGTAAGTACAGAGACACTATCGAAGATCTGGTTGACCTGATTAAGGAAGAATTAAACGTGAAGACTGTTGTCTTTGCTGATGAATTAGATCAGTACATGAACTTCTCCCTGAAGCCAAACTTCAAGGTTGCAGGTCCTGTATTAGGCAAGAACATCAAAGCTTTCGGTGGCGCATTAGCAAAGGAAAATGCTGCTGAATTCATCGCTAAGTTAGAAGCTGACGGAAAAGTTGCTTTAGACTTAAACGGTGAAATGGTTGACATCGAAAAGGACTTCGTTGATGTAAGAATCGATGCGAAGGAAGGTTTCGCTGTAGCCATGGAAAACAACGTATTCACAATTCTGGATACACACGTGACTCCGGAACTGGAAGAAGAAGGTCTGGCAAGAGAATTAGTATCCAAGGTACAGCAGTTACGTAAACAGCATGACTTCGAAATGATGGATAACATCAAGATCTATGTTGACGCTGACGAAGCAGTAACTGCAGCAATCGGTACTTTCACAGAATGGATTCAGAAGGAAACTCTGGCAGTAGCAATCGAAGAAAAGGCTGAACTGGACACTTATGACCTGAACGGCCACAAGACTGGTATTGCAGTAGAAAGAGTATAAGCAGATTTATTTTGGGCCGCCGGAAAAGGCGGCCCTTATTTACAAATAGGAGAGTTGTTATGATCAACTTAAGAGATTTACAACTGAAAGAAATGGAAGGCTTCATCAAGTCCCTGGGAGAACCGGCTTTCCGCGCTAAGCAGGTATTTTCCTGGATTTATAAGGGCGTAACAGATTTTGATGATATGACCAATGTGCCGAAGGCTCTTCGTGAGAAGCTGGCGCAGCAGTCTTATATCGGCAGACTGAAGATGCTGAAAGTCCAGAAATCCAAAACAGATGGCACCCGTAAGTATCTCTATGAGCTGGAAGATGGCAATACCATTGAAAGCGTATTTATGAAATACAAATATGGCAACTCTATCTGCGTATCCAGCCAGGCGGGATGTCGTATGGGATGTAAGTTCTGTGCGTCTACCAGAAACGGTCTGGAACGTGACCTGACAGCAGGTGAGATTCTTTCCCAGCTGATGGAAGCGGAAGCGGATACGGGAGAGAAAATCGGTCATATCGTCATTATGGGCACAGGTGAGCCTTTTGATAATTTTGACAATGTGGCGGCATTCCTGCACATCGTCAATGACAAAAATGGTCTTAACATCGGTATGCGTAATATTACCGTGTCTACTTGTGGTTTAGTACCGATGATTGAACGATTTGCTGACGAGTTCCCACAGGTAAATCTGGCCATTTCACTGCACGGAACCACAGATGCCATCCGTGGCGGCATGATGCCGGTTAACAAGAAGTATCCGCTGGATGTGCTGATTCCGGCATGCAAGGCCTATACCGAAAAGACTGGCAGACGTATTACTTTTGAATACACTCTGGTAAACGGGGTCAACGACAGTGATGCCGATGCAGCAAGACTGGTAGGGCTGCTGAGAGGCATGCTTTGCCACGTAAATCTGATTCCGCTGAACAAAGTTGCTGAATCCGGCTTCGATACGGTCAGCCGTAAACGTGCTGGCGAATTTGCTGAAATTCTGGAAAAACAGGGCATTCCGGCAACGGTCAGACGTGAGCTTGGAGCGGACATTGACGCGGCTTGCGGCCAGCTGAGACTGGGAAATGAATAGCTGTTTCGAAGGAGAAATCTAAAAATAACGGATTTCTCCTTTTTTTATTGCAAATTAGACCTTTTACGGCAAATTTTGCTTGCTTTTTTCCCCATTCTTGTATACAATGGTATGGCGTGTAAAACGCAATATAGAAAACTTTTGGCAAAAGGAAGGTTTAGTTATGGATTTCAAGAAACAGATTGAAGCGGTTATGGAACCTTTAGCTCAGGACATTTCTGCATTATGTCAGATTAACAGTGTGGAAGGCGAACCACAGCCAGGCATGCCATTCGGCGAAGGTCCTGCGAAGGCTTTAGAAGCTGCACTGGAACTGGGTAAGAGATTAGGCTTCAAAACAGAAAATTTTGATAACTATGTTGGACATATTGAAATGGGCGAAGGCGAAGAAATGCTGGGTATCCTGGGTCACGTTGACGTTGTACCTGCAGGAGAAGGCTGGGACTTCGATCCATGGGGCGGTGTTATCGCAGACGGCAAAATCTTTGGTAGAGGTACTTTAGATGACAAGGGTCCGCTGGTAACATGCTTGTACGCTATGAAAATCCTGAAGGATATGGGCGTAACTCTGAACAAGAGAGTAAGAATTATTCTGGGTACAAACGAAGAAACAGATTGGAACTGTATGGCTTACTACTTAAACGAAGTAAAGCCTGAACTGCCAACTATTGCGTTCTCCCCAGACTCCCACTTCCCTGTAACTTATGCGGAAATGGGTTTATTACAGTATACTCTGACTCGTGAAATTTCCGAAAATCTGGAAATCGAAGGTGGTAACGCATTTAACTCCGTTCCATCCAAGGCGAGCGTTGTATTAGATGGTAAGTATGCGGCAGATTTAGAAGCTGCTGTAGCTGCTTACGCTGATCCTGATATGTTTACTATCGAAAAGGCTGACGACAAGGTAATCTTACGTGCTAAGGGCGTAGGTGCACATGCGGCATACCTGTGGGAAGGTAAGAATGCACTGACTCACATGATGGCAGTATTAGGACAGTTACCTCTGGAAGGCGAAATGAAGGAAATTGTTGACTTTGTCAACGAACACTTCGGTACATGCCTGTACGGAGAAAACATGGGTGTTGCTTGTTCCGATGATGACTGCGGTCCTCTGACATTAAACTTAGGTAAGATTAATGTTGTAGATGGCAAGTTAGTTCTGGGTTGTGACAGCAGAATCCCTGTTGCTTTCACTGTTGATTCTATCGAAGAAGCAGTTAAAGCTAAGATGGAAGGAACACCTTATGCATATGAACGTGTTTCTACCGAAAGACCTCTGTACGTACCAAAGGATTCTGAATTAGTTCAGACTCTGATGGAAGCTTACAGATCTGTTACTGGAGATACAGAAAGCCAGCCACAGTCTTCCGGCGGTGCGACTTACTCCAGAACAATGAATAACTGTGTTGCATTTGGCTGCTTATTGCCAGACCAGGAAGATACTATGCACCAGGCTAACGAATGCTTAGAATTAAAGCATCTGAAGATCTGGTTAGAAATCTGTCTGGAAGCAATTTATCAGCTTGCAAAATAAAAAAGTTTATTTTTTAGGATTTATTTTAGGAGGAATTTGAAATGTCTGAAACATTAAACAAGAAAAAACATTTCGAAATGCCATCCGCATTAATGATCGTAACAATCTTCTTGTTCATCGTTGGTATTCTGACTTGGTTCGTACCAACATCCGTAAACGTAGATGGTCAGATCATCTTCAACGCGGCATTTGATGCAGATGGTAACGTTATTGAAAACGCTGGTACTAACCCAGCAGGTCTGTGGGACTTCTTATTAGCTCCAATCCTGGGCTTACAGGAAGGTGTACAGGTAGCTGCTGCTCTGATCGTATCCGGTGGTTTCGTTGCAGTATTAACAGCAACAGGTGCTTTAGACGCTGGTATCGGTGCTCTGCTGAGAAAGTTCAGCGGCAACACTCTGATCTGCGTTCTGATGTTCGCTTTCGCTTTAATGGGTACTGTATTCGGTTTATGGGAAGAACTGCCAGCTTACGCTGTAGTAGTTATTCCAATGTTCTTAGCTGCTGGCTATGACGCATTCACAGGTATCATGGTTATCATCGTTGGTGCTGTTGCTGGTAACATGGCTGACATCGTTAACCCTTACGCTATCGGTGCTGCTGTTGCTGCTACTGGTAATGACGAATTAGGTATCGGTGATGGTATCGTTCTGAGAATGATCTTATTCGTTGTATTATTAGCAATGGGCTGCTTCTTCGTAACAAGATATGCATCTTCCGTTAAGAAGGACCCATCCAAGTCCGTTGTTGACAACAAGGATTCCGCTTCTCTGCACGCATCCTTCGACGTTGAAGAAA
>JAZUBY010000037.1:0-41483 GCA_045638885.1 Emergencia sp. | reverse complement strand
GCTGCATCGCCTTTGCAGGGATGGAGCCGGCTGTGATGGTTTCCACCTGTGTGTTCAAAACGTGTACGGCAGGTTCAGCCACAACGATAAAATAACCGATGACCATGGCAATTGGAACCAGAATCCAAGTGTATTCTTCGCCAATCATTTTGCCTAAGTAATTTCCCACAGGCATGAATCCTACGTTTACGCCTGTCAGGAATAGAATCAGTCCCAGGAAGGTGAATCCCAGACCGACCGTGATACGGGATAAGGCTCTCTTGCCCAGCTTAATCACAAAGTGGTTAAACAGGAAGAAAAAGAGCACGATCGGACCCAGCGCAATGACAACTTCGAAAATAAACTTTGGCAGCTCATCAACAAAGAGCATAATGCTGTCCTGAGAGTTTACGGTATGTGGAATCTCTACCGGTGTATAAGTACCTTCTGCCGGATAGAGCAGACCTAAAATCAAAACTGCAAGAATCGGACCGATGGAGCAAAGTGCAACCAGACCGAAACTGTCGTCGCCTGCATGACGGTCACTTCGGATAGAAGAAACACCGATGCCCAGTGCCATGATAAATGGTACGGTCATTGGACCGGTGGTTACGCCGCCGGAGTCAAAGGCAACTGCCCAGAAACTGCTTGGGACCTGTGTCGCCAAAACAAAGACGATAGCATAGAATCCCAGAAGCAGCCAGGAAAGACTGATCCCAATGAGGATTCTCATCATGGCGATAACCAGGAAAATCCCAACCCCAAGAGCAACGGATAAAATAATCACCAGGTTTGGAATATTCGGAACCTGGTTTGCCAAGACCTGCAGGTCAGGCTCAGATATTGTAATGATGACGCCCAACAGAAAACTGATGAATACCACAACCCATACATTTCTGGATTTTGTAATGGTGGCACCGACTTTGTTACCGATTGGTGTCATAGCCGTATCGGCACCCAGCGTAAAGAATGCCATGCCGGCGATCAGCATCACAGCACCGAAGGCAAAGGACACCAGCATGCTGTTGGGAATCGGTGTAATGGTAAAGGATAGCGCCAGTACAATCAGTGTAATTGGGAGGACCGAAGCAATCGCTTCATTTAATTTTTCTGCTAATAATTTTCTCTGATGCAATGGAATTCCTCCTTCCTTTTTTGTTGCTAATAGTATACCGTAAAACGACTTTTGAAAAAATAGAAAATTGGTCTTATTTTGCAAAAAACATTGCAAAAACTTCCAAAAAAATCTTTGTTTTTCCCTTGAAAAAAAGTGCACAAAAAGGTAAAATATCTAAAATATGTAACGGCGCATATTTAGGTGCCGTTCTTTTTGTAATGTATGTTTTAATTATAGCGATAATTTTAGGAAATATTTTAGGAGGTATTATTTCATGGCGATTTTTGTCAAAGAACCATCAAGAACTTTTAACGAGTATTTATTAATTCCAGGCCATTCTTCCAAGGACTGTATCGTGGATAATGTTAGCCTGAAGACACCAATTGTTAAATTTAAGAAGGGTGAAGAACCTGCAATCACTGCAAACATTCCATTAGTATCTGCAGTTATGCAGGCTGTTTCCGACGATAAGATGGCTGTTGCTCTGGCAAAGGAAGGTGGTATCTCCTTTATCTTCGGTTCTCAGTCCGTTGAAAACCAGGCTGCAATGGTTAAAAGAGCAAAGTCTTACAAGGCTGGCTTCGTAAAGAGCGATACAAACTTAAGACCTGACCAGACTTTAGCTGATGTTTTAGAACTGAAGGCTAGAACAGGTCATTCCACAATTGCGATTACAGAAGACGGTACTGCTGAAGGCAAGATGGTAGGTCTGGTAACAAGCAGAGACTACCGTGTAAGCAGAATGGATCCTGCTACAAAGATCAGCGAATTCATGACACCATTTGAAAAGCTGGTTTATGCAAAGGACGGCTGTACTCTGAGCGAAGCAAACGATATGCTGTGGGATCACAAGCTGAACGCACTGCCAATCGTTGACGAAAACCAGAGACTGACACACTTCGTATTCAGAAAGGACTACGAAACACACAAGACAAACCCTAATGAATTATTAGACGAACATAAGAGATACATCGTAGGTGCTGGTGTAAACACTCGTGACTACGAAGAAAGAATCCCTGCATTAGTAGAAGCAGGTGCTGACGTATTATGTATCGACTCCTCCGAAGGTTATTCCGAATGGCAGGCTGATACAATCGCTTGGGTAAGAGAAAGATACGGCGACACTGTTAAGATCGGTGCTGGTAACGTTGTAGATGCTGAAGGTTTCTACTACTTAGCAGAAGCAGGCGCTGACTTTGTTAAGATCGGTATCGGTGGCGGTTCCATCTGTATCACTAGAGAACAGAAGGGTATCGGTCGTGGACAGGCTTCCGCAGTTATCGAAGTTGCTGAAGCAAGAGACGAATACTTCAAGAGAACAGGGATCTACGTTCCAATCTGTTCCGACGGCGGTATCGTATACGACTACCACATGACTCTGGCATTAGCTATGGGTTCTGACTTCATCATGCTGGGCAGATACTTTGCTAGATTCGATGAATCCCCAACAAACAAGCTGAACGTAAACGGTACTTACGTAAAGGAATACTGGGGCGAAGGTTCCAGCCGTGCTCGTAACTGGCAGAGATACGACTTAGGTGGCGACCCAAGAATGAAGTTCGAAGAAGGTGTTGACTCCTACGTTCCATACGCAGGTTCCCTGCACGACAACGTAAACCTGTCCTTAACAAAGGTTAAGTCCACAATGTGTAACTGTGGTGCATTATCCATTAAGGAATTACAGGAAAAGGCTAAGATTACATTAGTATCCGCAACTTCCATCGTAGAAGGTGGCGCACACGACGTAATCTTAAGAGAATCTTCCAATGTAAAATAAGATCTGATTAGACAAAAGTTCTAAAAGTGCTCTCAATGAATTTGGGAGCACTTTTTTAGTTGACGGGGTGGCCTTCTATCCTCTATAATAGACAAGTATTTTGTGAAATAAGGAGAGTTACATATATGACAATTGTTATAGAACTGGCATTGCTTGCAGTAGGGTTTTTCTTACTGGTAAAGGGTGCAGACTGGTTTGTAGAAGGTGCATCCGGCATTGCGGATAAATTCGGTATTCCGCAGCTGGTTATCGGGTTAACCATCGTAGCCATGGGTACCAGTGCACCGGAAGCTGCAGTAAGTATTACGGCGGCCTTCAAAGGTACAGCAGATATTACAGTAGGAAATGTAGTAGGCAGTAATATTTTAAATGTCTTCATTATCCTGGGAGCCGCATCTGTCATTACGGCTATCGCCGTTGCGGAAACTACTGTAAAATATGAGATTCCGTTTATGCTGGCAATCACAGCGCTGTTTGCCGGACTGGGTTACACTGGTGGTGCAATTACCTTCGTGGAAGGCATGATTCTTTGGGCATGCTTCATTGCGTATTTGGCATACATGTTCGTGATGTGCAAGAAAGGTGTCATGCAGGCAGAAGAAATCATCAGTAGCGGATCCGTTCCAAAGCTGCTTTTCATTATGATTGTAGGCATGGGACTGATCATCTTTGGTAGTGACGTAACCGTAGATGCAGCGACAGAACTGGCTAAGATTTTCGGCATGAGTGAAAGATTTATCGGACTGACCATTGTAGCACTGGGAACTTCTCTGCCGGAACTGGTAACTTCTGTTGTAGCTGCTCGCCGTGGTAAAGCAGATATCGCTATCGGTAATATCGTAGGCAGCAATATCTTTAATATTCTGTTCGTTGTAGGTACATCTGCGCTGATTATTCCAATTGCATTTGCACCGAAGTTCCTTATTGACTGTGGTGCTGCTTTTGTTGCCGGACTGATGCTGTGGTTGTTTGTATTTAGAAAGAGAAACTTAAACCGCAGAGACGGCGCGTTGATGCTGCTGGCATATGGTATCTACTTTGCATACCTGATGTTACAGTAAATTTGTATTTTAAAAGAGCTCTTTGATGGAGCTCTTTTTTGATTGCTTATTTCTTTTGAATCTGGTCGATGGCATCGATGACTGCATAACGGAATCCGTGCTGTTCCAGCGTAGATACGCCGACGATGGTAGTGCCGCCAGGGGAGCAGACTGCATCTTTCAGCTGTCCCGGATGTTTTCCAGCGGTTACGGCCATTTTTCCGGTACCTGCCAGCATTTGTGCAGCAAGTGTATAGGCTGTATCACGTGTCAGGCCGTGCTTGCAGCCTGCATCTCCCAGTGCCTCGATGAACATGGATGCAAAAGCAGGTCCGCAACCGGAAATGGTGCTGGCGATATTCATATGTGCTCTGTCTACAAAGCGGACGATACTGATGGTCTCCAGCAACTTCTGAACAAAAACGGCTTCTTCGGAATCCAGCGTATGTTCCTCTTCACAGACAAAAACACCTTCGCAGACGGAAACCGGTGTGTTTGGTACTGTAGCCAGATGATGGGATCCTGGCATGAAACTTTCTAAATCTTCATGGTAGATACCTGCGGCCATGGAGATGATGATTTTGTTCGCTAGTTTGTCTGCGAGAGGCGCCATCACATCCTTTATCTGATATGGTTTTACACCGATGAAGATGACGTCGCATGCATCGACTAATGACGATGAGTCCTTGCATGGCTGAATTCCAAGCTCTGCGGCGTTTCTACAAAGCTTATCATAGTCTCTTGCAGCAGCGCAAAGCTGTGCCGGTTGCAGGGCACCGGAAGTGACCAGACCTTTCGCAATAGCGCTGGCCATATTGCCGTAGCCGACAAAACCGATTTTTATATTGTCAAAATTAAGCATTTTTTGTTACCTCCCGTTTGTCTCTATTATAGAGGGGATTGGGCAATGGCGCAAGGTAGTTGATTTTTTTCTTGACAAATATATTGCACTGCGATATATTTAAGACAAGAAGAAATATCGCACTGCGATATAGAAAGGAGCGGATATGGACGCACATATTCGAAAAGTATACGTGCCGATGACGGAAACCGGATTCTACATTCTCCTTTGCCTGCAGGAGCCAAATCATGGCTATGGCATTGTGCAGACGGTGGAAACTTTGACCGACGGTGAGATTCGCCTGACGCCGGGAACCATGTACGGCAGTTTATCAAAGATGGAAAAGGACGGCCTGATTCAGTTTGTCAGGGCGGAAGAGAAAAGAAAACTATATTGTATTACTGATTTGGGAAGAGAAGTCTTGGATTTGGAACTGAGCCGAATCCAGAGGCTGTATCGTACGGCAATGGAGGTGACCGGTCGTGGCTAATAAGAAAGAAATCAAGTTTTTTAATATTATGCAGTATGAAGAAGAAGCAGCGTACTTGCGCAACATGCACAAAAAAGGATGGAAATTCGTAAAGATGACAGGTCTGGGCATGTACCACTTTGAAAGCTGTGAGCCGGCGGATGTTGTGTACCAGCTGGATTACAATCAGGAAGGCATCAAAGAGAAGGCTGAATACGTGCAGATGTTTGCAGACTGCGGATGGGAATACCTGCAGGATGCCTTTGGCTACAGCTATTTCAGAAAACCGGCTGATCAGATGCAGGGAGAGGAAAGCATCTTCTGCGATGATGCATCCAGGTTGGAAATGATGAATCGTGTGTTTAAGGGCAGACTGATACCGCTTATCGTCATTTTCTGCTGCTGTATTCTGCCCCAGTTCCTGAATTCCTTCTTCATCTATCATGCGCCGTTTATCACCGGCTTACTGGGCTTCGTATTCGCTATATATGTAGTGATTTTCGGGAAGTTTGCCTATCATTATTATCAGTTTACGAGGGATTTGAAGAAATGATTTATTTGATTCTGGCAATTGCCAGCAGTGCCTGCGTGTCCATCTTCATGCGGCTCAGCGAGAACCATATCAAAAGCGAGATGGCCATGTTTATGGCCAATTATGGGGCATGCATTGCACTGTCTATAGCCTTTATGGAAGGCTCTGTAGGAGACGCTTTCTCAAAGGGTACCGGCAGCATCCTCGCACTGGGATGCATTACGGGGATTTTGTATTTGGGCGGTTTCGTCATGCTGAAATATAATATCAGGCACAACGGCCTGGTGCTTGCATCGACTTTTATGAAGTTGGGTGTTCTGATTCCAACGGTAATGGCGGTAGTCTTCTTTGGAGAAAAGCCGGCAGTATTGCAGGTTCTGGGGATTGTCCTTGCTCTTGCGGCCATCGTAGTGATTCAGTTTGAAAAGGAAGCCATCAAAGACGGCAAAAAGAAAATCTGGCTGCTGGTGATTTTAGTTGTCAGCGGGCTGGGAGATGGCATGATGAATGTCTTTGAGCAGTTGGGCGTGCCGGAAGGAAAAGACGGATACCTGTTGGTCACTTTTGCGGTCGCATTGCTGTTGTCAGTAGTGGGCGTGATGCTTAGCGGAGAAAAAATAGAGAAAAAGGACCTGGCTTTTGGCTTGTTCATCGGTGTTCCAAACTATTTTTCCGCAAGATTTCTGCTCCTTGCGCTGGGCAGCGTAGATGCCGTAATCGCATATCCGGTATATAGCGTGGCAACTTTGATTACCATTACCCTTGCAGGACTCATCGCTTTCCGTGAGAAATTAAGCAGGAAGAAAGCCGTTGCGCTTCTGATGATTGTGGCTGCGCTTTGTCTTCTGAATTTATAAGGGGATTATCATGACAAATGAAGTCTTCTCTGCTATACTTGAGAAAGAGTATAGTAGAGGAGGCTTTTTTGATGAAACCTGGAATTACAAGAAGAGAATTAGAAGTGACAGATAGAAAGGAAATCCTTAGGATTTTAGATACATGTAAAATCGTGCACGTGGCCATGGTAGACGATGGTATGCCATATTTGGTTCCGTTAAATTACGGTTATACTTTGGAAGATGACCAGCTGGTTCTGTACATGCACGGATCCCTCAAAGGCCGTAAAATCGACGTAATGCGTAAGAATCCAAACGTATTCTTTGAGATGAACTGTGAGGTTACACCTTTCGAAGGCAAAGTTGCCTGCCAGTACGGCACATCTTATTCATCCATTATGGGTTCCGGCACCGTAGAGATTTTGGATGACGTAGAAGCGAAGAAAGAGGGTTTGAGCCTGTTTATGAAGTCTCAGACCGGTCGGGATTTTGAATTTACGGATAAGATGGTATCTGCAGTTAATGTGATGAAGATTACAGTAGAATCATATACTGCAAAGCACAGACCGGATCCAATGGCGAGAGAGAAGAAATAGCCTGCGGGCAGGAGGCATTCTATGTATGGAGGATTTTCAGGCAGTCACGGACTGGTGATTTATAATACAAAACTAAAGGGCACCGATGCTGTTTGGGGATATTATGAAGGCGGTCATATCCGGATTTCGGAGGGAAGCCGCGAAGAGCTGAAGAAGGCGCAAGATGCCATGGAAGAATCATTTGAAACGAAGGACGGGTATGTTTTCAAAAGCATGTTGGTGCTGTTTCTCATTGATCTTGCGGCTGTTATCGGCACTTTTGTCTGGGGCGGATTTCGCATGGGGCTTGCTGTGACCGTTTTCGCAGTAGGTGCATATATGCCATTACTGATTGTGAATTTTGCCAGACATAAGAGTTATATCAGCGATGCGCTTCTGCAGCAGTTCCGTATGAACCATGGGTGTGAACATGCCGCCATTTCTATGATGACCTGCTCTGATGGGAAGGATATTTCTATGGAGCAGCTAAAGGCATCGCCTATTTACGATAGCGAGTGCGGCACGGCTTACAGCGGATATGCCATTACAATCGCGCTGGTGTTGGCGCTTTTGATTGCATTTGGCGGCAGCCTGGGATTTCTGAAATGTATAGGGATTCTGCTGCTGACGGTTGTGATCTTGCTTCTAAATATTTTTAATCCCTATAATCCGTATCTGCTGTTGCAGCATCCGGTAGTAACAAAGCCCGATGAGCGGACCTATGAACTGGGTCTGGCATTATGTGAGAGAATCAGGGAAATGGAGAGAAGATAATGTGAAGTCAAAAGGCGGCATGTTGCTGCGACAGACCTTTCACGTGGACGAAGTACAATCATACAAGAAATGAGAAAGACCTTTGGTTGGTCTTGTCACGGGCGTAAGCCATTTTCGTGAAAGACCCCAAAGGTCTCAAATTTTTTGTCTATGATTGTTTCGTCAGCGTGATTGTCTCAAGCAGTAATATGCCGCCTTGTCTATTTCGCGCTGTTCTTAACTTTTAATCGGTTCATCGCTCTTGCCATCTTTGCCTTGGCCTGCATATAGTCCCTTTTACTCTGCTGGTGGAGCAGGGCTTCCTGGGCTTTTTCTGCGGCACGGCGGGCACGGGCTTCATCGATTTCTTCTGGATTTTCGATGGTGTTAACCAAAATCAGGACATCGTTATTTTCCACTCGCATCATGCCGTAAGAAACGGCAGCCTTCATGGACTCGCCGCTTGGCGTTTTGATACGGATTTCACCGGGTACGATGGCCAGGATGGTGTTGTTATGGTGTGCAAGGACGCCATATTCACCTTCATTGGTTGAAACCACCAGAAATTCACATTCCCCTTCGTAGTAAGGGTGGTCTGGTGCTAATACACGCAAGTTAAAAGGTGTCATTAGAACTCACCAGCCTTTATTCTTTCTGCCTTTGCGATTGCTTCATCTAAAGTACCTACGTTAAAGAATGCAGCTTCTGGCAGATCGTCTACTTCGCCGTCGATAATTGCTGCGAAACCACGCAGTGTTTCATGGATTGGAACGTAAACACCAGGGATGTTCGTGAACTTTTCTGCTACGAAAGTTGGCTGGGATAAGAAACGCTGCAGCATTCTTGCACGTTTTACAACCAGCTTATCTTCGTCACTCAGTTCTTCCATACCCAGGATTGCGATGATATCCTGCAGTTCGCTGTACTTCTGCAGGTATTCCTGTACAGTACGCGCAATACGGTAATGTTCTTCACCTACGATGGATGGTTCCAGAATTCTGGAAGTGGATTCCAGAGGGTCAACAGCAGGGTACAGACCCTGTTCTGCAATCTTTCTGGAAAGTACTGTTGTCGCATCCAGGTGAGAGAATGTTGTAGCCGGAGCCGGGTCAGTTAAGTCGTCGGCTGGTACGTAAACCGCCTGTACGGAAGTGATGGAACCCTTCTTTGTGGAAGTGATTCTTTCCTGCAGGGCACCCATTTCGCCGGCCAGTGTAGGCTGATAACCTACTGCAGATGGCATACGGCCCAGCAGTGTGGATACTTCGGAACCTGCCTGTACGAAACGGAAGATGTTATCGATGAATAATAATACGTCTTTGTTTTCCTGATCACGGAAGTACTCTGCCATGGTCAGACCGGATAATGCTACACGCATACGCACGCCAGGAGCTTCGTTCATCTGACCGAATACCAGGGCAGTCTTATCAGATACGCCAGCGTCGTGCATTTCGTGCCACAGGTCGTTACCTTCTCTGGAACGTTCGCCTACACCGGTAAAGATGGAGTAGCCACCGTGTTCCATAGCAACGTTGTGGATCATTTCCTGAATTAATACGGTTTTACCTACGCCGGCACCCCCGAAGAGACCGATTTTACCGCCCTTTGGATATGGTTCCAGTAAGTCGATAACTTTGATACCGGTTTCTAAGATTTCTACCGCAGGGCTCTGTTCATCAAAAGATGGAGCTTTGCGGTGGATGTTCCAGCGTTCCTGCTCTGCAGGGATTGCTTCACCGCCATCGATTGGCTGGCCCAGAACGTTGAACATACGTCCCAGTGTGCATTCACCTACAGGAACCTGAATGTTGTTTCCTGTCGCATTGACACTCATGTTTCTAGCAAGACCTTCGGAGCCTGCTAACATGATGCAACGAACAGTGTAATCGCCGATGTGCTGAGCAACTTCCATGACAACTTCGTGGCCGTCTACTTCTACAGTCAGCGCTTCTTTTATTTTAGGCAGGTGTCCAGGCTCAAATCTAACGTCAACGACTGAGCCGGAAACCTGTACGATTTTGCCTGTCATTTACAGCTTACCTCCCTCGTTCTTTTTTCTTTTGTGGGCGAGACCTTTAGCACCAGAGGAAATTTCCGTAATTTCCTGTGTGATGGCACCCTGTCTCACGTAGTTATATTGTAATTGCAGTTCGTCTAACAGATTCTGTGCGTTCTGATTTGCTGCATCCATGGCTGTCATACGTGCATTTTGTTCACAGCAGAAGCTGTCTACCAAAGCACTGTATACGAAACCTGTCAGCATACTTGGCATAGTGAAATCCAGGATTTCTTCCACGGAAGGGTCGAAGTCAAAGTGTGGATTGTACGTATCTTCTGCATCAGAGCTGAACTCGTCGCGATGGAACGGCAGCAGTCTCATGGACTTTGCATCACCGCCGGAGAAGCCGTTGGCAAAGTCCGTATAAACTACGAAGAGTTTTACGATTTCTTTGCGCAGGTATTTGCTGAGCAGAATACCTGAGATTTCTCTGGCACGTTCCAGCGTCGGATTCTGCGCTGTGAAGTGGAAACTTTCTTCGATTGGTGCATCGTGAGACTCAAAATAGTGTCTGCCGTATTCACCGACTACGAAAAGTTTCACGTCATCATGATCCTCGACCAGGCGATGGACTTCTTTCAGCACGTTTTGGTTATATGCACCGGCCAGACCTTTGTCTGCGGTGATAACCAAAATGCCGTAGGTACCCGGATAGTCGATTTCTTCTGTCTTTGGATAGAAGTAAATGCTGTTTACATTGTTGGCCTTACGGAAGATACGCTTTACTTCGGTACGCAGTTCGTTGAAGTAAGGCTTTGTCATTTCCAACTCCTTTTTTGCCTTCTGCATCTTTGTTGATGCAATCAGGTACATGGCGTTGGTGATCTTCTGGGTATCATGAACGCTTTTGATTCTGTTTTTGATTTCTTTTGTGTTTGCCATAGGACATCACCTTATTTCATAGCGCGCTGGATGAAGTCTTTGGAAATGCGGATGATTTCATCTTTGTCTTCATCGCTCAGCTGTCCTGTTTCGTTGATACGCTGGCAAAGATCAAAGTGTGCAGTGTCGAAATGCTCTAACAATGCCATCTTCATGTCGCTGATCTGGTCTAATGGTACATCCTGTAATAAGTGCGCCAGTGCAGTAACCAGAATGACAACTTTCTGATGGTGCTGAAGAGGGTTGTACTGTGGCTGTCTTAACAGTCTCATCAGACCCTGGCCGTAAACCAGCTGGTTTCTGGTCGCGTCGTCCAGGTCGCTGGCGAACTGTGTAAATACTTCCATTTCACGGTACTGTGCCAGGTCCAGACGCAGTGCGCCGGCAGCCTTCTTCATTGCCTTTGTCTGTGCGTCACCACCTACACGGGATACGGAAAGACCAACGTTAACGGCAGGTCTCTGGCCCGCGAAGAACAGATCACTTTCTAAGAAAATCTGTCCGTCAGTGATGGAGATGATATTTGTAGGAATATATGCGGAAACGTCACCTGCCTGTGTTTCTACGATAGGCAGTGCAGTGATACTTCCGCCGCCGCGTTCTTCAGAGAGACGGGCAGAACGTTCTAACAGTCTGGAATGGAGATAGAATACATCCCCTGGGTAAGCTTCACGTCCAGGTGGTCTTTCCAGCAGCAGAGACAGTGTACGATATGCTACCGCATGCTTGGATAAGTCATCGTAAACGATCAGGACGTCTTTACCCTGTTCCATGAAATATTCGCCTAATGCGCAACCTGCATATGGTGCGATGTACTGCAAAGGTGCAGCATCGCTGGCAGATGCGTTTACCACGATGGAGTAGTCCATGGCGTCGTGGTTTCTCAGTGTTTCAACAAGCTGTGCTACGGAGCTGGCCTTCTGACCGATGGCTACGTAGATACAAATCACATCCTTGCCTTTCTGGTTCAGGATTGTGTCTAACGCGATGGTTGTTTTACCGGTCTGTCTGTCACCGATGATCAGTTCTCTCTGGCCTCTGCCGATTGGGAACATTGCGTCGATGGTCAGAATACCTGTTTCCATGGATACATTAACCGGCTGACGGTCGATGATACCAGGAGCAGGGTGTTCGATTTCACGATAGCCGGAAGCAACGATTTCGCCTCTGCCGTCGATTGGCATACCCAGTGCATTGACAACACGTCCCAGGAATGCTTCACCGCAAGGTACGCCGGCAGTTTTGCCTGTACGCTTTACTGTACTTCCTGCAAAAACTTCATCACTTTCATCAAAGAGGATACAACCGATTTCGTTTTCACGCAGATCCTGTACCATACCGCGAACGCCGGATGCAAAGATCAGGATTTCGCCGAAAGTTGCACCTTCCAGACCTTCGATGGTAGCGATACCGTCACCAACTGTAGTAACTGTACCAACTTCCTGCGCCATGGTCTGTGGTGTCCAGGATTCGATGGTTTCTTTGATCAGTGGAATAATATTACCGTTCTGCTTTGGCACTGTTGTCAAAGTATCACGGAGCTGCTGAAATCTGCCGTTGACAGACCAGTCGTAAATTTCGTTTTCGATTTCCAAACGGAAACCGCCAGGGAAAGCATCACTCTTTTCCCATGTCAGTTCTACTTCTTCACCGTATTTCTTTGCCAGGAAAGATTTGAAACGGGCTTCCTGCTTTTCATCAGGTGCGGTGATGGAGTAAAGGATTGCCTGCTTTGGAGCTTTGATGTTAGATTCTGTCATCATCCATACCTCCTTCAGCAGCGCCTAAGAACTGTTCGAAAGCTTCAGATGCGCTTGCCTGGAGGACAATCTTTTCGGTCGCAGCAGTTACCATGTCAGAGATTTCGGACTGGGCGCTTGCGATGATGTTAGTCTTTTCTCTTTCAGCATCCTGACGTGCGTTAGCCAGGATCTTAGCAGCTTCATCTTCTGCCTGACGAACCCTTCTTGTATATAGCTCGTCCAGCTCTTTGCGGACCTTTTCTCTTTCCTGATGAATTTCTTCATCAGCGGAGGCCATCAGAGCGGCGTATTCTTCTTTGTCATGTAATGCGCTTTCTAAGTGCGCGTTAGCTTCTTTGTCCATGTTTGCGTAGAATTCATCGCGCTTTGCCATGAAATTCTTTACCGGGCTGTATAGCAGGTAGTAAAGAATGGCGAACAGCAGGGTGAAGTTCAGTAAATGGAGAAAGATTTGCTGAAAATCAATATTTAATGGCATAATTTTCACCTCTTACTTCTATATTTGTTAGATTACGAAGATGATCAGGATGATTACCAGCAATGCATAAATGATTGCCGTTTCCATAAATACGATACCCAGCATAAAGTTGGTTCGAATTTTACCTTCGACTTCAGGCTGTCTGGACAGACCTTCTACAGCCTTACCTGTTGCGATACCCATACCAACAGCACCGCCGCCGGCAGCAACGGAAATTGCGATACCACAAGCGATTGCCTTCATACCAATCAGGTTGCTGTCATCGGAAGTATCAGCAACTTCCTGAGTTACTTCCTGTGTAGCAGCTGCATCTGCAGTTCCAGCGTATACTGGCAGTGCAAGTGCAAACAGTACAAATGTTAACATTAATAATGCACAAAGTTTTCTTTTCATTTTATATACCTTTTAATAAACCTTTCTAAAAAATTACGAATATTGTCCTATTCTGTTACTTCGCCATAGTACATGGATGTCAGCATAGCCAGTACGTATGCCTGGATTACCGCGTGAAGCAGTGTGAACATGACGCCGACTAATACCGGCAGACCATAGCTCAATGCACTGTAGTAGTAAACCAGTTCCGTTACCAGAGCACCACTGAGCAGCGCCCCGAAAAGTCTGAAACTCATGGAAATCGGTAAAGAGAATTCCTTCAGGGTCTTTCCAATACCCTTGATACCGTTTCCTGCAATACCACCGGACATGATAACCAGATAGGATAAACATCCCAGGCAAATCGCGCCGTTGATATCAGACAGTGGTGCCGGCAGGGAGATAGATGTTCCATGTACCGTTACTGCCTGGAAGCCAAAGAGTTCAAAGATGGTGCTGACAAAGATGTAGACTGCTACTGTGAAAACGTAACCGCCCAGGAATTTGTTTCTGTGGGGGCTGTTTCCTTTTGTTAAGCCGTCCAATAGACCTACCAGCTGTTCTAAAAGCATCTGGAATCTGCCCGGAACCATTTTGAATTTCGGAATCAGGAAGAGTCTGATGCATAGGGCAAAGACGAAGAGAATGCCGGTTACAGCGAAAGCTGAAACCAGACCCGGATTGACAGTAAAGTCTCCAAAGATTCTGATCTGTCCTGTCTCATGCAATACCGCGTCTCTCATCACTTCTTGGATGTCACCGTGGGCCTTATGCGGGTTCGCAGTGAGGATACTTCCTACCAGGAAGACGATGATGAGGCTGACGAAAATCAGACCGCTTCGAATTTTTTGCTTTTTACTCACGAATTCGTCACCTCCTTTTTCTAAAGATAAAATCTTGTAGGATTTAAAATAAATAGTTATTCTATTTATGAATCAATAACCTATGTATTATACCAAAGAATTCTGGGAATTTACACCCCATTTTGGGAAATAATCTTGTGCAAAAAGTGTATTTTTTTGATTTGAATAAAGATAAATTGTTGCAGTTTTTTTTACAGTTGGTTATAATAAAATTTAGGAAAAAATGACATTCATGCAATAGCATTTTCATTAGCATTTAAAATAGGAGGTACTACTATGGAAAAAATCATTCGTCCAGAAACAATGGAACGTATCACCACCAGAGAATTAGCAGACGCGTTTATCGCTGAACAGGTTGCGGAAATCCGCGAACAGGTTGGCGACAAGAAGGTTCTGTTAGCATTATCCGGCGGTGTTGACTCTTCCGTTGTTGCAGCATTATTAATCAAGGCAATCGGCAAGCAGCTGGTTTGCGTACACGTAAACCACGGCTTAATGAGAAAGGGTGAAAGCGAACAGGTTATCGAAGTATTCGGTAAGGGACTGGATGCAAACCTGATCTACATCGATGCTACTGATCGTTTCTTAGACAAGCTGGCAGGCGTTGCTGAACCAGAACAGAAGAGAAAGATCATCGGTAACGAATTTATCGTTGTATTCGATGAAGAAGCAGCTAAGTTAGAAGGCATCGAATTCTTAGGCCAGGGTACAATTTACCCAGACATCTTAGAATCCGACGGCGTTAAGGCACATCACAACGTAGGTGGTCTGCCAGAAGACATGAAGATGGGCTTAGTTGAACCAGTTAAGCTGTTATACAAGGACGAAGTTCGTGTAGTAGGTTCCGCTTTAGGTTTACCAGATAGCATGGTATATAGACAGCCATTCCCAGGACCAGGTTTAGGCGTAAGATGTTTAGGCGCAATCACTCGTGACCGTCTGCACGCATTACGTGAAGCTGATGCAATCCTGAGAGAAGAATTCGACAAGGCTGGTTTAGCAGGTAAAGTATGGCAGTATTTCGTTGCTGTTCCTGACTTCAAGTCCGTAGGCGTTAGAGATGACAAGCGTTACGAAGGTTGGCCTGCAATCATCAGAGCCGTAAACACAGTTGACGCGATGACAGCAACAATCGAAGAAATCCCTTACGAACTGTTACACCACATCACACACAGAATCACTCACGAAGTTGAAGGTATTAACAGAGTTTGTCTGGACCTGACACCAAAGCCAATCGGTACCATCGAGTGGGAATAACGGTCATTTCGTTTCTGGTATATATTATCTTTAACAAGGAACGATTTTCCGTGTATTTTCTGAGTTATTCTCATTATCCTAAATTTTGAAAATTTTTGCAGAGAAATTTAGTGATACAGTGTTGCAACAAAAGAATAATTTCAAGTGGCTTACAAGAACCTCTTAGTATCCAATGATATTAAGAGGTTTTTTTCTTTTTGATATAATAAAAGACTAATGATTTATATCAAGGAGGTCAATCATGGGAGCATATAAAGATAAGAACGGGACATGGTATGCATCTGCCAGCTACAAGAACTGGGCAGGAGAATCAAAAAGAAAAATGAAGCGAGGCTTTCCAACTAAGAGAGATGCGCTAGCCTGGGAAAGAGAATTCATCGCAAAAAACAACGGCAGTATCGAAATGATGTTTTCTTCGTTCTACGAGCTATATCGAAGCAATTTAGAAAAGCGTTTGCGAGTAAACACCTGGAAAACAAAGGAATATATCATTGAAAAAAAGATTTTACCGTACTTTGGAGACATGAGAATCTGTGATATCAGACCAATTGACGTGTTGCATTGGCAAAATGAGATGTTAGATTATCGAGATGAGAACGGAATTCCATATTCACCGGTATACCTTAAAACGATTCATAACCAACTTAGTGCTATGTTTAACCATGCTGTGAGATTTTATAATTTGAAAGATAATCCTGCAGCAATAGCAGGCAATATGGGAAAAGAAAAGGCAGGCGAAGTAGCTATTTGGGCAAAAGATGAATATGAGAGATTTATAAATACAATGCGAGAGCGGCCAGTATCTTATATTGCATTTGAAACATTGTATTGGTGTGGTTTGCGGTTAGGTGAACTGTTAGCGCTAACGCCAGATGATTTTGATTTTGATAAAAACATTGTTCATATAACGAAATCCTATCAACGTATTGATGGGAAAGATATCATTACACCTCCGAAGACAGATAAAAGTATTCGCCGTGTGCTGATGCCGGATTTCTATGCAAATGAGATGAAATCATATTTAGAATCTATACAGCCTCTGAGTGAAAATGACCGTATTTTTACCTTTACAAAATCTTATTTGCATCATGAAATGCGTCGAGGTTGTGCGACTAGTGGAGTGAAGAGGATACGGGTTCATGGCATCCGTCATAGCCATATTAGTTTTCTTGTTGATATGGGATGTTCAGCTGTAGCGATTGCTGACCGTGTTGGGCATGAGAGCATTGACATTACATATCGGTATGCACATGTGTTTCCGTCTACACAACAGAAGGTGGCGGAGAAATTAAACTGTGTAAGGTTGATGCCTGGGGGCTGCATTGAAAAATAGAGTAATTTATGGTATAATTTATTGTCGGTGGGCACTGGCCCAGCCAAGTCAACCGTATGGGAGAGATTCCATGCGGTTTTTTACTTTCGAATTAAACAGATTAGATATAGAGGAAATGAGGTTATCAATATGGCAAAGAAAAAGAAACAAAAATTAAACAAGAAGCCGCCTGTTGCCAAAGTCAATATTCAGGAACTTCGCGACTCAAGGAATGGCGGACAAATTGTATTGAGAGGTTATTCCTATCAGTTCCTTTATTCGTGTAATTTGATTTTATCATCCGATACTAACACAATTTTCACTCTCGAGGGAATAGAAGATATCGACACCATAAAATGCAGTGATGGCAACAAAGTAATTACACATATCCAGCTTAAATACTCCACTCAACGTCAGGATGCCAGCTTTATGGATAGCGTGTTAAAAAACTATCTTGAGGCATACCTAATCGATAGGAATAGGTATTTCAAATTAGTATATGATTTTTCTGTCGCAGCCGGAAATTTGAATAAATTGTTTTCTGGAAATCTTGATAAAACCTCAAAAGAATTTTGGAAGACTAAAATTGATAACATTAAGAAAGAAACATCTTTGTGGAATTGGAGTAATTTTGATTTCGAAGATTTTATCCAACGGCTATCTTTTGAAAATGTCAAAAAGAACTCTCTCGAGAATAGCATTGAAGATTCGTTGATAAAGAATTATGAGATTACTACCGATAATATTTCTTTATTTGCTAATGGCATCAAATTATTATGCTTCGACAAAATGGAAGGCCGTGGTGAAATTTCGCATCACGAAATAACACGATGTATTGAAGAAATAAGATTCGATATAAGCAAAGGACCCCAAAATCCAGCTCACGCTTGGATACAAAGGCTTCAATTTTCTAAATCTGATACGTATTCTTCAGACTACTATGAAGGTAAGAAAGCTACACCTTCTGATATTGCAAACAATTTGCCAGTGATACGCCCTGTCGAAAAAGAAATTGTCGACTCAATCAGTAAAAATACAATTACCATTATCAAAACATCCAGCGGCCAAGGTAAAACCACGCTTGCATTAAGAGCAATATCGTTATTAACCGAAGAATATACTCCCTATCAAATTACAAGATGTAACAATGATGCCGAGTTAGGTCATATTGTTGAGTATTTTCGTGTGCGTACACGAATAGGTGAAAAGCCACTTATTTTACTTGATAATCTTGACGCCCATCTGAGTGAGTGGAATTTGTTGGCTCAACTTATGCAAACAAGCGTAACATACCATTATAAGCTTCTTGTAACTTCTCGTGAAAACGACTGGTACAATTATGGCGGAGACATAAGCAATCTTCATCATTTACAAATTATTAAGCCTGTGCTAAACGAAAAAGAAGCGTCTGACATTTTCTATGCTCTAAAAAAAGCGGGGAAATTACATCATGATATTACCGATTGGAAGTTTGCTTGGTCAAAAATTGCAGATCGCCAACTTCTTATTGAGTATGTATATCTTTTGACACATGGTGAGATGATCGCTGAACGAATATCGGCGCAAATGAAGGAAATTGGGAATGCATCGGCAGGAGGTATCAAATTTGAAATTCTAAGAAAAGTTTGTTTTGCTGATGTCTGCGGCATTAAACTTGAGACCAAGTCTCTAATAAGGGATTTAACCGGCAAAACTGACTTAGACATTGGTGAAGTACTTAAAAGTTTGGCTGATGAATTCCTGGTACACATTAGTTCAGAGGATGCCTATATCGAGGGGTTACATCCTGTACGGTCACAGCATATTGTTAACCGATTACACGAATTTATCCCTCTTGATGAAACTGCTCTTTCTATCGCAAAGATTGCATCTGCTTCAGATATATCTGTTTTATTTTCACATTATCCTGAATTTGATTTTGACAAGGATAGTTTTTATGCCAACGTAGTTAAAATGTGGTTATGTGGACCGGACTTGTCACGCTTTGTTCAAGCACTTCGTGGTGTTTTTTCGGGGAGTGTAATGCAGTTTTTTCGAATGCACAAGACATTGTTTGATGAGGCATACGAACATGGCGGATTACTACTTGTAGTAACGGATCTTTGCCCGTTTTCCAAATTTGATGATTTCGAACAGGAAATGAATGTACTTAATCAAATGTCAGAAATGATGCCAGAGAATACTAATATCCAGCGCATAATTAAACTACGTGATTCAATCCCAAAATTCAGAACTTCAAATACCGATATCTATTGCTTGAGTTCTGCACTATATTTAAAGTTAAAAGAAATAGATTTTACACACATAGTAGATTTAGAGTCATATGCGATTATTGTAGATTGGCTTTACAATATTGATTCTTCAATGAATTTAACAACGAAAATTATTTTGAACGAGCTATGGACCAAGGTCGAAAGTAACTCTATCAAAACTGTATCATCATTAATGTATTCATCCTTTTGTGGCAACAAAGATGAATACATCGATTTTGTAAAACATAATCTTCCGAGAATCATTAGATATCTCAAACGCAAAACCAACTCTCATAGAATTCAAGTGAGTGCCGATAACAAAGAAATAAAGGTTGAGTATTTACTGAGAGCGAGTGAAATTGCAAAAGGTAATAACGAAAGCGTTTCAAGACTAACAGATATATGCCGTACACTTCCCATCTTTGAAACATATTGTTCAGATGCAATTAAACCTCAAATTGATCTATTGGAAGCTTATCAATTTCCCAATGATGCGCACAAGGAAATGCCCAAAAGGAACATAATTATAACTTTCCATCAAGAATTTAATGGCCTGTGGTTGAGAACTATAGAAAGCAATTATGAGTTTGACACAGTATATGCATGGATTGATCATTGGCTTGATGTTCGCAAATGTGCATGTGATTTACTGGCTGCAAGTTCCACGTGTTTGCATAAAATATTGGGCAACAGGAAACTGGGTGATGCCGGTAATTTGTTTGATACCTTGCATAATCGCTATAACAAAATGATGGTGGCACATTTATCATATCCGAGAGAACACCGTCCGTTTGAAAAGAAACCTGAAATACCAGCGTTGTTTAATAAAGCGAAACGGGATTACTTTGATGGCATCCAAAATTTCGCTAACCAATTAATTAGTTTTATCAAAAATGAGGAACAGGAAACCCGCTTAACAATTTATTACTTAAAAACAGTATTAGCGGCACTACCAAACGTTCAACAATTTTTTGATAATATTACATTGGATAGTGAGCATCAAAGAAAACATATAGAACTATGTGCCCTCGAAGAAAAAGTCATCACTGAGACTTATATGTGTTGCGAGTACTATTCATCCCATGTGCCCAACACTAATTACAACAAATATCAGGTCAAAGCTTGGTTTTTATCCTCTAGAAAGGCGGAGATAGACGAAGTGAATAGTACAATGACAGATTTAACGAGCACATACGAAGCTGTGCTACCTAAAAGCTTGTATCGGGACAATACATTTCTGTGCTACCCAATATTGTTAAAGAATTTTGACCCAACAAACGAGGAGATGATGAATACTTTTTTAATTACCTCTGTTTCATTTGCAGAAGCTCCATATGATTATTTGCTTTTATTGCTGGCAAATAACGCTGACAAAGTTATCCCGAATGCAATTAAGTTTCCAAAAAAGATGTTTCAATATATTTATAATGTCATCAATTCAGGAGTGGCGGAAGAAATGGATCCTTTAGCTTCCCCATATCCTATCGAGGTAACTCAAAAGATGTTGGATTGCTTTGAAGTAACGTATATGCTTCAAAAACAGGAGGTTGCGAATATTTGGCTTGGTCGTATAGCGGATATAGGGGAGGAGTTATGGATGTATTCCCGAAATCGCGAGTATCTTGTTGACGAAGAAGACAAGCAGTATCTTTCCAATAATCTCAATGAGATAAAAAAACGCATTGATGGAATGATAAACGACATAGAACCTAATATAAGTGTTGATATATTATCGGTGGTAAATGAACTGTGTAATGCTGTTTTTCATGGTGATTTATTCGATGACAAAAGATACAATGAATTGATATCTTTTGTTCAAGAGGCAAGCACTCGCGGACAATCAATCTAAATATAAAACGGTGATGATGATATAACTTTTAAAATAGCTAAAAGAAATAGCTGTAAGTAGTTACGAAATGAAAGTTCATAGGAAGGAAATGTGATAGAAAAAAGTTTAGCGATAGGTTTCCCGAACTTAAAAAGGAATGACATCTAGCGAAGAATGGGGTGACACCTACCGATGTTATGCTAGGTTCTGAAAGAAAGTATTATGGCAGTGTGAAAAAGGAAACGAATTGAAAACTACTCCTAGTAGCCGTACTAATAGTGGTAGAGGATGCCCCATATGCGCGAGAAAGAAGGAATGAAAGTGATTAAAGAACAGCAAATATTAAATGCGACTGATTCATACAGACTTATTGTAAAATATTTTGATGACATAGAAAAGGAACTAAAAAGTAAAAATCGATTTTCAAACAAAAAATTGGATAACTTAGTAAAGGCATTAACTTCAGAGAGTAGTAATATTGAGGTTTTCGATACGATTACACTTAAACGAGCAAGAATCTATAATGAACCAGATGCTGCAGAAAGGTTCTTGAATCCAACTAATAGTCCGTTCAATGGATATGACAAAGAAGGTTCGTTTGTGAACTTGCAAGGAACTAGTGAAGGAAGATGCCACCCTAAACACATTCCATATTTATATGCAGCAAATTCTGTAGAATGTTGCATAGCAGAAATAAATCCGTCAATAGGGTCTATTGTTAGCATTGCAGACATTATAGCAAATCAACCCCTTCGTATTTTGAATTTATCTAAAACGTTTGCTATTTCCAGTAAAGTTGGCTCATTGATTACTGGCATTACAGATAGTGATGTTTTCCTGTATCTGCAAGATCTTTTCTCGCGTCCGCATCAAGTTGACGAAGATTATTATCTAACGCAATACATATCTGAAAAAATCAAAAACTGCGGATTCGATGGATTATCATTTCACTCATCAAAAAATGCGTACAAGAATTCTTTTGGAATGACGAAACATGGCTACAATTTTGTAATCTTCAATTATGAGAAGTGCGAAGCTATATCTTCAAAACTTTATAGAGTGGAAACAATAGAATATGGATTCAAAGAGCAATAAGCAAAAAAGGATTCCACAAAGAGCTGAAAGAAGCTTGTTAATTTTTCAATGCTTACAAACGCCAATAGAAGAATAATCCAAGAATTTTGAGAAATCAAGGTTCTTGGGTTTTTAAGTACAAATGATTTGAATTCCTTTTGGTCATAAAGTAAAATATACATGTAAGATAAAAACTGAAAAACGAAAAATCAAAATATAATTAAGGGGTAAAGAGAAACTATATTGGGGAGGTAGTTATGGATAAGATGCAATCTAAAATAAATCCTCTGCTGACATTGGAATACATGTTAGAAGAAGAGGAAAATAAATATTTTGATAGAAAATCTGCACAGATAAAACCTTCGGAATTGGCAGATTTAATTTCTGCGTTCGCAAATGCCGAAGGTGGCACAATTGTTCTCGGTATAAGTGATAAAAAACGAACCCTAGAAGGAATAAATAAGATTGGTACAGTTAGAATTAATGATTTGGTTGCATCGCCAAAAGACTTTTGTAAGCCAATGCCTGCATACACGGAGGAGTTTATTGATATCGAAAATGCTGATGGAGAAGAAGACCGACTACTGTTATTACACATTCATGCTGCAGTAGACCAGATTGTACGAACAAATAATGATTCTACTTTCTTAAGAATTGGTGACAGAACAAAGGAAATTAAAGGTGATGATCTTAAGAATCTTGAATACAGTAAAGCGACAAGACATTACGAAGACGAATTGAATTTCGAAGCAGAAATTGAGGATTTAGACAAAGGTTTACTCAATCAGTATAAGCAGAAGCTTGGTGCAGAGGACTTAGATACAAAACAAGTACTGAGGGCTCGTGGTTTCATCAAAAAGAAAGACGGGCAGGAGTATTTGACTAACGCTGCAGTATTGCTCTTTGCCGAAAATATCTATCAGTTTTATCCTAATTGCAGAATACGTTTTGTTCGATATGACGGAACTGCAGAACAGGTTGGTACCAATATCAATATCATCAAAGATGTGAATATAGAATACCCCCTGCTCAAAATTATTGAAAAGGCGAAGGAATTTATCTCTGGGCAGCTTAGAGAATTCACTGCACTGAATCAGATGACGGGACAGTTTCAAAATGTTCCGGAATATCCTGAGTTTGCATGGCTTGAAGGAATTGTAAACGCAGTTACACATAGAGAATATGGTATGACGGGAAGTCATATTAAAGTATCTATGTTTGATGACAGATTAGAAATTCTGAGTCCAGGTAAATTGCCATCTATTGTTACTGTTGATAACATTCGTGAAACTCGTTTTTCAAGAAATCCTCGAATTGCAAGAGTGTTGACAGAGTTTGGATGGGTTAGAGAGCTCAATGAAGGTGTTAAGCGTATCTATAGTGATATGGAAGAATTCTTCTTAGATGAGCCTATTTATTCTGAGCCTGAACAGTCTGTAAAGTTAGTACTCAAAAACAATATTATCATGAGAAAGATTAGACAGTCTGATAGAGCGGTAGCATCCGTTGGAACAGATATGTGGAACATGCTAGACGACCTAGAGAAGTCTATATTATCCTATATGGGAAGCAAGACAACGGTTACACGAGCAGAATTATGTGATAAGACAGGAAAGTCTAATCGAACAGTAACAGTAAGATTAAATAAGTTAATGGAGCTGAATATTGTAAGAAGGAATGGAAATAAATATGATCCTAGTCATACTTATTCATTACTTATGTAGTTGTAATGTAATCACAAGTTAAAAGATAGGACTAAAGAAACAATATAATCCAAAGTATGATAAGGTAATTACAAGGTGAAGTAGAAAACTATTGTAATAACGACAAGCAAAGATGTGTAAAAATTACAAGGTGTTACAAGGTAATTACAAGGTGAAGTAGAAAACTATTGTAATAATGACAAGCAAAGATGTGTAAAAATTACAAGGTGCTACAAGGTAATTACAAGGTGAAATATAAAGGTAATGCTATGAACTGTAAATGACGAAGAAGAAAACAGTTATATTATAGTGAGTAACCTCGATTGCAAAGATGCAATTTACTAAACTATACTTTAGTAAATCGTAGTTTAGCAAAATGAAAAAGCACTTATAACATGCAAGCCACCCGCTACAATTCGACATTCGATTTTGCAACAACTCTTGCAACACGAAGCTGAATATACAGTAGAAAAGATAGAAAATATGGCCGGAAATGGCTGCAAATATAGCGATTTAGACCATATATAGCCTACATGAGAAACTAAAAAATGAGTGGGAATAAGAAACGTTGAAATTTCAACGGTTTCAGAACTTTTGAAAGAATACAGGTGGCAATGAAAGCCACCTGTTTTTTTGTGATAAGGAGAGGGTTATGAACAACATCAAACAACACATCCAGGACAGAAGAAGCGTACGTAACTACGACGGACGCGTGCTGGATGAAAATATAAAGGCGCAGCTGATGGCCTATGCAAAGGATATCGAAAATCCTTTTGGCCTGCCGGTAACATTCAAATACCTGGAGGCAAAGAGAGACGGACTGACTTGTCCTGTTGTAAGCGGTACGGAACTTTATGTCGGCGGAAAAATCAAAAACGTGCCTCATGCTAACGAGGCGTTTGGCTATGCTTTCGAAGAGTTTATCCTGTATGCACAGTCTCTGGGCTTAGGTACTGTATGGCTTGGCGGCACCATGAACCGTGATGCCTACGAAAAAGCAATGAATCTTGAAGAAGACGAGATGATGCCTTGTGCAACGCCTGTGGGCTATACGGCAAAGAAGATGTCTGTCCGCGAAATCATGATGAGAAAGGCCATCAAAGCCGATGAACGTAAGCCTTTCGAAGAATTATTCTTTGATGGAGATTTCAGTAAGCCTTTGACAAAGGAAAAGGCGGGCGTCATGGCAGAACCTTTGGAAATGGTTCGTTTGGCACCGTCCGCGGTGAATAAACAGCCTTGGCGCGTTGTTGTAGAGGGAAATGACGCTCACTTCTATTTGAAGCGTAGAAAAGGCTCCACCAATGAAAGTCATGAAGGCAAGCTGGATATGCAGAAAGTAGACCTTGGCATCGCCCTTTGCCACTTTGCACTGACAGCCAAAGAAAACGGTTTGGAACTGACCTTCATACAGGAAGAACCAGCTATCCAAAGGGACTTCGAAGGGGAATACATCGGCACTTACAGAATCAAATAAAAAGCAACTAAAAATGCCTATCCTTTTCAGGACAGGCATTTTTTTATGTACACATTTAATTAGTTTTCCAGCAGTTTCATCGTAGTCTTATACAGAATGTCTGGCAGGACTTCGAAGGAATATACGGTTTCTACTCTTTCTGTGAACTGGTGGGCATCTTTGCCGTAAGAACCGATATCTGCAACTGGTAAATCCAGTTCTGCCATTTCATCCAGAGGCAGATCATAAACAATGCCGAAGCCAGGCATGTTATCTTTCAGGCCTTCGATGGCACCTTCTTCTCTAGGTGCAGCTGCATAGCTTAGGTCGGAAATGCAAGGCAGGAATTTCTTCTGTACTAAATGATAATCGCATTCTGTTGTAGATACTGCATAGTCTAAGGCATCGATCAGCGCCTTATCCTTTGGTCTGGAGCCTTCTACGTAAATATGAGGATAGTAAGGCGGTGTTAAATATACAATCAGAACCGGTTCTTTGTCGGACCATAGAGAGTGAACATATTCAACTACTTTCATGGTCTGTCTGCGAACGTTGACTTTCTGATGATGGGAGATTCTTTCCGCATAAGCCTTTACCTTTTCGTCAAAGCCTTCACCGTACTCTTCTTTTACGATTTCATACAGCTGCTTATAGCTCAAGGTTCTTTCCTTCCAAGGCAGTGGTTCATATGTTCTTCCAGCCATCTTACAGAAGACTTCATATCTTTCGTTCATTGTATTGATGACTTTGCGGAAGGATTGGGCACCGACTCTTACCATCTGATCAATAACCTGGTCAGGGGTGCTGCAATGGGTTGCATAGTTGTAATAAACAACTGCTTTGTTTGCAATCTGTACGGAATATTCCGGTTTCAGGTCTCTCTGTTTTAATGTAACAGGCGGCAGTGTAACTTCACCATCTACAACGTCAGAGAATCGAGGATTCAGATTAACTCTGCCTGTAATTTCGGACAGAATCTTGTTTGGATCCAGTCCGGAGAAGGATTCCCCTACGTGGCTCTCTTTGCCCACTGCCAGGAACGTAGGCATCAGCTTGCCCACAGTACCCACGTACTGATATACGTTTGTATCTCCAGGATATGCCGGTGCGATGTAGTCAGGGTCCAGCATCGCCTGGTAGTCATATCCGAATTCTCTCTTTAATCTGATCAGTTCAGGGACAAAGGTCAACATGCCTTTGGAGCTGCCTTCTTCGTCACAAACTGCAGCAAATACAATATTACCTTCAAAGTTTTCGATATCCTTGGAGATTTCTTCCATCAAAGCCATCACGATGGCAACGCCGGATTTCATATCAAAGATACCTCTGCCAAACAGATATTTTCCAGACTCGATATCATCAACAACTTCCTGGCTCAAAGGAAGTTCCTTTAGCTTTTCTACAAGTATTTCAGGCTCGGTTGCATAGTCTGCCAGGTTACCGTAATCAGAAATACCGACGGTATCTGTATGACCAATAAAGGTCACAGTTTTGCTGCTTGGTGCTTTTTCGCCGTTTAGAATTGCAACGACAATTTTTCTGTTCCAGCGATCGCCTGCTACCGGTAAGCAGTATACCTTTTCAGGGTGTTTTTTGTAGTAGTCCATCTGGGACATAATTTCGTAAACTTTGTCGCTTACGTTGATTTCGTCGGTTGTTTCAACGATGCTCTTTACTTTTACAAGTTCTAACGTAATCTCTTTGATTCTGTTACTTAAATTCAGTTCCATTTTAATCCCTCTAATTTGATTTTATTCCCGAGACGTTAAGTAATTACTATAGATTTTATAATATTTTTTATTACCCTACAAGCCCCTATTCAAACCTTCCAGAAAGAGGTATAATAGAGCCGGAAAACTATCAAAAAAGGAGATGACATAGAAATGGGAATCCCGCACAAATTAAACGTAATCTGGTGCCGCAGCTTTCAGAGTGTGTTGAAAATCGGCAACTATTTCATGGGCTACCGCATGCCCAAATATATGGAAGGCAACGGCAAAATTAAGGAGCTGGGCGCTTTCCTCGCAAAGAAGAGAATTAACGATGTGCTGGTGGTAACCGGTGCAGGTATGGTAAAGCGTGGCCAGGTGCAGCCGATGCTGGACGGTTTTGATGCAGCAGGCATCCGCTACACCCTGCAGACTTACACCACCACAGATCCGACTTCTGACGATGTAGAAGCCGGCTACAAGACATATAAGGAAAACGGATGTAAGTCCATCGTGGCTCTTGGCGGCGGCAGCCGTATTGACTGTGCAAAAGGGATTGCGGCCAAGGCAGCACATCCGAAGAAAAAGGTTTCCCAACTGCAGGGTCTGCTAAAAGTACATAAGCCAATTATGCCTTTCGTGGCCATTCCGACCACGGCTGGTGCAGGTTCAGAAACAACAGTTGCAGCAGTAATCACCGATTCTAAGACGCATCGCAAGGCAGCCATTAACGATCCGTTCCTGATTCCAAAATATGCAGTACTGGATCCGGAACTGACCGTCGGTCTGTCTCCATATACCACAGCAACTACCGGTATGGACGCACTGGCTCATGCCGTAGAAGCATACACCAACCAAACCTATAACACCAAGCTGGAAGACCGCCTGGCAAAGGAAGCAGTCAAGCTGATTCATGATAACATTCTTCTTGCTTTTGAAGAGGGAGATAATCTGGAAGCCAGACAGAATATGCAGAGAGGCGCCTTCTATGCAGGCAGAGCCTTCACCCGCGGCTGTGTCGGCTATGTTCACGCCATTGGCCATACTTTAGGCGGCCTTTACGGTGTAGCTCACGGCCTTGCCATGGCAGTGCTATTACCTCACGTGATGCGTGCCTACGGTGAAGCGGCGCACCAGCGTCTTGCAGAACTGGCCGATGTCTGTGGCATCAAAGGTAGCAGCGATGCAGAGAAAGCCAATGCATTTATCAACTGGATCGAAGAAACCAACGCAAAGATGGGATTACCGGACAAGTTTGACATGATTGAGAAAAAAGATATCAAGCAGATGGTTTCCTGGGCATCCAAAGAAGCAAATCCCTTGTATCCGGTTCCTGTTATTTGGAGGAAGAAAGACTTCCGTAAATTTATCGAATCTATTCGTGGCTAAGATAAAGGAGGGTAATCATGAGATTAAAAAATTATGTCAGTGCCATGGAACACTGGAATGGAAGAGTAGATAGCGACAACGATTACGATGCATTTAGATGGCATCAGTGGGTCCAGCCTTTGGACCTCAACGAAGAACACCCTGACTTTCACTGTGAATACGGCTTTGCGTTTATTGGCTTTTGCAGTGAGCAGGGGGTAAAAAGAAACCGAGGTCGTGTGGGGACGGCTTTGGCGCCTGATTTTATCAGAAGACAGATGTCCAATTTGCCGTGCACCTTTGATTCTCAGGTAAAACTCTTTGATGCAGGCAACGTGCTTTGTGAAGAAATTTCCATGGAAGAAGGACAGCGTATTTTAGGTATAGCAATCGAACGTATCCTGGGACTTGGACTGTTTCCAATTGTATTGGGGGGTGGTCACGAAACAACATTTGGTCACTTCCAGGGTCAGTTTGCGGACCTGAAGAACAAAGAAAAACCACTGGATATGGGTATTATCAACTTTGATGCCCACTTTGACTTAAGACCGTACGACAATGGTCCGTCTTCTGGCTCCATGTTCCGCCAGATTGCAGATATTTATAAGGAAGAAAACATCCCGTATCGCTATATGCCTCTGGGTATTCAGAAACACAGTAATACGGTAAGCCTGTTTAAGTATGCGCAGGAGAACGACGTTAACTACATTCTGGCAAAGGAAATTCAGACGTCTACCTATGAAGTGATTCTGGAGAAAATCGACACATTCCTGTTCCGCTGCAACTCGGCATATATGACTATTTGTACAGATGTGTTCTCGGCCGCCTTTGCGCCGGGGGTTAGTGCAACCCAGGCTCTGGGCCTTGAACCAGAGGTTGTACTGCCAATTATTAAGCATATCCTGAGAACTCGAAAAGTCAGAGGGTTTGATATCTGTGAAATCTCACCTCGATTTGACCAGGACGATACGACTGCAAAATTAGGTGCTGTTATTATCTTTACCGTAGTCAACACCATGTGCAAACTAAATGACCTGTTGGTTATCGATTTTGACTAAAAAGGAGCGACAACTTTGAGACATAGAAAAGTAAAAAATTTAGAACCGCGCATCGAGGCCTGCAGCCATTATCTGGTGCCGGAGGCCAAGGCGAATAAAGGAAAGTGGCGTCAGTTCTTTGGTGCGGAGGCAGACAGCCGCCTCTATCTGGAATTAGGCTGCGGCAAAGGGAAGTTCCTTTGTGCTCATGCAGTAGACGATCCAAAGGCCCATTTTATCGGTATTGAAGGACTGGATGCTGTCATGGTAAGAGGGCTCGAACGGGCGGAGGAAGAACAAATTGCCAATGTGCGATTTGTCATGGACTTTGTATCAGACATCCGGGACTATTTTGCGGATGAAGAACTGGACGGCATTTACCTCAACTTTAGCGACCCGTGGCCGAAGCCTCGTCATGAGAAGAGACGATTTACTTACGGACCGACACTGCTCAAGTATCAGCAGATTTTAAAGCCGGAAGGCTTTGTGGCCTTTAAGACCGATAACGAAGAACTCTTCGACTATTCTATTGGCGAGATTGAGAGATTGGAACTATACGTTGAGGAAATGAGCCGGGATCTGCATCACAGTGGGTATAAGGCAAAGTCTTTTACAACCGAATATGAGGACAAATTCCATGGCCGTGGGAAGAATATCAATTATGTGAAGTTCACCTACCCGCAACTATAAAAGACGAACGAAAACTGCTATTTTATTCAAAATGTTTGGAAAAAATGGCAGTTTTTCTAATTTAGCTTATTTTTTTGTTCATTTAAAGCTGACGGCAGTGTTTTTTTCTTGTATTTCTGATTGAAATAGAGTATAATGTTGCCAAGTTTGTGGCACTTTAGAAAATTTTAATGCGTTAAAGTGTTATAAACGGATTAGCGTAGTTTAAATTTTGAAGAAATAGGAGAAAAAATATGGAGTTTATTAACAATCTAATCTTAAGTGTTGTTGATTTCCTGTACCAGCCATGGTTTGTTCCACTAATCCTGCTGGCAGGCGGCATCATTTTAACAGTACGTTCCAAGTTCATCCAGGCACGTCTGTTCAGAGAATCTTTTAGAGTAATCATGGAAAAGCCAGCGAGCGAAAACGGTATTTCCTCTTTCGGTGCGCTGATGGTATCCACAGCATCCCGTGTAGGTACTGGTAACATCATCGGTGTAGCAACTGCGATTTGTGCAGGTGGTGCAGGTGCTGTATTCTGGATGTGGGTAACTGCCATCATCGGTGGTGCTTCCGCATTCGTAGAATCCACTTTAGCACAGATCTACAAGAAGAAGAATGACGACGGTACTTCTTACGGTGGTCCTGCGTTCTACATGAGAGACGCATTAGGCCAGAGATGGTTAGGGGTTATTTTCTCCATCTTAATCATCGCAACTTATGCTGTAGGTTATAACATGTTAGCTGCTTACAACCTGCAGGATACATTTACTGCATTCGACTTCTACAGCAAGACAACTGCAATCGTAATCGGCGTAATCTTAGCAGTATTATTCGGTATCATCGTTATCGGTGGTGCGAAGAGACTGACAAAGGTTACAGAAGTTATGGTACCTGTAATGGGTGTTCTGTATGTAATCGTTGCTATCATCGTTCTGATTCTGAACGCAAAGCAGATTCCTGCTATGTTCAGCATGATCTTCGAATCTGCATTTGATTTCAAGGCAATCTTCGGTGGTTTCGCAGGTTCCTGCATCATGAACGGTATCAAGAGAGGTCTGTACTCCAACGAAGCTGGTATGGGTTCTGCTCCAAACGCTGCTGCTACTGCTGATGTTTCTCACCCAGCAAAGCAGGGTCTGGTACAGATGCTGTCCGTATTCATCGATACATTATTAATCTGTACTGCAACTGCATTCATGTGCTTATCCTCCGGTGTTGAATTCAACGCTGAAATGGGTGGTGCATCCTATGTACAGACTGCAATGGCTGCAAACTTAGGCACATTTGGTCCAATCTTCTTATCTGTAGCAATGTCCTTATTCGCATTCACTACACTGATTGGTAACTACTCCTACTGTGAAGGCTGCTTAAGATTCATCCTGAACAGAGAAGTATCCAAGACTGGTCTGTTAGCATTCAGAATGATTGCAACTGCATTAGTATTCTTAGGTGCTGTAGCTTCCGCAGGTACAGTATGGAACTTAGCTGACATGACACAGGGTCTGATGGTAGTTGTAAACGTACCTGTTATCCTGATCCTGATGGGTCCTGCTATGAAGTGCTTAGACGACTACTGCAAACAGAAGAAGGAAGGCAAGAATCCGGTATTCGTTGCAAAAGAAGCTGGCATCGATGCGGAATTAGACTTCTGGAAGTAATAACATTTGAAATGCATATCAAAGGTCTTTGTCCTGACGGACAGAGACCTTTTTTTCTGTTCAAATACATGATATAATGGAGAAAATACAAGTTTGGGAGGACGATTATGAAACGAGTATGTGAATTTTTAAAAGAAGCAGGCGTATATTATCTGGCTACTGTAGAGGGCGATCAGCCAAGGGTCAGACCTTTTGGTACTGCGCATATTTTTGAAGATAAATTATATATCCAGACAGGAAAAGTAAAGCCGGTTTCCAAGCAGATTGCGGCAAATCCAAAGGCTGAACTTTGTGCATTTAAAGACGGCACATGGGTGCGCATTCAGTGCGAACTGGTAGAAGACGACAGAGTAGAAGCCAGAAAATCTATGTTAGATGCATACAGTGATTTACGCAGAATGTATGATGAAAATGACGGAAACACACAGGTTCTGTATCTGAAGAATGCAGTTGCAACATTCAGCTCTTTCACAGCAGAACCGGAAGTTATAGAATTCTAAGGAAGGAAATCTATATGAAAATAGCAGTAATTACCGGTGCGTCCAGCGGCATGGGGAGAGAATTTGTATTTGCCTTGGACGAGAAGGGATATGATGAACTTTGGGTCATCGCACGTAGAGAGGACCGTCTGCAGGAATTGCAGTCTCTGTGTAAGACACCTGTCCGTGTGATGGCTTTGGATTTGATGCAAAGGGAAAGTTTTGCAGCGTACAAGGAAGCTTTGGAAGAAGCGAATCCAGAAATCCAGGTACTGGTTAATGCAGCGGGCTTTGGTCTTTTCGGAACCTTTATGGAGATGGATTTAGATCAGCAGCTTGATATCATCGAAATCAATGACAAAGCATTGACTGCCATGTGCTACTTAAGTGTTCCGTATATGCCAACGGGAAGTGATATTGTTAATCTGGCATCCAACTCATCCTGGCAGCCTGTACCGTATATCAATGTTTACGGTGCATCAAAGGCTTATGTGATGAGCTTTTCCAGAGCTCTCGGTGTAGAACTGAAAGCAAAAGGAATCCATGTCATGGCGGTGGCACCTGGATGGATCAAAACAGAATTTTTCGATCGCGCCATTCACGATGACACCATCAAATATTTCGACCGTTTCTATACGGCGAAACAGGTCATCGATAAGGCAATGAAAGACTTGGCAAAGAAGAAGGCAGTATCTATTTTAGGATTGCCGGTGCAGGCACAGGTAAAGGCCATCAAACATCTGCCAGTCAGCTTAGTGATGAAAATCTGGTGTGGCCAGCAAAAAAAATAAAGGGAAACGAGGAGAGAGAACATGAAAATTTGTCCAAATTGTGGAACAGAAGTAGAAAAGAGATTTTGCCCGGATTGCGGGACAGAGTATGTGGAACCGGAGAAAGTAGAAGACGAATCTGTGGCAGACGAAGCCTGCTATGAAGTCCGTCAGGAAATCGTGCCGGTGCCGAACACACAACGAGAGTACAAGACAAAGAATGGTAATGGTAAGTTTTCAGCCAGATCTACGGGCATCGTGGCGTATATTGGCTGGATTGGCTTGATTATTGCCATGGTTTTAGGTGACAGAGACGGGGCAAAGTTCCATCTGAATCAGGCCATTGTGATTTACCTGACATCGATTATTGCCGGTACGGTAGGGGGACTGCTTCCGATTCTGGGAGGATTGGTTACCTTTGCAGGAGCCATCTTTACATTAGTTTGCTGGGGACTGGGACTGTATTATGCCATCAGCGGACAAGAAAAAGAAGTCCCATTGATTGGCCAGATTAAATTATTATAAGCATATACAAAAAGACGCCGGGAGGGCGTCTTTTTTTGCAGTATATTCCTACAGATAGTCTCTCAAATCCCGCTGCAGTTCTTCTTCGATTGCGATCAGATCCGTACACAGATCCATAACCTTCTGATTTGCTGCAGGGTACTGATTCATATATTTATATAAGGATTTGATACCCATGTTACAGCCGTCGGTCATCAAGTCGGCGATAGTATGATCACTGCCATCCATGGCCATTTTCATACCTGTTTTCATGCGTGACATGCCCTTAGCCATAGGGCTGGGATCTTTGTCTTCCTCATCATACTGGTTTAGCAGGCTGTGAATGTCGTTGCCCAGCTTGGCATGATGCCGCTTACTCTTTTCCATAATCGCTTTCAGACTGTGATCGTGAATCTGATCTAAAACATCGTCAATAGACGATACCGCCATCTTACTACCGGCATCGCATTCTTTTAATAATAAAATGGTATCCTGATTTTCCATAAAAAAACCTCCGTTGCTATTTTTAGATAGTATCCACGGAGGTTTTGTTCTTTATGCGTTTATATTTCCGGACATTTGTAGCGAGGCTTGCCTTCGCTGACTTTGCCGTATTCAATGGCTTCCATCGGGCAGCCGCAGATACATGCCATGCAGTGGGTGCAGTTTTTCCCCCACACAGGTGTGCCCTTTTTTATAGAGATATTATTCATTGGACAAAGGCTTTCGCAAAGGCCGCATCCGGTGCAGTTCTCTTTTGTATAGAACTTCTTTGCCTTTACGTAAAGACGATAGAAGAGGGTGTTGACCGGGCCGCTTTTGATTTTGTCCTTTAAGCTAATCTTTGACTTCGGCAGATTGCCGCCCTGAAGGATGTAATCTCCAGTCTTCTTAATCACACGGGAAGCAGCTCTGACGATGCGCTTGGATGTTTCCAAATCCGGTGCATCAAAGAGGGCAATATAGTTTTCCGGCATAACGATTCTTGCGGTGCCCTTATGATTCCAGTGTTTTTTCTCGCAAAGCATTGCGTTATATTTTGCCGCGTTACCGATATCATCTCCACAGGTCATGACAAAGTATACATCGCTGCATCCGCTCAGTTCTGTCTGCAGAATCCAGTCCGTCACAATGTGTGGAATCTGCCAGCCATACGTTGGAACTACGATGACCCATGGCTTGTCAGAGTGGATTGGTTTATGGATATTGTTTTTGATATAGTAACCCAGGTTCAGTGTTGTGTCGCCAAGTTGTTCCGACAGCTTGTTTGCAACGTGGGTAGAGTTTCCCGTTCCGCTGAAATAGAGAATCATATGTTATACCTCCTTAGAATATCAATTGTGTAAGTGGCAGCCATAGTGGCACCAGAATGGTAATGACTGTTCCGCTGATGAGTCCAACCATCCCCATTTCAGGACCTGCAGCTCGGGTAACTGGCATTAGCATGCTGTCCATACAGCCGCCTGCGCCAGAAGCCACAGGACTGCCTTTGCTGATTTTTACCAAAAGCGGCATCAGAACTACGGTAAAAACGTCTCTGGATACGTTAACGATAAAACCGTAAGTTCCGGCTTCGATGCCATAGGTCTCTGTCATGAAAGCACCAGTCAGGCTGTAATAGCCCATACCGCTGGCGGAAATGACAGAGATATCTAACGGTACGCCCAAAAGCGGTGCAATGACAGCCCCGCCTGCGATGCAGCCGATGAAAGTTGCAATTGGCATGATCATGACACGGAATCCCAGTCGTCTGATGTAGGTAAATACTGCTTTGTTAGAGCCTAGAGATATACCTGCGCTGAGATATAGGAAAAACAGAGATACCGTCAGGGCGTTGTCCAGGAACTTTTCAGAAAGATCGGGAAACAGGAATTTGCCGGACAGAATTCCAAAGGCGATACAGCCTGGCATGATAACGATTAATGGGTCAAACTTTTTACCTTCGTCAGTGTCCACTGGTTGATTGTTTTCCATTGCCAGCTGCTGACGAATCTTTTCTAACGGCATGATAGTTGCCACGCAGATTCTGACCAGCGCTACACTGCAGACGATGGCACAAAGAGAAATAATCAGGCAGTTTATGCCGATATGTCCCAGATTACCCATGACCTCAGGACTGGTACCGATGTTTAGTCCGATAATGGTCAGCAGGACGAAAAGGGCGACACTCATCATAATGTCGAATGCTTTTAATGCCTTTTGTGGAAGGCCGCGCCAGTTGATGGCGGCACCTACCGCAATACAGATGAATGGTATATAAATGTTCAAATTTCTTGCCTCCTAAATTGTTTAATTATAGTTTAATGGAAAAAATAGAAATTTGCAATGGATAGGTTTTCATGGTAGACTTTTGGGGTATATAGCTAGAAAAATAAGGTGAGGTATAATAAAATGACAATCACAAAAGATATCAGATATATTGGCGTAAACGATCACAAAATTGACCTGTTTGAAGGGCAGTATGTGGTTCCAAATGGCATGGCATATAACTCATATGCAATCATAGACGAAAAAATTGCAATTATGGATTCTGTAGATGTGAATTTCACAGAGGAATGGTTTCATAACATGGAGGCAGCTTTGGAAGGACGTAAACCGGACTACCTGATCGTCCAGCACATGGAACCGGACCACTCTGCTAATATCTTTAACTTTGCAGAAAAGTATCCGGAAGCCAAGATTGTGGCATCAGAAAGAGCTTTTGCAATGATGAAGAATTTCTTTGGTACGGACTTTGTGGACAGACATATTGTAGTGGGTGAAGGAGCTCAGCTGGACTTAGGTTGTCATCAGCTGACCTTTGTCATGGCACCGATGGTCCATTGGCCGGAAGTTATCATGACTTATGATGCAGCAGATAAAATTCTGTTCTCTGCTGATGCTTTTGGCAAGTTTGGCGCCTTGGACGTAGAAGAAGACTGGGCATGTGAGGCCAGAAGATATTACATCGGTATTGTTGGCAAGTACGGTGCCCAGGTGCAGAAAGTTCTGGCGAAGGCTGCCAATCTGGATATTGAAAAAATCTGTCCACTCCATGGCCCGGTGCTGACAGAAGACTTAGGCTATTATATCAACCTGTATGACATCTGGTCCAGTTACAGACCGGAAGAAGAAGGGGTTGTAATTAATTATACGTCCGTGTACGGCAATACTAAGAAAGCTGTCATGAAATTGGCGGAACTGCTGGAGGCAAAAGGATGTCCGAAAGTTGTAGTTAATGACCTGGCAAGATGCGATTGGGCAGAAGCTGTAGAAGATGCCTTCCGTTATGATAAAATGGTACTGGCGACCACAACGTATAACGGCGATATCTTCCCATTCATGAGACAGTTTATCGACCACCTGACAGAGCGTAGCTATAGCAACCGTTTTGTCGGATTTATCGAAAACGGAAGCTGGGCGCCACAGGCAGACCGTATCATGAAGTCCATGCTGGAAAAGAGTAAGAACCTGACTTTCGCAAAGAGTGGCGTGAAGATTCTGTCTGCAGTAGACGATGAAAATCTGGCCCAGCTGGAAGCTTTGGCAGAAGAATTGGTAAACGGTCAGGTAGTGGAAGAGGCTGATTGTGAAGCAGCTGCTGATGCAGCACCGAAGAAAAAGTACGTCTGCAAGGTTTGCGGCTATGTTCACGAGGCAGACAGCCTGCCGGAAGATTTCGTTTGTCCGCTGTGCAAGCGCGGCGCAGAGGATTTTGCGGAACAGTAAGAATATGAGGATTATGAAAGTGCATTTGCTTAGAGCAGGTGCACTTTTTTGCTGCTTATTTCAAATATTCTCCATGTTGTAACGTGAAAATACGGGTGGTATAATGAGGGTAAAGTAAGGTATTTGAGAATGAAGAGGGGCTGCGTATGAGATTAAGAGGAACCTACACATTGGAAGTTGCACAACCGCTGAATGTAGTACGCAGAAGACTGCAGTTTGAAGTGACAAACGGCTGGTTTGCTGCAATTAGAAAACGTTCTCGCTTTTGGGGACGCATACAAGATGAGAAAGTGAAACTTTATTACACGGGATGTAGAAAAGATGCTGATATGGTAAAGAGAAATAACTTTTGCCCGGACTTTTATGGCACGATGCATGAAACGGCGGGAAGAACAATTCTGTATTTTAAGTGGCGTATACCCATTTTTCACATCGTTTTCCTAAGTGTTTGGTTCGCTGTTGTTGTGTTTGCATTTTTTATGTCTTTGATGGCGTTGGACTTTGTTAGTATTTTGATTAGTGGAATTATGTTTTTGGGAGGATTCGCGCTAATGGTTTGGGGCATTCGGAGCGGCCTCAAGGACACCAAAGCAGCCATCCGTGAAACGGTCATTGCGCCAGGCGAATGGTGGCGTGAATACGAAGGCAATGAAGGAGATGAACAAGATGTTTGAGACCACAGGCATTATCGATAGAACATTTTATAACAAGGTAAAATCAACACTCTTGGAAACAAGGCAGAAGGTAATGTTCTTTGGTGTAGCCGGCGTTTTTGTGCTCTGCGCTATATTCTTTGATTTTCCTTTGATTTTTCTAACCGGTGCGGCAATTTTGATTGCAGAATACTATTGGGTTAGAAACCGTATGATTAAGATGAGTCTGGGACGACTGAAAGAGCGTGTCGGAAGTGAATCGGTAAAGACTACGACCCGATTCCTGGAGGACTGCGTGGAAATCACCTACGAGGGTGCGAAAACAGAAACCGTAGCTGTGGGTTATGACGTTTTTTCTTCTATTATCAAACACGATACGGCATATATATTGAGAACAGAATTCAAGCAGGCAGTGATGATTTTCAGAGAGAATATGACGGCTGAAGAAGAAGAAAAACTGTTTGCATTTTTAAAGACAAAACCGACAAAAATCAAGTGGAAATAAGGAGGTATTACCATGGCAGTTTACAAATGTATCATTTGCGGATATGAGTTTGATGAGGACAAAGAAGGCAAGTCCTTTGCTGAGATTGATAAATGTCCATTATGTAAAGTACCGAAGGAAAATATGATCCTGCAGGGTGGCGAAGAGGCGCCGGCAGGCGATGCAGCGGCTGCAGATGCAGAACCGGAAGATACGGGCCTTGCTTATGATCCGAAGTTTACTCGTGAAGATCCTTCCTGCAGATATATGAAAGAAATCCACGAGATGGCTGTTTCCGGCCACTCCATCCATGCGGCTATGGGTACCCAGATGCCGATGCCTGGTTGGGATGACATCCTGCTTTTGGGTGCACAGCTGAATCCGCCGCCACTGGATGATGACGCTTTTGTCAATACCTGGACTACCATCGGCAAGAAAGCGAAGAAGCCGATGATGCTGGAAGGTCCGGTTTATGTGTCTCACATGTCTTTCGGCGCCCTTTCCGAAGAAATCAAAGTGGCTCTGGCAAAAGGCTCTGCTATGGCAAAGACTGCAATGTGTAGCGGCGAAGGCGGCATCCTACCGGCAGAAATGGCAGCATCTCACAAATACATCTTTGAATATATTCCAAATAAATACAGCGTAACTGACGAAAATCTGCGTAACGCAGACGCCATCGAAATCAAAATCGGACAGGGAACCAAACCTGGCATGGGTGGTCATCTGCCTGGCGAAAAGGTAACAGCACAGATTGCGGAAATTCGTGGAAAGAAGCAGGGCGAGGACATCCAGAGCCCAAGTAAGTTCCCGGAAATCAATTCTAAGGAAGACCTGAAAGCTATGGTGGATATGCTACGTGAACGTTCCGATGGCAGACCAATCGGCATCAAAATCGCTGCCGGCCGCATCGAAAAAGACCTGGAATTCTGTGTCTTTGCAGAACCTGATTTCATTACCATCGATGGACGTGGCGGCGCAACCGGTTCCAGCCCATTCTTCCTAAGAGAAGCAACCAGTGTACCGACGATTTACGCATTGTATAGAGCGAGGAAATATCTGGATTCTGTAGGCTCTGATATTGATCTTGTTATCACAGGGGGCTTACGTGTATCCTCTGACTTCGCAAAGGCCATTGCCATGGGGGCAGAAGCCATCGCTGTTGCATCGGCACCACTGATTGCAGCAGCATGCCAGCAGTATAGAATCTGTGGCACAGGTGGCTGTCCGGTAGGCATCGCAACCCAGGATCCGGAACTGAGAAAGAGACTGAAGATAGATGCTGCAGCACAGCGTGTAGCTAACTACTTTAACGTAACATTTGAAGAACTGAAGACTTTCGCAAGAATCACAGGTCACGATGATATCCACGATTTAACTGTAGATGATCTGGTAACCATCAACCGCGAAATCTCTGAATTTACCAATATTCCACATGCATAAGGAGAAACATAGAACATGAAAGCACTGATTTTAATGGGAAGCCCTAGAAAAGAAGGCAATACAGCATCTTTGGTAAAGCCTTTTGTTAGAGAATTAGAAGCAAAGGGTGTAGAATGCACAACTTTTGATGTATATGACATGGATCTAAGACCATGTGTGGCATGCAGAACCTGTCAGAAAGACTGGAGCATTTTCGGATGTCCGCAGGATGATGACATGCAGCAGATTTTTGATGCAGCAATGGAAGCGGATTTGATTGTGGCAGCATCGCCAATCTACTCCTGGTACTGCACACCGCCACTGAAAAACGCACTGGACCGTCTGGTTTACGGCATGAATAAATACTACGGCGAAGAAATGGGTCCGTCTATTTGGAAGGGCAAGAAGATGGCGCTGATTTCCACTTGCGGTTATCCTGTTGAAAAGGGTGCAGATCTTTTTGAAGAGGGCATGAAGCGTTACGCGAAACACTCCCGCCTGAAGTTCGTTGGTATGGCAGTAGAACGTCAGAGAAACTACGGCGAGCAGTTTATGGATGCAGAAAAAGAAGCAAAGATGATTGCTTTTGCCCAGCAGTGTATGGAGGACTAATACCATGAAAAAGTTTATATTAGAACAACCTTTCCTGGACATTTTTCCTGGTGCAAAAATCGGGATTTTAGTATGCAAAGGCATCAACAATCAGGTAACAGATGAAGAAAAATATGCAGGCTACCTGCAGGAAGCACAGAAAGAAGCTATGCAGTATATTGAAAATCCAGAGTTTACGGAAAATCCGGTGATTAGAACCTGGAGAGATGCTTTCTATAAGTTTAAGACAAAGAAGGGAGCCCGCTGCTCCATCGAAGCGATGTTGAAACGTGTATCAAAGGGAAATTCCATCGGTACCATTAATCCGCTGGTGGACATTTACAACGGCATCTCTTTGAAGTATGGCGTGCCTGTGGGCGGTGAAGACATCGACAAATTTGAGGGTGATAATCGCCTGACTGTTGCAGACGGCGGCGAAGAATTCATCACCTATGGCAGTGACAAAAGTGAACCGCCATACGAAGGAGAAGTAGTATACAAAGATGATGCCGGCGCAATTTGCAGATGCTTCAACTGGAGAGAATCTGTCAGAACCATGCTGACTGAAGAGACTGTCAATGCCTTTATGTGCATCGAAACGGTAGAAGGAGAAAGAGACGATGTTCTGGAGGCAGCCTTAGATGAGCTGAAGGCTTTGATTGAGGCAGAACTGGGTGGAGAAGTAACGAAACACGTTCTTTCTAAAGACAACCCGGAAGTAGTGATTTGGGAATAAGGATAAGCGTATGATGAATCAAAGTGAATCTACAAAATCAAAGATGATGTTCCTGACGGCCATGTTTATCTTCGGGACCATCGGCATATTCAGAAGATATATTCCGCTGCCATCGGGCACTATCGCCATGTGCAGAGGTTTTATCGGGGTGACATTCCTGATTGCAGCAATGCTGGTATTGCGGAAGAAGTTTTCCAAGACAGCCATCAAGGCAAACCTGCCGGTTCTATGCATTTCCGGCGGACTGATCGGCTTCAACTGGATTTTCCTCTTTGAAGCGTATAACTACACCACCGTTGCAACGGCGACACTGTGCTACTACATGGCACCGGTTTTCGTTATTCTGATGGCACCCATTGTACTGAAGGAGAAACTGACCGGTAAGAAGCTGATTTGCGCCATGATTGCACTGGCTGGTATGGTGCTGGTAAGTCGGAGGCCAAGCGGTCTTAGGAAGACAATACACCAGTTCAA
>JAZUBY010000036.1:0-6360 GCA_045638885.1 Emergencia sp. | reverse complement strand
CCAGTGTTTGATATATATTTTCATCTGTCGCTTTTAGTTCCAAACTTTTCATCCATACCTCCTATCTCTCCCAACCGCTTCTCCAACTCCACCACCGGCAGTCTTATTTTCCCACCGTTGTGTCTTAGAAGCTCCTCTATGCAATGCCTGAACTCCTCTCTTTCGATAAGTTCTTTTTCAACCAGTCGGTCCAGCACCCCTATTGTTCCCATAACTTGTACCCCTTCTGCCATGGCTGCTTTGCGCAGTGGTCCATCGCCTGTCAGCAGGATGATACCTCTGGACTTTGCGATTGCCAGTGCAATACAGTCATGCAGGGACGGCTTTGCATACTTTGTTGTATATTCCTCTGCAAGGTAGAATTCGTCCGTCGTTAACTCCACTGCCTGCAGTCCAAGTTGTAATAGCTTGTCCCCCAATCCCGGCGGTGACAGGAGCTCGTCCTCCACCGCATCGTTATTCATCAAATAAGTATATGGTAATCGGAATGGGTATTCCAAGCGATCGATGGTTGCAAAATCAACCCAAACGTTTGTATCGCTGCTAATATACTCCATCCGCTACCTCCTCTTCAAAACATGCTTTTACCACGTCTTCATATGGAACCTGTAGCAGCTCAGCACCTCTTTGTACAGAGATTTCTTCCTCGCAAACCGCACGGTATACCAGCTGTGGGAACAAAGTTGCTTTTTCCGGCATGATGCGTACCGGCTCATTCTTCTTCCATCCCATTTGTCCTGCTCTGATATAGAATTCCTTTGCCGCATTGCTGTTGATGATTCTGCATACTTCAGCTCTTTTGGTCAACAGGTACATGGAGATGCCATATTCTTTGCAAATCATCTTCATATCAGGCGTAATCGCACTTCTTCGAATTCCCATCTCTCGAATTGCGTCAGCCTTCGGAAAGAGAAACGCACCACTAATTGCAGTCGCCAGCGCCTCTGCTTCTTTCTCCTCCATAGTCTCATCCCATGCAAAAACAAAGTGTGCAAGTTCGTGTGCGATGGTGGAACGAATACGCTCCGGCGTCATGGTACCATTAACAATAATATACGGGCGACCATTGACGGTGCCGTTCATGCCAAAAAAGTTCTCTTTTTCTTCACTGCAAACATAGACCAAAACACCGATGTTCTCCAGCAGTTCAATTAAATTGCCTACCGGTCCCGTTTCTGCAATATGAAGCGCGCGACGCATTGCTGCCGCATCTGCTTCAACATTACCAGTCAAAGGCAGCTGATGTGCTTTTGGTGCGTCCGGCAAAACCTCTCCACCTAAAATATCTACGGCAGAAAAAAATCTGCTCATGTATTCTTCCACGGATTCGCGAATCAGCTCCTGCTTCGCCTGACCCAATTTAGTATTTTTGCGAAATTCCCCGTGCACAAATACTAACTGCTCATTTCGTCTGCTTAGGAAGTCTGTTACACGTACATCCAGTGCTCTCGCTAATGCCTTGATGATTTCCATATTTGGTTTTCGATCTCCATTCTCATAGTGAGTAATGGCCATTGGACTTACATCAACCAAAGTCGCCAGTTCACGCTTGGACAAGTTTTTCTTCAGTCTGTAGTATTTCAAGTTTTTGTTAAACATGCTGTTCACCCTTTCCTTCTGTTTATATTATATCATTTTCATTCAAAAAGTAAACAGTAGGTCTGGTGTTAGTTATATATTTACAATAAAAGCCTTACCTTAATAGACGTGTCCAATGAAGCATAAGGGGACAAACTTAGAGATAATTCAACAAATATCGCAGAGTGCATTTTCAAAAAAAGAAATAACCGCCCTCTTGCCTGGAAACAAAGGGCGGTTATTTAAAACCAACTTTTATATCAGGCGAACCGTCATCGGTAGCACCTTTTGTTATAATCATAGTACCATTCACGATACTATACGTCAACGACTTACTCGTCCTCTTCTCCTTCTTCCTTCTCCATCTCATCCAGAATCATCAGATCCATCACCGTATCGAATCCGTTAATCACGCCATCGCCATTCCAATCAATTCCAAACATCCTTTGCACCCCCTACTCTCTCTCCATCAAAACATCCAGCTTGGCACAAATTTCACCCAGGCTGTGCGCCTCTTCAAAAATCGCAATATCCTCCAGCTGATCATTCAGTTTCACCAGCTCCCGTTTTACATCTTCCAACAGTTTCATCAGTTCTTCTAACATGACTCTTCCTCCCATAATACACGATAACTTTTGCTTCATTTTTCCACATTATACAAAAACCACACCAACTGCACTTACAAATATTCGCACATCAAACTCCCCCGTTTAACTCCTCCCCTCCCTGGGTATATATCCCATATCAAACAAAGGAGGATTTCCACCATGAACATGAACGGATTTTACGATAAGATAGACGGCTTTTTCGCAGCGAAGGACTTCAACGGTGCGGAAAACTTTATGAAAGAAACGCTGGCACAGGCTGAATTCGAAGATGACCCATCTGCAACGGTCACAGTCTGCAACGAGCTGGGCGGTTTTTACCGCGCTTTCTCCAGATACAACGAGGGTATTCCTCTATATGAAAAGGCCCTGGGCTGCATCCGCCGCTTAGGCCTGGAAAACAGTGAGGGTCACGGTACTACACTGCTGAACTTTGCGACAACTTTAGCTATTGTCGGCCAGCAGGACAGAGCACTGGATGCTTACCAGCAGGCGGCCGGCATTTTTGAAGGTCCGTCTTATGCAAAGGACTTCCGTCTGGCGACTTTATATAACAACATGAGCAGCCTCTATCAGGATATGAACCGTCTGGACGAGTCGGAAAAGTATCTCCGCAAGGCTATGTCCATCTTGGAAAATCTCCACCAGAGTGAAATCGAAATCGCTACAACCTGGTCTAATCTGGCTGGCGTTTATCTGGCCATGGAGCCTGCCCACTTACAGGAAGCAAAGGATGCAGCAAAGAAGGCTATCGCCATCTTTAACCAGGTCAGCGGTGACAGCGATGTACACTATGCACCAGCCGTATCTGCTCTGGGCGAAGTCTACTACTTAGAAGGCGATTTCAAGGCCGCAGAAGATCAGTTCCGCAAGTCCATGGCTCTATCAAAGCGTGACTACGGCGACCAGACTCTTGGCTACGCGGTACTCTGCGCCAACCTGGCAGCCACACTGAAAGCACAGGACCGTCTGGATGAATCTGCAGAATACCTGGCAAAAGCCCAGGACATCCAGGAAAGACTGGGGGTATAACATGAAAGGATTAGAACTGGCTCGTAAATACTACGACACATATATAGAACAGCTTCTGGAAGCCGTTCCTGAAGCCCGCGGACGCTTTGCTGCAGGCCTGGCCGGAGAGGGCTCCCAGTGTTTCGGCTACGATGATGAGATTTCTCAGGACCACGACTTTGGTCCGGGATTTTGCATCTGGCTGACAGATGCTGATTTTGAGGTCTTTGGCGCGAAGCTGCAGCAGGCTTACGACCAACTGCCGGACGTATTCGAAGGGTTCTCCCGCAAAAGCTTCATCGCTCGCGACCGCATGGGCGTCATGACCATCAGCCGTTTCTATGAGCAGTTTACCGGTTTTGCTGACGGACAGCCTCAGACTGTGCTGGACTGGCTTTTCCTTCCGGAAACCCAGCTGGCAGCTGCAACCAATGGTGAAGTGTTCGAAGACGGGCCCGGTTTCTTCAGCGGCATTCGCGGAAAGCTTCTCCGCTTCTATCCGGAAGATGTCCGCCGTAAGAAGATTGCAGCCCGCGCTGCCATCATGTCCCAGGCCGGTCAGTACAACCTGCTCCGCTGCATCAAAAGACAGGATTTCGTAGCGGCGACCCTGGCACTGGCCCGTTTCACTGAGAGTGCCATCTCCATGGCCCATCTCTTAGAAGGCTGCTACACCCCGTTCTATAAATGGGGATTCCACAGTCTGCAGCAGCTGGACCTGGGCTGCAGCTTTGCAAGACATTTAAACCGGATTCCGGAGCTGGAAGCTTCTCTGTACGAAGGTGACTATGTCAAAGCCCACAACCAGGCCTTTGCTATCACCGAGTCCATCTGCAAAGAGACGGTAAAGGAACTGCACAGACAAGGCATTTCCACCATTCAAAGCGATTTTCTCCAGAATCACCTGCCAGAAATTATGGATGGTATTGCAGACGACAGGCTACGCAGCCTGCCGCCGATGCTAGATTGCCAAAACTAGCCGAGTATTGGTCGTACGCGTATACGCAAAACTTCAAAAACTAAAAAAATAGAGAAGGATTCTTAGAACTCCTTCTCTATTTTAATTGCATTTCGTTTTTTCTGTAGACAGCCCCCGAAGCTAAGCGGCTTCTCTTCTTCTTCTGGATGTCCAGGATAACATCACGATGGCACTGAGCAGTGCAACACCGCAAAATCCTATCATCATGAGGAACCCCTCTTCCCCACGAATGACTTCTACTAAACTTTCTGCCGCTGTTCTGACTTTAATCACAGCTGCTATGATTACCATTCCTAACATGCCAAATAATTTATCCATTACCCATACCTGCCTTTCTTTTGATATGTTATATAACCCTTTTGTTTGCTTTTGTTAGGTTAATATTACCAAAATCGACAGGCTTCTAAACACAAATATTTGTACACGTTCTATTTTATTCTAAATAAAAACTCATGGCCAGCATCAGGCAGAATCCAGCCAAAAGTGCGTAGGTCGCACCTCGCTCTGCGCCATGGGCGTGGGTTTCCGGAATCACCTCGTCACTGATGACATAGAGCATGGTACCGCCGGCAAAGGCCAGGGCAAAAGGCAAAATCGCTGCAGACAGACTTACTGCAAAGTACCCGATCAAAGTACCCACCACTTCTACCAGCCCGGTAATCAGAGCAATGACGAAGGTTCTGCCGCTGCTCATACCGGCTGCCAGCATTGGGCCGATAATGACCATACCTTCTGGAATGTTCTGCAGGGCAATCCCCAGTGCAATGAGCATGGCTTCGGCCACGTTTCCTGTACCGAAACCGACACCGGCCGCGATTCCTTCCGGCAGGTTATGAATCCCGATTGCCATGACAAAGAGCAGAACTTTGTTTAGTCTCTCGCTGCCATCAGGATGCAGTTCCTGATCTACGCCGGTCATCTTATGCAGATGTGGCACGATTTTGTCGATGAGGTTCAGACAAAAAGCCCCACAGAAAATACCTGCCACGCTGATGAGTAACGTAAACTTTCCTTCGTATTCCAAAGACGGCAGAATCAGTCCGATGACTGCCGCCGCCAGCATCACGCCAGCCGCAAAAGCCAGAATGATATCGTTCATGTTATGTGAAATCTTTTTAAAACAAAAGCCAAGGACCGCACCCACTACTGTGGCACTGCCAATGCCCAGGGCTGTTAATAATACCATTTGCATCTCTCTTCCTCCTATACCGTTCTATTATACCCTATCCCTGACATAACGAAAACAACAAAATCGCCCGGAACCAGTCCGGGCGATTAAGATTACAAGATGATACAATTGTTAAACAAATGAATTAAGCAGACTTTTTCTTGGAAGCAAATCTTGTGCCGTCCATGTGAGCTAAAGTCAGACCCATGTAAGCCATTGCAACTGTCATGATAGGCATGATGATGTTGAATAATGCATATGGGAAGTAGTCAAATGTGGATACACCTAAAGTAGCCAGGATGTAAACACCGCAAGTGTTCCAAGGAATTAATGCGGAAGTTACAGTACCGGAAGATTCCAGTGCGTTGGATAATGTCTTAGGGTGTAAGCCCATTTCCTTATAAGTTTCAGCATACATTCTGCCTGGTACTACGATGGAGATGTACTGTTCAGGCATTGTAGCGTTGGATAAGATACAAGTTAATTCTGTTGTTAATACCAGGGAAGCTGGCTTCTTTGCCAGACGAACGATCTTTGCAACTAAAGCCTGCAGCAGACCAGTCTTTTCCATGATACCACCGAACATCATAGCGATCATTGTCAGGGATACAGAGTACATCATGTTCATGATACCGCCGGATGTTAACAGATCGTCGATGTTAGCGTTGCCGGATTCGCAAGTGAAGCCGTTCATACCAGCATCTAAGATTGCGCCGAAGTTACATGTGTCGCCATTGAAGATCATACCAACGATTGCACCTGTGATGATACCCAGTGTGATACCAGGGATAGCTGGCATCTTCATAGCTACTGCTACGATAACGATTACTGGAGGTAATAACAGGATTGGGTTGATAGTGAACAGGGAAGTGATACTTTCCTGCATAGCAACTACTGCACTCATATCCGCAGCTGCACCGCTGTTTGCGTAGTTGATACCTAATACGCCGTAAGCTACAACACAGATTGCGTAAGTAACAGCTGTAGGTAACAGCATGAACTTAACGTGTGTCATAACG
>JAZUBY010000035.1:0-6280 GCA_045638885.1 Emergencia sp. | reverse complement strand
ATGCCATTTCTTCTGGTGCATGTTCTAATACATAGTTAATGATGTATTTTACCATAGCTTCTGCCAGTTCCATGTTGTCTTCTAAATCAGCAAAAGCGATTTCAGGTTCGATCATCCAGAATTCAGACGCATGTCTTGCAGTGTAAGAGTTTTCTGCTCTGAAAGTAGGTCCGAATGTGTAGATATTTCTGAACGCCATAGCAAAAGCTTCACCCTGTAGCTGGCCGGATACAGTTAAGCTTGTTTCCTTGCCAAAGAAGTCCTTGCTGTAGTCGATGTTGCCTTCTTCGTCTCTTGGCGGGTTGTCTAAATCTAATGTTGTGATTCTGAACATTTCGCCTGCACCCTCACAGTCACTGCCTGTGATGATTGGAGTATGTGTATATACGAAATCCTGTTCCTGGAAGAACTTATGGATTGCATACGCAACCAGAGATCTTACTCTGAACACTGCGGAGAATGTGTTACTTCTTGGTCTCAGGTGCGCGATTTCTCTTAAGAATTCCATGGAATGTCTCTTCTTCTGCAGCGGATAATCCGCAGCAGAGTCAGCTTCCATTACGACTTCATCAGCTTTGATTTCGAAAGGCTGCTTTGCATCCGGTGTCAGAACTAAAGTACCCTTTACCATTAATGCGGAAGCAATTGGCGCCTTCGCAATTGTATCAAAATTATCGATTTTATCTGCTTCGTAAACGATCTGCACAGACTTGAAGAACGTACCGTCGTTTAATTCTATAAATCCAAACTTATTAGAGCTTCTATTGGTTCTCACCCAGCCTCTGACTACGATTTCTTTGTCTGCGTACTCAGCTGTGTTTCTGTGAAGCTGTCTAAGTTGTACATCTTTCATGTTTCATACCTTCCTTTTTGTCGTATTGAGCAACATGCTCACAGTTAATCATATCACGAGAGTCGAATTTCTTCAAGACTGATTATTACAAGATTTCCTTGATTTCCTTCAGCGAATGCACGATATAATCTGCCATTTCCCCTTGCTGCAGGGACGCCCCCTTGTGATTGTACCAACAAGTCTTCATGCCGTAAGCTGCCGCCCCAGAGATGTCTGCCGAAACAGAATCTCCAATCATCATAATTTCCTCAGGTTTCATATCTCCCAGATCCTTCATGCAGGCATCAAAAAATGCACGGCTCGGTTTTGCGTGACCAATTTTTCCCGAGACAAAAATATGATCGATGTACGCTAACAGCTCTACTTTTTCTAATCTGGCTACCTGCTGTTCATAAGGACCATTGCTGGCAACAGCAAGTTTGTACTTCCCGTGAAGATATTTTACCAGATCGCTGGCCCCCTCAATCAGTGGCGCACAAAGACTTAATCCGTTTAAGAATTCCTTCTCAAAGGCAGGTCCGTCACCTTCTATTCCTGCTGCTTCAAAGATTTTTGTCCAGCGAATACGAAATAGTTCTTCATTGGTCAGCAGTCCTTTCTCCAGATCATGCCAAAGGCCTTTGTTGACTTCCTGGAATACGTTCCAAATGTTCTCCGGCAGCAAAATCCCTTTCTTTTCTGCCGCCATGGACATAGACATCTTCGCCGACTCATCAAAATCCAGCAGAGTATCATCTACGTCGATTAAAATTACTTTAAGGTTCATATTACAAGTATTCACCGTTTCCTCCTCTTCAAACAGATTCCCTGACACTATTATATCAAAAAAAGTAACGGCCTCAAATATTCTGAGGCCGTTTGTTGTTTTTTATTCTCTATTATGCCTGCCACAGCGCCAGTTCCTTCAAAAGCCAACTGCACACATCGTCAACGCCTTTTCCCGTCTTCGCAGATACAAAGATGACTTCAATATTTGGATTTCGCATTTTGGCATATTCCACTACCTTCTCAGCGTCAAAGTCAAAGTATGGCATCACGTCTACTTTGCTGACAATCAAAAGATCACACACTTCGTACATCAAAGGATATTTCAGCGGTTTATCATGGCCTTCCGGAACAGATAGAATCGTAATATTCTTTACCGCACCCGTGTCAAATTCTGCAGGACACACCAGGTTTCCCACGTTTTCCAAAATCACCAGATCCAGATCGCTGCAATCCAGTTCTGCAAGTCCCTGTCTGGTCATGTCTGCGTCCAAATGGCACATGCCGCCAGTATGAATCTGAATGGTTTTGACGCCGGCTTCCGCCATGGTCAGTGCATCCACATCAGAATCGATGTCAGCTTCCATAACGCCAAAACGAAGTTTATCCTGCAGCTTTCCCGCCAGGGCAGTCAGCAGTGTTGTCTTTCCGGATCCTGGAGAAGACATCAGATTGACAAGAAAGGTTTTCCCTGCCTTCAGTTCCTCGCGCAGTCTGTCCGCATCTCTATTATTATCATCAAATACACTCTGTTTTACTTCTATAATTTTCATTCTTTGTCCCACAACTTCAAGTCAATATTATAATCTTCTAAGAAATACGCATGCAGGTCTTCACGCATCGGCATAGTCTGCTTGATTTTAATCACATCAGACGGACATCTTGTCTTGCAGATACCGCAGCCAACACAAAGTTCCTGATTGATTACGACTTTGCCGTCTTCTCCAAAGGAGATAGCTTCCACTGGACATCCGTTACGTGTTTCCTGACAAAGGGCGCAGCCTGTGCATTTTGTTCGGTCAGGTACTGCAGTCCAGCCTGCCGGATGGAAACGCACACGGTCTTCCGGAGACAGACTTCTTGCAAGTCTCATCGCGATACAGCAGCATGGACAGCAGAAACAGATTTCCAGGAATTTATCCATCTCATCATTGCGGATACCCCAAAGCAGCTGTTCTACCTCAATCCAAACTGCCTGTCCCATAAGGCCATATTCCGCTGCCTTGTCAACGCGGGCGCAGGCTTCTTCGTAAGTTAATTCCCTTGCCAGGCCATGTCTTACTACAGTTCTGCCGCCGTCACCGAAGAAAAGACATGCAATATCCTTTGGATAATCTTCGCAGTCATTGGCCTCACGGCAAAGGCAGGTATCCATGCCGGCGATATAGTCGATGTTTTTCAGAGATTCTTTGATCAGGTCCATTGGAATAACCACCTTTTCACCCTGATCTGTGATATCCACATTGAGCGGCATTACTACCGTTGAAGTATGGGACTCCATAACAGGTGCAAGCATAATGCCTCTCTTAAACAACTTTCCTCTCCAACCGTCTTCCTTCAGGAATTTGGAACACCAGATAAAAAACTTGTACAGTTTCAGCGCCAGCGGCCAAAGAGACTTTCTCATATAAATCACACGCTCTTTGATAAAGTTATAAACTCCCAATCCATTGGGATGGTTCTTAAACGGCGGGAATCCCACCTTCTTTCTCGCAAGTCTTTCCTCGTCTAAATACAGGACATTCCCCTGCTCATCAATATTACTTGCCTGTTTTTTAATTTCATCCATCGTACTAATCCTTCCTTAATATCCAATATCTTTAATTTTCAGGCCTTTTCCAGCTGTTATTTCCATATGTAATTCTGCATCTGCCATCACCGGGAAATTCTCGATGGCTATAGGAAATAATTTTTCAAAAAACACCGGCACAAAACCAGACTCTTCGCCGATTTCCAGTGTCATCTGTTTAATCTTTTTAATCTTATTTTCTTCAGCAATGCGGTTTACTGTCTTTACCGCCTGTAGCAAAACACCTAATTCATGCATTCTTTGCACCTCGTTTCTACAAAAAGTATAGCACCGTTTCCTATCTTTTGTCGTGAAACAGATTGACCGATTTGTTCCTTTTTTGGTATCATAAAGGGGAAATATAGGAAAAGTCGGAGGCCGCTTATGGTAAATCGCACAAAAAAAGCAATCATCGATGGATTTAACCGCCTCATTAAGGAAAATGACTTTCAAAAGATATCCGTTGATATGATTATGAAAGTAGCAGGTGTAAGCCGCTCTACTTTTTATCGTCACTTTCATGACAAATATGAGGTGATGAACGAGACATATAAAAACCTGTTGGACTACTACATCGACCCAGCCAACAGCAATAACTACAGAGATCTTTGCTACCACTTGTTTTCTTACGCGCAGGATAATTTGAAGATTTTCAAAAATGCACTGGATTCCAAGGGAAGCAACTCCTTCGGGAATTTTATTTACGAATATTCCTATCAAAAGGCTCTGGCCATTACCCGTGCCAACCGGGACGGCAAAGGATTCACACCTGTTGAAGAGCTGCAGGTAGACATCTTCTGTAACGGAATCTGCGCCGTATATCAGAAAATTGTACAACAGAAATATAACATCGATCCATCAGATGCCGCCGACGCACTCTATGAAATGATGCCGGCATCACTGAAGTATTACTGGTGGCAAACGGACTGACAAAAAGAAAAAAGAGAGATTTTGAAATCAAAATCTCTCTTTTCTTTGTTTCTAATGTCATTTAGAAGTCAACGTCCGCCACATGAATCTTTGGATTCTTTTCCAGTGCCAGTGCAATGACATCTTTGTATACGTCGAGATCATAAATCAGCTTTCTGCTCATGACATCTTTCATCACATGCAGCGCCATCTTCGTCCCGTCAGGTGACAGTTCCTTGTGGATGTCCTCAATTTGATCATAAGGCCACAATTCTCTGTATTGATAAACCACCATATCATAGTTTACTTCCAGCCCTTCTTCTGTCATGGAAATCTCCTTCTGAAGCACCATGGCCAGCAGAATTACGATGCCAATGAAAGCAGCATGCCAGGACTTGATGTAAACCGCGAACCCAATCATAAAAATTCCTGCAACGATTGCTGCGATACGTGTAGATTTTCTCAATGCTTTTCTGTCATAAGAAACGTATTTTCTCATACTCTTATTTCGCCTTCTTTGCAGCAGCTAATTCAGCCTTTTTCTTAGCCTTAGCTTCCTTCAGAGCTGCGCCAGTCAGACCATCGTATTCCTTGTACTTGATGCCGATGCCCAGGTATGTAATAACGATTGCATATACTGGGTTGATCAGGTTCATGAATGCGTATGGAATGAATTCTAAGTTAGGTACGCCCAGAGTTGCAGACTGGTATGCACCACAGCCGTTCCATGGAATCATTGGAGACCATAATGTACCACCGTCTTCTGTAGTTCTGGATAAGAAGCTTCTGGATAAGCCTCTCTTGTCGTATTCACCTACTAACATCTTACCAGGCATCATGATTGCCAGATACTGGTCTGTTAAGATGATGTCGCAGATGATACCTGTCAGGATTGTTGTTGCTACTAAGCCGCCTAATGTCTTGATTCTCTTTACTAAGCCGCCCATTAATGTTTCAATGAATCCGCACTTTTCTAAGATACCGCCGTATGCTAACGCGAACATGATCAGGGAGATTGTCCACATCATGGAGTCAATACCGCCTCTGTTCAGTAACTTGTCAGCTACTTCGTTGCCGGATTCGATGGAGAAACCATACTGTAAGCCGCCTAATGCGTCACCTAAAGATGCACCCTGGAAAATCATTGCGAATGCTGCACCAACGCCTGCTGCTAATAACAGGGATGGGATTGCAGGTACTCTCTTAATCGCACCAAAGATAACTACCAGTACAGGCAGTAACAGGAATGGATTGATGTTGAAGTTTGCCTGGATGGAATCCTGGATTGCTTGTGCCAGTGCAGGGTCATAACCGGATTCATCGATGATTGCCGCACCTAAGATACCGTATGCAACTAATGCGATACAGAAAGATGGAATTGTAGTTGTCATCATTGCTGCCACGTGGTCATACAGTGGAGTCTGTGCAGATGCTGCAGCTACGTTTGTGGAGTCAGATAATGGGGATAACTTATCGCCCATGTACGCGCCGGAAATTACCATACCAGCAGCGATAGGAGCGTCGATGCCTAAACCCATTGCTACGCCCATCAGAGCTACACCTACTGTACCGGATGCTGTCCAGGAAGAACCTGTCGCTACACCTACGATTGCACACAGGATTGCACCTACTACCAGGAAGATTCCTGGAGAGATCAGTTCCAGACCGTAGTATACCATTGCTGGCATTGTGCCGGACCATACCCACGCGCCGATCAGCATACCTACGCACATGATGATTAATAATGCTTCCACTGTACCCTTAATGGAGTCCAGCATACCTGTGGAAATTGCTTCCCAGCTCCAGCCGCATGCTACTGCACAGATTGCTGCTGTGATGCAGGATAAAATCAGTGGAACGTGAGGGTCAATACCCCATACCTTTACAGCTGTAATCATTGTACCCAGTAATACGATAACAGGAATTACTGCGATAATGAAACTTGGCTTATGAGGTGTTCTTGT
>JAZUBY010000034.1:0-1941 GCA_045638885.1 Emergencia sp. | reverse complement strand
CGTCCTGGTGCTGGAATGCAGTGTGTCCTGCGTTCTGGCCCATTTCGATGCAAGAGCAAGCTACGCCACCAGCGTTAGCAGCTTTAGCAGGTCCTACAGCTGTCATTTCGTCCATCAGGTATACCAGAGCGTCGTTTGTTGTAGGCATGTTAGCACCTTCACAGTAGAATTTAGCGCCAGATTTAACGATGTTCTGAGCGTCTTCCATTCTTACGTCGTTCTGCATAGCGCAAGGGATGAACAGGTCAACGGATACTCCGAAGTCTTCTGCTACATTCCAAGGTTTTTTGCCAGCGATGAATTTAGCGTTAGGGAATTTTTCTGCGTATGGAGCACAGATGTTTTTACCGGAAGCTCTCAGGTCTAACAGGTAAGCAACTTTTTCGTCTGTTGCTAATCCGTCTGGATCGTAGATGTATCCGTCTGGACCGGAGAATGCGATACAGTTAGCACCTAACTGCTGCAGTTTCCAAGCAGCACCCCATGCTACGTTACCGAAACCGGAGATTACAACGTTTTTACCAGCGATATCAACGCCGTTAGCTTTCATCATTTCTTCAGCATACCATACGATACCGAAACCTGTAGCTTCAGCTCTTCCCAGCAGTCCGCCGTAAGGGATTCCTTTACCAGTCAGAACGCCTTCGTATCTGTCAACGATTCTCTTGTACTGTCCGAACATGTAACCGATTTCTCTAGCACCAACACCTAAGTCTCCAGCTGGAACGTCAGTGTTAGGTCCGATGTGTCTGTATAATTCTGTCATGAATGCCTGGCAGAATCTCATAACTTCAGCATCAGATTTTCCGTTAGGATCGAAGTCGGTACCACCTTTACCGCCGCCGATTGGCAGACCAGTCAGGGAGTTTTTGAAGATCTGTTCGAAACCTAAGAATTTGATGATTCCTGGGTATACGTTTGGAGCAAATCTCAGACCACCTTTGTAAGGTCCGATAGCGGAGTTGAACTGGTATCTGTAACCTTTGTTAACCTGTACTTTACCGTTATCGTCAACCCATACTACTCTGAAAGTAACTCCTCTTTCAGGTTCTACCAGTCTTTCCAGCAGAGCAGCTTCTTCGTATTCAGGATGCTGTTCGCATACTGGAGCCAGAGAAGCCAGTACTTCTTCTACGCACTGGTGGAATTCTAATTCGCCAGGGTTGTTCTGTTTGCAGAGTTCGATGACTCTTTCTACATAATTTGCCATTTTAGTTTTCTCCTTTTTTATTTTATTTTGGGTAATAAAATATTACATTTTAACAAGTAAAAGTATAGCACTTTGCTAAATTATAGTCAATATGGGGAATTATTACTTGAGAAGTTTAAATTTTCAGAAATATACAGACAATTCATATATATGTGCATAAAAAAACATATTACATTATGTTGCAAATGTATATAATATTAATGTATAATTTCACAGGTAAGGAGGTACGGACCAATGAAACATGAAATGTCTGAAGCTTTCGAAGCGATTGTAAATGGAATATTTGAAACCATAAAAGCAAAGCGGTATGTAGATGCACGTGAAATGCTGCTTGAACATAATGAGGTAGACATAGCCGAGATTCTGGAAGTGGTTATGGAAGAACTGGGTGTTGAATCCACCGTTATTGTGTTCAGAATGCTTCCAAAAGATATTTCTGTAGAAGTGTTCGCATATCTGCCTTCAGAAGATCAGAAAGCTATTATTTCCAGTATCACTGATAAGGAATTAGAATATATTATTGAAGAACTGCACTTCGACGATAAAATTGACGTAATTGAAGAACTTCCTGCGACAGTTGTAACAAGAATTCTGTCACATGCGTCAAAAGAGGAACGTAAACTCATTAATACTTTCCTGAATTATCCTGAAGATTCTGCGGGTTCTCTGATGACTCCGGAATATATCAGTCTGAATTTAGACATGACAGTAAAAGAGGCCCTGGCTAAAAT
>JAZUBY010000033.1:0-5469 GCA_045638885.1 Emergencia sp. | reverse complement strand
TCCTAAGGGATTAATGCCAAACCCTAAGTCCGGTACAGTTACAATGGATTTAACTAAGGCTTTAGCTGAAATGAAAGCTGGTAAGGTTGAATACAGGCTGCACAAGGAGAACATTATCCACGTTGGTATCGGTAAGGCATCCTTCGGTCCTGAAAAGTTAGAAGAAAACTTCAAGGCTCTGATGGAAGCAATCGTTAAGGCTAAGCCTGCTACATCCAAGGGTCAGTACCTGAGAAGCGTTACAGTAGCTTCCACAATGGGTCCTGGTGTAAAGGTTAACCCTGCACTGATTGGCTAATCCAACAAAACTTAAAATTTGAGAACTAACCGTAGACAGCGGGTGTCAATGACTTAATTTCCCGCCGAGGTACAATATATAGATATTGACCCTGTCTGCGAGACGGGGTAATTTTATTGAGTACCAGATTCGTGGACTGCATCAGGCAGTCTGCAGAAAGGAGAATTTATTAAATGTCAGTAGAAGCTAAACAGCAGAAACAGTTAATTATCGACGAAATTAAAGGCAAGCTGGAAACTGCCAAGGCAGCAGTAGTTATCGACTACATGGGTATCTCTGTTGCTGAAGCTGATGCGATGAGAAAGACTCTTCGTGAAGCTAACGTAGATTACACAGTTTACAAGAATACTTTAATCAAGAGAGCAATCGAAGGCACAGACTTCGCTCCTCTTGCAGAAGTTTTAGATGGTCCAAGTGCTTTAGCAATCTCCGCAGAAGATGCAACAGCACCAGCTAGAACTTTAAACAAGATCATCAAGGACTTCAAGAAAATGGAATTCAAGGCAGGTGTTGTAGAAGGAACTTACTACGACAAGGCTGGTATCGAAGCAGTAGCTGAAATTCCATCCAGAGACGAACTGATTGCTAAGTTCATGGGCTCCATCCAGTCCCCAGTTAGCAAGTTTGTTAGAACTCTTGCTGCAATTGCAGAAGAAAAGGAAGCGTAAATCATACGCACCAATATATTAAAAAAGAAATTAAAACCAAAAAATAGAATTATATTAAAGGAGAAAAGAAAATGAACATTGAACAGATCATTCAAGCTATCAAAGCTATGACAGTTTTAGAATTAAACGATTTAGTTAAAGCTTGCGAAGAAGAATTTGGCGTATCCGCTGCTGCTCCAGTTGCAGTTGCAGGTGCTGTTGCAGGTGCTGCAGAAGAAGAACAGACTGAATTCACAGTTGTATTAGCTGACGCTGGTGCAGAAAAGATTAAGGTTATCAAGGCAGTTAGAGAATTAACTGGCTTAGGTCTGAAGGAAGCTAAGGCATTAGTAGATGGCGCTCCAGCAAACGTTAAGGAAGGCATCGAAAAGGCAGAAGCTGAAGCTATCAAGACTCAGTTAGAAGAAGTTGGCGCTAAGGTTGAACTGAAATAGTTTAAACTTACTTTTATAACACAAATTAACATTTACCGGATGGACGATTGTCCATCCTGTTTTTGCCTATTTACTGTGGAGGACAAAATGAAATTTCAAGATAAGAATCTAGTAGAATTTACGACAGAATTAGCGTCCAAGGCGGCAGTTCCCGGTGGCGGCGGTGCCAGCGCATTAGTAGGTGCTGTTGGTGTAGCTTTAGGGAACATGGTTGGCGAGCTGACCGTAGGAAAGAAGAAGTATGCGGATGTAGAGGCAGAAGTCAAAGTTTTGATGGAAAAGGCAGAAGCTTTGCGTTTGAAAATGTTAGATTTAATCGAAGCAGACGCTGCTTGTTTTACTCCATTAGCAAAAGCCTACGGTATTCCAAAGGATGATCCAAACAGAGATGTAATCATGGAAGAGGCGCTGAAAACTGCATGCAGTGTACCGATGGATATTATGCGTACTGTTTGCGAGGCCATTGCTTTGATGGAAGAATTTGCAAAGAAGGGCTCTGCGCTGGCTATTTCTGATGCAGGCTGTGGAGCAGTATGTTGTAAGGCAGCGCTGCAGGGCGCATCTTTGAATGTATTTATTAATACGAAATCTATGAAAGACAGAGAAGCTGCGGCAGATTTAGAAGCTGAAGCACAAGGTCTTTTAGATAAATTCTGCCCGATTGCAGATGAAATTTTTGATATTGTCTTTCAAAAGATTAAATAATGATGTAGAATAGTGTCAAAGTAAATATCTCTTAATGTCAGAGTAAAACCAGTGCGTGAAGTGCCACCGGATGGGATGTTGCCGTTGGACGAAGAGCTAGAATGTTCGCGGTGCTGGTTTGCGTCCGCTGCTGCAAGAAAGAAATAGAGAATTCCTTCCTGTAGCAACAGAAAGGAGTTTTTTTATGAAAAGAAAGTTTGATACGAAAATGCTGGTAACGGCGGCATTGCTTATTGCGATGCAGGTAATTCTGTCAAGATTCTTATCTATTAATGCATGGAATCTGAAGATTGGATTTGCCTTTACTGCCATCTTTGTTGCCGCATATTTTTATGGACCATGGTTTTCTGCAGTTGTTGCAGTTGTTGCAGATGTGATAGGTGCATCCCTGTTTCCAAGTGGGGCGTTTTTCCCGGGATTTACGTTAACGGCGTTGCTCACGGGAATTGTGTTAGGTGTCTTCCTGTATAAGAAGCAGACACCGCTGCGTATTATCAGTGCAGTCGCGATTGATCAGTTGGTTTTAGGGTTGCTACTCAATAGCTACTGGTTATCCGTCCTGTATGGATCGCCGTATGTGCCGCTTCTGGCGACTAGGGCGGTGCAGTGCCTCGTTATGATGCCGGTAATGTACATCACGATTTCTGCATTATCTAAGATGTTGGCTGGCAGTAAAAGGAGATTGGTCTAATGATGGAAAGGCAGGCTTTGCGCAAGGCGAAGATCAGAGCTCGTGAAGAGCTGCATATAAATGAAAGAAACATACAATCAGAGCAGATTGTAAAGCGTATTCTTGCATCAAAAGAATTCCAGGAAGCGAAGACGATTATGATTTATCGCGGAATCGGTGGTGAAGTGCGCCTTAATCTGCTGGAAGAGGCGAAAGAATCAGAGGGGAAACAGTTTTTGTTTCCTCTTTGTTTGCCTGAGAGACAAATGGCGGCCCTTGCCCCAAAGGGAGAGGATGCATGGAAAGCCGGGAGCTATGGAATCATGGAACCTGTCTTAGAGAAGTCAGATTTGGCAGAACCGCAGGATATAGATTTGATTCTTTGTCCGTGCACGGTTTTCGATGAAAATTGTAATCGCATGGGTATGGGAGGTGGTTATTATGACCGATATTTGCCGAAATGTGAGAAGGCGGTTGTAGCTGCCGTTGCCTTTGAAGTTCAGAAGGCCGACGCGGTACCGATGGAACCTTGGGACAAGGCTGTAGACCTTGTATTTACTGAGAAAAAGACTTATCGCAAAAAGTAAAAAGTTTCCAAAAAAGGTTGACTATTTGACAAGTCTATGCTATCATAATAGACTGCCACGCAAATGTAAACTGTTAAGTATAAGGAGTGATAAACATGCCAAAACCTATAAAAGTAGGTAGAAAAGAACGTATGACTTTCGCAAAAATCAACGAAGTTGGCACGATGCCGAACTTAATCGACATCCAGACCAAGTCTTATGATTGGTTTATTAAGGAAGGTCTGCGAGAAGTTTTCGAAGACATCTCACCAATTAAAGATTATTCTGACAACCTGATTTTGGAATTCATCGATTACTCTCTGAGTGATCCTCCAAAGTATGAACAGGAAGAGTGTAAAGAACGAGATGTAACTTATGCAGCTCCGTTAAAGGTCAGAGTTAGACTTGTAAATAGAGAAACAGGAGAAATCAAGGAACAGGAAGTCTTCATGGGCGATTTCCCACTGATGACTGCACAGGGTACTTTCATCTACAATGGTGCTGAAAGAGTTATCGTTACCCAGCTGGTTCGTTCCCCTGGACCATATTACGGTGTTGAAACTGACAAATCTAATAATAAATTATATTCTACTCAGATCATCCCAAATCGTGGTGCATGGTTAGAATATGAAACAGACTCTAACGAAATCATTTCCGTAAGAGTTGATAGAACTAGAAAACAGCCTCTGACTACATTGCTGAGAGCGTTAGGAATCGGTTCTAATGCAGAAATCTTAGAAATCTTCGGTGAAGACAAGAGATTATTAAAGACATTAGAAAAGGATACTACAACTGACTACGAAAGCGGTCTGAAGGAAATCTACAGAAAGCTGAGACCAGGTGAACCACCTACAGTAGAAAGTGCAAGATCCTTACTGAACTCCTTATTCTTTGATGCAAAGAGATACGACTTAGCAAAAGTTGGTAGATATAAATACAACAAGAAGCTGGGCTTATCCCAGAGACTGATTGATGCTGTTGCGGCTGAAGATGTTATCAACCCTAATACTGGAGAAATCATGGTAGAAGCTGGCCAGAAGATTGGCAGAGACATGGCAATGGAAATTGAAAATGCCGGTCTGCTGTACGTAATGGCGCAGGCGAAGGATGATGAAACTGTAACAACTAAGGTTATTGGTAACCAGTTCGTTGAATTATCCCAGTATGTAGATTTTGATGCAACTGACCTGAAGGTTGCAGAAAAAGTTTACTATCCGGTATTAATGGAAATCCTGGAAAACGCACAGGACGAAGCAGAAATCAGAGAACAGCTGGCTGCTAGAAGAAATGAACTTTCTCCTAAGCACATTGTTATGGCTGATATCATCGCGTCTGTCAGCTACATCCTGAACCTGAACTATGGTTTAGGCAGCACAGACGATATCGACCATCTGGGTAACAGAAGACTGAGAACTGTTGGTGAATTATTACAGAACCAGTTCAGAATCGGTCTGGCTAGAATGGAAAGAGTTGTTAAGGAAAGAATGACAATTCAGGATATGGAAGTAACGACTCCACAGGCACTGATGAACATCAGACCTGTAACTGCGGCAATTAAGGAATTCTTCGGTAGTTCCCAGCTGTCCCAGTTCATGGACCAGAACAACCCATTATCCGAATTAACACATAAGAGAAGATTATCCGCACTGGGTCCTGGCGGTCTGTCCAGAGAAAGAGCGGGCTTCGAAGTTCGAGACGTACATTACTCTCACTACGGTAGAATGTGTCCTATCGAAACTCCAGAAGGTCCAAATATCGGTCTGATCGGCTCTCTGACAACTTATGGTATTATCAATGACTACGGTTTCATTGAAACTCCATATAGAGTTGTAGACAAAGCAACAGGTGTTGTAACTGAAGAAATCAAGTACATCACTGCTGATGAAGAAGAATTATACATCGTTGCACAGGCTAACGAACCGTTAGATGAAAACGGCCACTTTGTAAACGCAAAGGTTGCTGCAAGAGGTGTGGGCGGCGAAATCGCTATGTTCCCAAGAGAAACTGTTGATATGATGGACGTTTCTCCAAAGCAGGTAGTATCCGTTGCGACAGCAATGATTCCGTTCTTAGAAAACGACGACGCCAACCGTGCGCTGATGGGTTCCAACATGCAGCGTCAGGCAGT
>JAZUBY010000032.1:0-2652 GCA_045638885.1 Emergencia sp. | reverse complement strand
TAATAACGGCATGCCATGGATTTCTTCGTTATTCTGGTCGCCGCACTTTACTTCTTTGTCGCCGAACTGCAGAGCCATCTGCAGAGATGCCAGTGTATTAAAACCCTGTTTTGTTACCACCGCTTCTGCTGTTACGGTGCCAGGGGTTACAACTCTTCCTTGAAACTGTCTCATGATTATTTCCCTCCCTTTGTAATCGCTGCCAGGATTTCATCATCTTTGTAATATCTTGCGCTGGTGTAAGTACGCAGCTTATTGGATGATGTGATAACCGGCATAGTTTTGCAAAGCGGATTATTCATATACATCAGCGGACAGATATAGGAGGTGATAACACCAGTTGCCTTCAGTCTGTCTGCATATTCTGTCTGGTTAAAAGCTTCCAACACGCCAGGGGCTGCTGTCAGTACAGTTGGAATGACAACCTTCTTCTTGCCGCTTTCAGCAAGGCCGGCTTCAATCTTGTCAGTCCAGTCTTTCATCTGCTGCAGGGAAAGGTGCGGACATCCCAGGAAGCAAAGTTTTGGTGTCGCATCTGCCTTCTTCCAGATTACAGGGTAGTTGTCCTGTACGCGCTGCAGTTCTGCATCGTCGATAATATATTCCTTTGCGTTCGGGCGAATCAGGTCTTTTCCGGATTCTACTGCTTCCGGCGTCAGGTTTTCAATATGATACAGGCCAACCGCACCATTGGATGCAGTTGCTGCACCGAAGTCCTTCAGGTAGGACTTTGCTTCATCGTTTAGCTCTGTGCCAATCCACTGGTCCAAACCGATGACATAAGGCACGTCTTCCATAACCTTCATACCGATGGCAGAGCCTAAGAGCTGCGCTTCCGGTTTCTTAGTTGTCTGGACTTTGATGACCCAGTCAGCCTTACGTCCATCGTCTGTCAGCAGACCAAAGTATGGAACCACGCCCACGATGGAGCCCATGATGTCGATGATACCGGAGTTACGGTTACATCTTGCACCTAATACGGAGTTTGCATATACAACAGCACTGGATTCTGCCCAGGACAAAATCTCGCCCTTCTTTGGCTGATTACCAACTTCGTCCATATAGCAGGTGCAGGTGAAGGCTTTGTCATCCTTCAGACCCAGCTTATCCAGCTGGTTTTCATAGAAATCCTGCTTGGTGTACATGAACTTGTTGAACACGAAGTTCTGCAGGAAGTTGGCAGGTACGTTCTTGTCCACCGGACGAGGATCTACAGAGAACTTCTGTCCGGACATCACGCCTGCATCCAGCAACTGCTGCATCAGATCATATACTGGAGACATTACCTTCAAGCCGAAGGATGTTACCAGATGGTTATATTCAGAGGTGATAGGCACCAGCTTTTCTGCTTCAAAAGCTTCGCCGTACATCACCATAGTCTTCATGACTTTTGCCATGGTCTCGCCTTGTGCACCGTCGAGAATGGCCTGTTGTTCTTTTGTTAATAGCATGACATTTTCTCCTTTTGTTTGATTACAGTTTCATGCATACGTCCCATGCACCCCAGATAACGGTTCTCAGGTTGCCTACCTTAGAAGCATCGCCGATGACATGAACATGCTTGCTCTTAGGGAAGGCTGGGGCTGGGTTGTAGCCAACGGACATGATGACATTGTCTGCTTCGATATCAAAGATGTTGCCGTCTTTGTCCTTTACAGTTACGGCATTGTCTTTGATTTCTACCACGCCTGTTTCCAAATGTACCGGTACCTGGTTGGTCTTGAAGCAGTCACGCAGGTAACTTGTGTTTGCCAGACAGATGCCCTTAGTTGTAATCAGGTCATCCTGCATTTCTACGATAGCAGGCTGCTTTCCTTCCAGGAACAGTTCGTATGCGATTTCGCATCCAGTCAGACCGCCGCCGATAATAACAACTTTTTCGCCTACAGGCGCATTTCCCAGCAGGTAATCTACCGCTTCAATAGTCTTGTCTGCGCCCTTGATTGGGATGTTCTTTGCTACAGCACCGGTTGCCACGATAACTTCATCAGCATCCAGATCATTTAAAGTTTTAACTTCAGAATTTAACTTTACATCAATTGGATATTTTGTAATTTCACGGTTATACCATGCAATCAGATCTCTGTCTTTTTCCTTGAAGGAAGGCGCTGCTGCCGCGATAAATACGCCGCCCAGCTTGTCGCCCTTTTCATATAAGGTTACGCTGTGGCCTCTCTGTGCGCAAACGATGGCAGCTTCCATCCCGCCGATACCGCCGCCGATGATGGCAATCTTCTTTGCCTTCTTTGCCGGCTCAATCTTATACTTCTTTGACTGCATAGTCTTAGGGTTCAGTGCACAACGCGCCAGACCCATCGTATCAGTCAGATCCTGTGTATTGTAGTGGCCTTTGGAAGAAGAGAAATTGAAGCAGCCGCTGTGACAGCAGATACATGGTCTAATATCTTCGATGCGATCTTCAATCATCTTTGTGATCCATTCTGGGTCAGCAAGAAATTGACGTGCCACACCAACACCATCGATTCTACCTTCTTCAACAGCCTTGGCTCCTGTTTCTGGATCCATTCTACCTGCACAAACTACAGGGATATCTACGAATTTTTTGATGTGAACTACATCTTCTAAGTTGCAGTTTGTAGGCATATACATTGGTGGATGAGCCCAGTACCAAGAGTCGTAAGTACCATTGTC
>JAZUBY010000031.1:0-4707 GCA_045638885.1 Emergencia sp. | reverse complement strand
CCATAGATCCTGGTTTTCAACAGATTTCTTCGCAGCGTTTCTCCAGTTGTGTTTTTCCCAGCTTACATACCATTTCTCACGGAAACAGTTTGAGACGTAGGAACTGTCGGAGAATACTTCTACGGTTTGTCCATCTTTCTTCAGTGCCTTGAATCCCTCGATAACAGCTGTCAATTCCATGCGATTGTTGGTTGTATTGATTTCGCCGCCACAGAGTTCTTTCTTATGTTCACCGAATTCCAGAATTGTTCCCCAGCCACCGACATTTTCGTCGCTTTGGTTACCTTTGCAACCGCCGTCGGTGTACATTCTCAAAATCGTCATAAAAGACCCCTTTTTCCCATTTTCATTTTTAACATATATATTATGCAACATTTTTCATAAAAGTACAATGGGAAAGTAGCCTGCGGTGAAAAATTTCTTGAAAATTTGGTAGAAAAAGCCAAGAGGCATCGTCCCGCCTCTGCTTGTTTGCGATTGGAAGTCATGGTAAAATAAAGAGGTAGCAAAAAGAGAAAAGAGGATCAGAAAACGTGACTTTAGAATTTTGTTCTTTTGCCAGCAGCAGCAGTGGGAACTGCTATATGGTAAGAAGTGAAAATACAACATTATTAGTAGATGTCGGAGTGGCGGGCAAACATGTCCTGGCCGGACTGGATGCCAAGAATACAGATATAGAAAAGGTAGATGGAATTTTATTAACCCATGAGCATATCGACCATGTGAAAAGTCTGCGTATGATGAGCCGAAAGGCTGTCAATGCAGGCGTTTACGCATCAAAGGGGACTTTGTCTCAAGTTTGCGATAAAATCAGCGATGATGTGATGCGTCCGGTCTGTGCAAAGACGCCTTTTGCGATTGGCGATATTGAAGTGAGACCGTTTTCCTTATCTCACGATGCGGCAGAACCGCTGAGCTATTCCTTTTGCAAGGAAGGAAAACAGATTACGGTGGTGACCGATACAGGGTGCATGACGGAAGATGCTTTTGACCAGCTGAAAGAGGCAGACCTGCTGGTTCTGGAATCTAACCACGAAGTCAATATCCTCAAGATGGGTGCTTATCCTTACAGCGTAAAGCGCCGCATCTTAGGTGACGAGGGACATTTGTCTAATGAAACGGCAGGAAAATGTTTATGCGAAGTGCTTCGCTATCGCAAGGAACAGGGAAAGACAGAAGTGCCAAAGGTCGTGTTAGCGCACTTGAGCAAAGAAAATAACACGCCGGGACAGGCCTATTTGACCATCCGTAACGTGTTATTTGAAGAAGATTTTTACATAGACAAAGATTTAGAACTGGATATCGCCCTGCGGGACGAAATTGGAAAGAGTGTGGAAATATAATGAATATTACAGTAATTTGCATTGGAAAACTGAAGGAAAAATACTGGACAGCAGCCATTGACGAGTATAGCAAACGTCTCAAAGGTTACTGCAGTCTGGATATTATTGAACTGAAGGAAGCCAGACTGCCTGATAAGGCCGGTCCGGCAGAAGAACTGGCGGTCAAAGAAGCCGAAGGAGAAGAAATCCTGAAGAAAATCAAGGACAATCAGTATGTCATTACCCTGGAAGTAAAAGGGAAAATGCTGTCTTCCGAGAAGCTGGCAGAAAAAATCGAAACGCTGGCCATCGACGGACAGAGCAATGTAGTCTTTGTTATTGGAGGAAGCTTAGGATTATCTGCCGCAGTCAGCAAGCGAGCTAACTTCAAACTGTCTTTCTCGGAAATGACCTTTCCGCATCAGATGATGAGAGTGATTTTATTGGAGCAGGTTTACAGAGCTTTTAAGATTAACAGAAACGAAGCATATCATAAATAGGAGGAGAATTATGAGAGAAATCAAAACAGTTGCTATTGCAGGAGCAGGCACTATGGGCGCGTCCATGGCTGAAACTTTTGCAAAATTCGGTTATGATGTCATTTCTTATGATATCTTTGAAGCAGCTTTAGAAAGAGCTGAAAAGCTGATCTCCATCAACCAGGAAACTGAAAGAGAACACGGACTGGTTTCCGCTGAAGAATCTGAAGCACTGATGAAGAGAATCCGCTATACAACAAATATTCAGGATTTAGAAGCTGCAGACTTTGTTGTAGAAGCAGTATTGGAAAAGCTGGACATCAAGCACAAGTTCTGGGAAGAAGCTTCCCGCATCGTAGGTGAAGATGTTGTGCTTTGCAGTAACACTTCCGGTTTATCCATCTCTGCAATTGCAGAAGTAGTAAAGAATCCTGAAAGATTTGCTGGTATGCACTGGATTAATCCACCGCATATTATTCCATTGATTGAAGTAATCAAGGGTGAAAAGACAACGGATGAAGCTGCACAGACAGTTTACGATCTGTGTCTGGCATTAGACAAGAAGCCGGTTATCGTGAAAGATGCACCAGGTTTCGCATTAAATCGTATTCAGCTGGCAATTCTGAGAGAATGTTTCTATATCGTAGATCAGGGCATTGCATCTGCAGAAGACGTAGACAAAGTAATGAAGTACGCGTTAGGCGTAAGATATGCCTGCCTGGGGCCTTTAGAAGTTGCGGACCACGGCGGACTGGATATCTTCTATAATATCGCATCTTATCTGTGGGAAGATCTTTGCGACGCAAAAGAACCGTTTGGCTTACTGAAAGAGTCTTTTGAAAATGGTAACTTCGGAGTAAAGAGCGGCAAGGGTATCTATGACTACAGCGGAGATAAATATAAAGAAGCAATCAAGTATAGAGACGAAATGTACACAAAAGTGTCTAAGTGTCTATTCGGAAAAGAATAAATAATAATGGATTTTCTTTTATCAAAATTGAAAAAGACCCGGCCTTGCCTTTAGCAAGCCGGGTCTTTTGTTGTTTTCATTGTCTTGAATCTGTAGTCTGATTTTACAGAGCAGCGTATTCTGCAGCAATCTTAGCAGCAACCTTAGCGTTGTTGTAAGCTAACTGTAAGTTGGATGCTAATGCAGTACCGCCTGTGTATTCTTTGATGTGCTTCAGTAAGAATGGAGTAGTAGCCTTACCCTTGATGCCTTCAGCCTTAGCAGCTTCTAAAGCCTTTGTGATAACTGCTTCCATTTCGTCGAAGTCTAATTCGTATTCAGCTGGGATTGGGTTAGCGATCAGAGCACCGCCTCTTAAGCCTAATTCCCACTTAGCCTTCAGGATCTTAGCGATTGTAGCTTCGTCCTTTGCGTTGTAGTCAACACCGTGACCGGACTTTCTGCAGTAGAATGCAGGGAAATCGTCTGTGTCAACACCGATTACAGGAACGCCTACTGTTTCCAGGTATTCCAGAGTCAGTGCGATGTCCAGTAAGGACTTGCAGCCAGCACCAACTACTGCTACTGGAGTTTCTGCTAATTCTTCTAAGTCAGCGGAGATGTCCATTGTAGTTTCAGCACCTCTGTGTACGCCGCCGATACCGCCTGTAGCGAAGATTTTGATACCAGCAAAGTTTGCTAACATCATTGTGGAAGCTACAGTTGTTGCGCCTGGCAGACCAGTTGCGATGTAAGTAGCAACGTCTCTACGGGAAACCTTACCGATTGTAGGGTCTGTGCACATTAATTCTAACTGTTCGTCAGTTAAACCAACGCACATTTTACCATCGATGATAGCAGTTGTTGCCGGGATAGCGCCTTCTGCTCTAACGATTTCTTCTACCTTACGAGCGAAATCTAAGTTTTCTGGGTATGGCAGGCCGTGAGTTAAGATTGTGGATTCCAGTGCTACTACTGGCTTACCAGCGTCTAATGCTGCCTGAATTTCTGGTGCTACAGATAAATACTTCTTGTACATGTCTCTTTACCTCTTTCTTTCTTCTGATAGTAATAATTAAAAAGTGATATCCTGGCTGTTCATGGATGTATCTTCTGTAGCCAGGGCTAAATTGTCTTTCATAAAGTTTTCGGACATCTGCGGATTGATGGTGTTATCGCTCTGAATGGTCAGCATGGAAACGGTCATTGCAGTTTCCAGTGTCTGTTCCAGATCAAAGTCGTGAACATGGGAGTACAGCATCGCACCCAGGAAGGAATCGCCTGCACCTGTGGCGTTTGCAATCTGTTCCATCGGTTTGCAGCGTCTATGGCGTGTCACACCTTCTGCGTCGGCATAATATACACCGTCTCTGCCTAAGCTGATGAAGACTCTTTTCGCACCTTTTGCGATGATGATCTGTGCAGCTTTTTCCAGGTCAGCAAAGGTTTTGATTTCCATTCCGGATAAAATCTGTGCTTCCAGCAGATTTGGTTTCAGTGTGTAGACACCCTGCAGATTGTCCACCAGTTTCTGTGCGTAAGTGGTGGACACAGAATCTGCAAAAATTGGTGTCACATTGCCATAAGTTGCTAATAAATAATTTATAATATCCTGAGGCAGGCCTGTATCAAAAGTGATTGCAGCAGCCTCACGGAGCAACTCGTCTTTTTCTTTTAACATTTCAATTGTCAGCTGCTGCAGAATGGTCATATCTGAAACAGCGATATCCATTTCTCCGTTTGGATTGTGGATGGACATATAAGTGGAACTTGCGTGTCCCGGAATCTGGATAAAATGAGATGTATCCAGGCCTGCGTCGTCGCAGGCGTCTTTGATGGTTTTGCCAAAATGGTCATCCCCCATTGTCGTTACCAGGGTTACCGGTACGCCAAGTCTTGCAGCGTTTTCACAAACGTTATGTGTTGCGCCTCCTACAGAAACCTGAATGCGGCCTGG
>JAZUBY010000030.1:0-15036 GCA_045638885.1 Emergencia sp. | reverse complement strand
TTCGTTCTTTCAACTGCCTGAAGAGAGCTGCTATCAACACTGTTGAGGAATTAACAGAACGTACTGAAGAAGACATGATGAAGGTTAGAAACCTTGGTAAGAAGTCTCTCGACGAAGTAAAAGCAAAATTAGAAGAATTAGGCCTTGGCCTGAAACCAAGCGACGATTAATCTAGCAACATAGAAGAAAGGAGATATTTGATATGCCAGGATATAGAAAACTGGGCAGAGAAACTGCTCACAGAAAAGCTATGCTGAGAAATCTGGTTACTGATCTGTTAAGAGAAGGCAGAATTTCTACAACTGAATGCAGAGCAAAGGAAGCAAGAAGAGAAGCTGAAAAGATGATCACACTTGCAAAGCGTGGCGATTTACACGCTAGAAGACAGGTGTTAGCATACGTTTACGACGAAACTGTTGTAACTAAGCTGTTCGAAGAAATCGCTCCTAAGTATGCAGACAGAAACGGTGGTTATACAAGAATTCTGAAGTTAGGACCTCGTAGAGGTGACTGCGCAGAAGTTGTATTCGTAGAATTAGTTTAATTCTAAACCGTATATATGACTTATAAAAGGTGTTGCACGTAAGTGCAACACCTTTCTTTGTTTTTGTAGAGTCTATCCGGAATTGCCTGTTCGCAAATCTGTTTCGTGTATCCTATAATGCCGATTTTTTAAATCAAAAATGGAAATTAATCAAAAAAATAGAGTTTATAGGATACAAGTGCTTGCATAATGCAACAGCATATGCTATATTGAGGTTAGATATATCGAGTGTAGATATAGTTGGTTTGCGGAAATGGGGGCCTCTATATGAAAACGACAAAAAGATTATGGCCATTTGTTTTAGCTGATAACAAATTGGCAGAAGAATACCTGGAGAAACAGGCAAGTAAAGGGCTGGTTCTGGAAAGTTTTGACCTTTGGGGATTCGTAGCATCCTACAGAAAAGAGTTGCCGCAAAAGAGAGCTTTCTGCATCGACGGATTCAAAGGAGACAAAGACGAGCAAGGACGCTATATTCGTATGGCGAAAGATGCAGGCTGGCAATATGTTACGGAGCAACCTGGTCACCTGTTTTTTATTTCTAACGAAGAAGAAACGCCAATACCGACCCAAACCGATTGGAGGGAAGAATATGCGCAGATTCGTAAGAGTTTGTGGTCTTTCGATATGCCGGTAGGCATCATATTGATTGGCTTTTTAGCACTATGCTTAGCAGTAGATCCAGAAATTTTTCCGTTAATGGTGAAGGAGTCCATACAAGTTTTTTGTATTTATCTGTTTGGCACCATTAGCTTCGTTAAAGCCCTTTTATTTTATATCAAAAGCAGCCTGGCATTACGAAAGGATATGCCTATGAAGAGCGATAACTGGAAACAAGCCTTTTTCTGGGGTTACATTCGTGCGGTTACCGGCATTGCGGCTTTTGGATTTATGATCTACAATGGCATCATCAACACCGCAGAGGACATTAGCAGTGGAAACTTTGGAGAAACAGCAAGTCTTTATATGGTAATTTTAGGTGCAGCACTATTCATCATTACAGGTACACGCAGTAAATCTACCGATGATTTAGGAAGAACTGTACGTTACACAGATGAAAAATCCAAAGAACTAGGACAACTGGGAAAAATTCTTATTGTCTCTGGCCTGCTGGTTTATATGTGGTCAGGACTATAACTATAACATAATAGAAAAGGGGCAATATCATGGCACGTGAACAATTAAAAACACTAACGGAACCCATGTACTATATTTTACTCTCACTCCTGAAGGAGAACCACGGGTATGGTATCATGCAAATGGTAGAAGAACTGACGGGAGGAAGAGTCGTGATAGGAGCAGGGACTTTATATACATTGCTCGGGCGTTTTGAGAAAGAAGAGATTATCCAGCAGGTTGCTGAGGAAAATCGTAGAAAAATCTATGTGATCACAGAGAAAGGCAAAGGACTTCTCAACGAAGAATTCCAGCGTCTCCAGATGCTGGTAGAAGACGGCCGCAAGTTCTTTGACTTCGAAGGCGAGCGCAAAGAACCCCCAGCAGGTGGTGGTAAGAAAGAGGAAGAAGTCAAAGTGACAACAACAGAATATGCAGAGGAAGAAAAGCCAGTCCGCATGCCAAGAGGTAACTGGAATCTGGGAGGTGCATTCTAATGTCAGCTTTCTTTGAAACCATCATGCTCATCTGCTTCGGCCTTTCCTGGCCAATCTCAGTACATAAATCCTGGACCAGCAGAACGGCAAAAGGTAAGAGTGTGTTCTTTACTTATGCCATTATTTTAGGGTACATCTGCGGTATCTTAGGAAAAATCACGGCAGGCAATATCAATTATGTTCTGGCACTTTATGTGTTGAATACTTTGATGGTCAGCGCAGATGTGGTATTATATTACCGTAACAGAAAACTGGATCAATTAAGAGGAGAAAATAAATGAACATTTTAATCATAGATGGACAGGGCGGCCAGCTGGGCGGTCAGATTATCAAAGCCATTCGCGCAGAATTCACAGAGGCAGATATTACTGCCATCGGAACCAATGCCGTTGCAACTGCAACCATGCTGAAAGCAGGGGCTCATCAGGCGGCTACAGGTGAAAATCCTGTCATCGTGGCATGTAGAAAAGCTGATGTTATCATCGGACCAATCGGCATTGTTATCGCTGACTCTCTTATGGGAGAAATTACGCCAAAGATGGCAGTGGCCATTGGACAGGCCGACGCAAAACGCATCCTCCTTCCGGTAAATAAATGCGATAATTTAGTTGCAGGTGTAGTAAAACCGACCGTTTCCGCGCTGATAGATGACGTACTGGCAAAACTGAGAAACGGGGTTGTCTGCTAGGGGGTTCCATGTTATACTGTTTATGGTATACAGAAGTATGCCATAAAGACAGAAGTCTTTTCAAGAAACATACAAAAAAATAAATATAGAAAGACGATACCAGAAGGTGTTACTACATCCCAGAAGGGACGAAGTACGCCTTTTTCTATTGTCGGAAGGAAGCAAAATGAACAAAAAGACTGACGTAAAGAAACTGACATATTCCGCTTTATTTTTAGCATTGGCTTTTGTGCTGCCGTTTTTGACAGGACAGATCCAGCAGATCGGCAATATGCTTTGTCCGATGCATATTCCGGTAATCTTGTGCGGATTTCTCTGTGGAGCGCCTTGGGGCGGCCTTGTTGGGGCACTGGCACCAATCCTCCGTTCCATTACGCTAGGCATGCCGGTACTGTTTCCGAATGCAGTGTGTATGGCGGTGGAACTGGCCGTTTATGGTCTGGTAGCAGGCCTGTTATATAGCATTCTGCCAAAGAAAAAAGCAAGCGTATATATTTCACTGGTCACTGCCATGATTGCAGGAAGAGCAGCATGGGGACTGGCGATGTTTAGCGCATTAGGCTTTAATGCTGCCGAGTTCGGCATCAAAGCGGTCATTGCAACAACCGTGACTGCATCTATACCAGGGATTATCCTGCAGCTGGTATTGATTCCAATTATTGTTTTGGCATTGCAAAAGAGGGCTGAGTAGCATTAGAATAAGATGAAAGACTACCTGAAACTGAACAGGTAGTCTTTTTTTGTTGAAACGCACAGCAGAGAAGGGGATGCATTTCCTATGGAAGACCCTCTGAAAATATGCTAAAATATATTAATTAGACACATATAAAAAAGGAGTAATAAGGTTATGAGTTTAGATAGATTAAATGAGAAACAGCGCCAGGCAGCTATGCATATAGAAGGGCCGCTGCTGATTCTGGCAGGTGCAGGATCCGGGAAGACCAGCACTATGACAGAGCGTATTGCATACATGATTGACCAGGGTATCAGTCCGTACAATATCCTGGCTGTAACATTTACAAATAAAGCGGCGAAGGAGATGAAGACAAGGGTCGAAGATCTGGTTGGCTACATCGACGATATGTGGATTATGACCTTCCATTCTATGTGCCTGCGCATCCTGCGCTACCACTGCGAACTGATTGGATATAAGTCTAACTTCGTCATTTACGACGGTACAGATCAGAAGACCTTGGTAAAGAACATCCTGAAAGAGAACCATATCAATGAGAAGGAGTTCAACCCGGCATATATTCTGTCCATTATCAGTAACTATAAAGAAAAGTCAATGGGCGCGGAAGAATATAAACGTCACGTGGAAGAAAACTATAAGACAAAGATTATCTACAAGGTCTTCAAAGCCTATGACGAAACTCTGAAACAGAACAACGCCATGGACTTTGATGATCTGCTGCTGAACACGGTGAAGCTCTTTGAGGCTGATGAAGCAACTCTGCTGAAGTACCAGAACCGTTTCCGCTATATCATGGTGGACGAGTATCAGGATACCAACCATATTCAGTATAAGTTGATTAAGATGTTGGCTGATGCCCATCATAATCTTTGTGTAGTCGGTGACGACGACCAGTGTATCTACCAGTGGAGAGGTGCCGATATCCGCAACATCCTGGATTTCGAGAAGGACTTCCCGGAAACAAAGGTAGTTAAGCTGGAGCAGAATTACCGTTCCGTAGGCAACATTCTGGCGGCAGCCCACTCCGTCATCGAAAACAACAAAGGCCGTAAAGGCAAGAAGCTTTGGACCAACAAAGAAGACGGCGAAAAAATCAAATACTACCGTGCTGATACGGAAAAGGATGAAGCACGTTTTGTGGCCCAGGAGATTATCCTGAAGAAGAACAATAGAAAGTACAGCGACTTTGCCATTCTATATAGAACCAACGCGCAGTCCAGACATTTTGAAGAAGCGTTGACACGCCGCGAGATTCCATACCGCGTGCTGTCCGGCCTGAGATACTATGACAGAAAAGAAATCAAAGACGTCATGGCTTATATGCGTCTGGTAGTGAATCCATATGATGACCTGTCTCTGAAGCGTGTTATCAACGAGCCGAAGAGAGGCATGGGAGACAAGTCCGTAGAAAAGGTTGCAGCTTTTGCAAAGGTGAGAGGGGAAAGTATGCTACAGGCCCTCTCCAGCGATGAAGTCCTTGATACCCTGCCAAACAAGGCATACCAGGGTGTGAAGGCTATGGTGGACTGCATCAACCTTTGCAGACAGGAAAAGGAAAACCTGCGCGTATCCGACATCTATGACAGCCTGCTTGTCAACACCGGGTACATGAAAGCCTTGGAAGATGCAAATACTGTAGAAGCGGAAGGACGCATCGAAAACCTGATGGAATTCAAATCGGTTATTTACGATTATGAGGAACAGGCGAAAGAAACAGGAGAAGAACCAACCATAGAAGGGTTCATGGAAAAGGTAACCCTGATGGCCGAAGTGGACAACCACGACGAAAATCAGGATGCACTCGTTCTGATGACCATCCACAGTGCCAAGGGTCTGGAATTCCCTGTGGTATTCCTGCCAGGCCTGGAAGATGGTTTGTTCCCGGGTCACAAGGCCTTTGATACACCTTCCGGTATGGAAGAGGAACGCAGACTTTGCTATGTAGGCATGACGCGTGCCAAGGAAGTATTGATTCTGACCAGCGCATCCATGAGAACTCTTTACGGCAGAACTGATTACACCAGAGAGTCTCAGTTCCTCCGTGAGGTAGACAAGCATCTGCTGGACGGTGATGCCATCTATGAGCGTAAATACCGTGACGATAACCTGGGCGTGGATACCGGCCTCTTTGATGGTTTCCGTGATCCTGCACCAGCTAAGCCTTATGATACCCTTCGCTATGCAAAGGCGGCAACCAAGGCCAATGCAGCGCTGGTTGACGATGAATTTAACGTAGGTGACAAAATAAAACATCCAAAATTCGGCGAAGGACTGCTTATCGAACAGGATGCAAAGACCATGTCTGTCATGTTTGACAGTGTAGGTATGAAGAAGCTGGCAAAGGGATTTGTCAAGCTGACAAAAATCTAGGAGAACAATATGGAAAATATGAAAGCGCTGATGCGCGAAAAAATAGAAATCTTAAACAAAGCAGCCAAGGCATACTACCAGGACGCAGAGGAAATCATGTCTAACTTTGAATATGATAAGCTCTACGACGAACTGGAAGCTTTAGAAAAAGAAACCGGTGTGATTCTGGCAGGCAGTCCGACCCAGCAGGTGGGCTATGAAGTCCTCTCAGAACTGCCAAAGGAGGCCCATCCGAGCCGTATGCTGTCCTTAGACAAGACTAAGGATAGAAATGCCCTGGTATCATGGTTAGACGGTCAAAAGGCGATTTTGTCCTGGAAACTGGATGGTCTGACCATCGTCCTGACCTATGAAAACGGACAGCTTATGAAGGCCCTGACCCGTGGTAACGGAGAAGTGGGGGAAGTGATTACCAATAATGCAAAGGTTTTCGCTAATCTGCCTCTGGAAATCCCATATAAAGGTAGAATGGTTCTCCGTGGGGAAGCCATCATCCGTTACAGTGATTTTGAAAAAATCAACGCGTCTATTCCTGACGCAGATGCAAAATACAAGAATCCAAGAAACCTGTGCAGCGGATCCGTACGTCAGTTGAACAACGAGATTACAGCGCAGAGAAATGTCAACTTCTTTGCCTTCTCACTGGTAGAGGCAGAAGATGTGGACTTTGACAACAGTCGCGAAAACCAGCTGCAGTGGCTGGCAGGCCAGGGCTTTGATGTGGTGGAATACCGCATGGTAGACCCAGGCAACATCGTAGAAGCTGTAGGAGCGTTCGAGACTGAGGTAGAAAGTAATGACCTGCCGTCCGACGGACTCGTATTGGTATTAGACGATATTGCATACAGCAAGGGACTGGGCACGACAGCGAAGTTCCCGAGAGATGCCATTGCTTTCAAGTGGCGTGACCAGATTGCAGAAACAACTCTGAAGGAAATCGAATGGAGTGCATCCAGAACGGGCCTGATTAATCCGGTTGCTATCTTTGAACCGGTAGAACTGGAAGGAACGACTGTAAGCCGCGCCTCCGTACACAATATCAGTGTGATGCAGGATTTGAAGCTTGGTCTCGGCGACACCATTACCGTATATAAGGCCAACATGATTATTCCACAGATTGCAGAGAATCTGACAGGCTCGGGCAATATCAAGATTCCGGAAGTCTGTCCTGTGTGCAATGCGGCGACAGAGATCAAAGACGATAACGGCATTAAAACCCTATACTGCACGAACCCGGACTGCCAGGCGAAGCAGATTAAGAGATTTACTCTGTTTGTATCCCGTGATGCGATGAACATAGACGGTCTGTCCGAGGCGACAATTGAGAAGTTTATTGCAGAGGGATTCATTCACAATCTGGCAGATCTGTTCCACATGGAGCAGCATCAGGATACCATTGTAAACATGGAGGGGTTTGGTCAAAAGTCCTTTGATAATCTGATTGCATCTGTAAACAAGGCCAGAGAAACTACACCGGAGAGACTGCTCTATGCTCTGGGTATCCCGGGCATCGGTGTAGCCAATGCGAAGGTTATTGCCAAGGCATGCGGTCGTAAATGGGAAAATATCATGAATCTGACACGTGACCAGCTGCTGGAGATCGACGGCATTGGCGATATCATGGCCGAAGGCTACGTAAACTTCTTTGCTGACGATGCAAAGAGAGCAGAGGCAGAGGCTGTTCGCGGGGAGGTAACTTTGGACGAAGAGATTGCAGAAACGGCCGATTTCTTCAGCGGTATGACTTTTGTTATCACAGGTTCTTTAAACCATTTTGACAACCGTGATGCTCTGAAGGCTGCTATCGAGCAGGCAGGAGGAAAAGTTGCCGGCTCCGTTAGCAAAAAGACTAGCTATTTAGTCAATAATGATGTAAACTCTACATCAGGGAAGAACAAAAAAGCCAAGGAAGTTGGCGTTCCAATTATTGATGAAGAAACAATCAAAACATGGTTAGAAACAGGAGTAGTAACACATGCTTAAGATAGGGAAACTGGACAGCGAAGTATTACAGAGAATTGTCATCGACAAGATCAACTACAAGCGCCCAGAAGTAAAAACAAGAGCAGGCGTAGGTGAAGACTGTGCTGTTATCGACTACGGTGCATATGAATGTGTCATTTCTACAGATCCGATTACGGCGTCCGTTAACGATATCGGCAGACTTGCCATTCATATTTCCTGCAACGATATTGCCAGCAACGGTATCGAACCACTGGGTATTACCCTGGCGGTACTGTTACCAGAAGGTACTACAAAGGCGGATGTGACCAACATCATGGCCCAGGCGGGAGAAGCTGCAGAAGCTATCGGTGTGGAAATCATCGGTGGTCACACAGAAGTAACGCCTGCAGTCAACCAGCCTGTTATCGTATCTACGGCTTTTGGCAGGGGCTTTGCGGGAGAATCGGCACCGTCCACTCAGATGCAGCCGGGAGACTGGATTCTGATGACAAAGAGTGCTGGTTTGGAAGGTACCGGCATCATTGCCAGTGACAAAGGTCACGAACTGGAAGATGCTTTGAGCGCAGAAGAAATGGCGCATGCCCTGGCATTGCTTGATCAGGTCAGCGTAGTCAAAGAAGGTATTGCGGCTGGTAAAGTAGGTACATCCGGTATGCATGATGTGACAGAAGGCGGTATTTTAGGTGCCGTTTGGGAGCTTTGTCATCTGGAAGGTATGGGATGCGAAGTCTGGGAAGACCAGGTCCACATCGACCCTGTAACAATCAAGATTGCAGATCACTATGGCATCGATCCGCTGAGACTGATTTCCAGCGGCAGCATGATTATCATGGCTGCAGATGATCGCAAAGATGCGATTATGGAAGCCGTAAAGGCAGAAGGCGTGGCCATCAGTTGCATCGGCAGAATCTGTCCGATAGAGGACGGCACGAAAATCAAGAGAAAAACTGGAGAAATCCAGGAAATTACACCACCGGAAGCAGATGAACTTTACAAGGTGGTATAGAAATTCGTTGACATTGTAGACGAAAAAAAGTATAATATTATGGTATGAAAACTTCAAACTGCCCTTATATAGCTCCGCCTGGTATGGTTTGGGTCCTGCGCAATGAGATGCCGTGAACCTTGTCAGGTCCGGAAGGAAGCAGCAATAAGCGGATTTTCTTATGTGCCGCAGATTAGCCTTCTCCAACGCCTGCGGAGCTATATAAGGGCAGTTTTTATTTTACAAAAGCAAAAGGAGAAACAGGAAGGAGCAGCCATGTATACGGCACTTTACAGAGCCCAGAGACCTGAGATCTTTCAGGAAGTTATCGGGCAGGACCATATCGTCCGCATCTTGAAAAACCAAATAGCGACGGGTACCGTGAGCCATGCCTACCTGTTTTGTGGAACCAGAGGTACAGGGAAGACAACGACTGCCAGAATTTTAGCGAAGGCGGTAAATTGTCTGGATACTTACGATGCACCATGCGGCACATGTCCAAACTGCCAGTCTATCAAAGAGGGCACTTTCATGGACGTCATCGAAATCGACGCGGCATCCAACAACGGGGTAGAAAACATCCGTGAACTGAGAGAAAGCGTTAAGTATCCGCCGGCAGTAGGCCGCAAAAAAGTCTACATCATCGATGAAGTGCACATGCTTTCTACTGGAGCTTCCAATGCGCTGCTGAAGACTTTGGAAGAACCGCCGGAAAATGTCATCTTCATTCTGGCGACGACCGACCCGCAGAAACTGCCACAGACCATTCTTTCCAGATGTATGCGCCTGGACTTCAAGCGTGTACCAGAAAATATTTTAATCGGTCATATGAGCAGAATCTGCCAGGAGAAAGGCGTGCAGATTTCTGATAGTGCCTTGAGACTTCTGGCAGCCAATGCAGACGGTTCCGTGAGAGACGGCCTCAGCATTTTAGACCAGTGCCTTGCAGGCGGTGATCGTATCCTGGACAGAGACGATATCCTGGAATTTCTGGGTACTGTATCAGAAGAGTTCTTCCTGAACCTGACTGACAGAGTGGTGATGCAGGATGCAGCAGGGGCTTTGGTCTTATTAGATGAAGCACTGCAGGAGGGTAAGGACGTCAAACAGCTGATGAAAGACTGGATGAGCCACTATCGAAGCCTTCTGATTACAAAATACATCAAGAATGCGGAAGACATGCTGAATATGTCTACGGAAAACGTTGAAAAACTCCGTCAGCAGAGTATGCAGGTCTCTCTGGAGGAAATCAACAGCGGTATTATCACACTGTCAAAGACAATAAATGACGCCAGATATTCTACCCAGCCTCGAATTTTGCTGGAGCTGGCTATTGTGACCATTGCCACAGGCCTGATGGAGCAAAGCGTTACCGTAAAGTCCAGTGGACAACCACAGCGTCAGCAGGTGAGAAATCATGGCATGGCGACAGCCTCCGTAAAGGCGAAGCCGCAGACGGAAACGGTCATGCAGCCGGCAGGAGAACCTTTGATGGAATCTCCGGCAGGGGAGGTTGCTCCAAATGCAGAAGTGATGTCTGCAGCAGAGAGCATGCCACAGTATGATTTAGCGGACATCTGGAACCGGATTTTTGAAAATGGTGAAAACATCAAAGGTAGTTTCAATTTAATCCGTATGGGTGCAGAGCTGGTAGACATCAATGACAAAGAGTTCAAGATTCTGGTTCAGAGCGACTTTGTTGGAAAATATGTAGAACAAAATCAGGCAGAAATTTGTGCTCTGATGGAGAATATCATTGGGAAGAAGCTGAAGCTGGTATGCAGATCTGTAAACCAGCAGGATGATCCGGAAGATAATCAGGACATGCAGAGACTGGCCAGTGAAATCGAAAATAAGTTAAATTTGGGAATACCCGTTAAAGTAAGATAAAGAAATAGAAAATAGAAACATGGAGGATAAGAATCATGGGAAGAGGAATGAGAGCTGGTAAGAAACAGAAAATCGGCGGCGGTGGCGGCAACATGCAGCAGCAGTTAAAGCAGATGCAGGCTATGCAGCGTCAGATGGAAACAATGCAGGAAGAACTGGAAGCAAAGGAATTTACAACAACTTCCGGCGGCGGTGCAGTTTCCGTAACAGCAAACGGTAAGAGAGAAATCGTAAAGTTAGACATCAATAAGGACGTTGTAGATCCAGATGATGTTGAAATGTTACAGGATCTGATCATTGCGGCAGTAAACGAAGCAATGAGACAGATTGACGAAACATCTAACGATGCTATGGGTCAGCTGACAGGCGGCCTGAACATCCCTGGTTTATTCTAATGAAACAGTATCCAAGACCCCTGGGAAGATTGATTAATGAGCTTTCCAAGATGCCCGGCATTGGGGGGAAGACAGCGCAGAGACTGGCTTTTCATATTTTGTCTCTCAGCGATGAAGAGGCAGGTGCTCTGGCAGCGTCTATTACAGATGCAAAGGCGAACATGAAGTACTGCTCTGTCTGTGGAAATCTGACGGACCAGGAGCCATGTGCCATTTGCAGAGATAAAAACCGCAGACAGGATATCATCTGTGTGGTGGAAAGCCCAAAGGATGTTATGGCTATGGAACGTATGAAGGAATTCGACGGCTTATATCACGTGCTTCACGGTGCAATTTCTCCGATGGATGGAGTAGGGCCGGAAGACATCAATCTGAAGCAATTAATTATGCGTTTGCAAAATACAGACGTGCAGGAACTGATTCTGGCGACTAACCCGAACATCGAAGGGGAAGCAACGGCTATGTACATTGCGCGCCTGATCAAACCATCCGGCATCAAAGTCAGCAGAATTGCCAACGGTATTCCTGTTGGTGGAGATTTGGAATACGCAGATGAAGTTACCCTCTTGAAAGCCATGGAAGGCCGTAGGGAATTATAATTTTAACAAAGAACAAAGAAGGCATTGCCCGCTAGACGGACATGCCTTTTTCTTTTGCCAATCGGATTAAATTGGAATATTTCGTCTTTGCGGCCAGGAGATTATAGGATGCATAATCAATTGCTGCAGAGTCTGTCAGCTCATTGAACAGAACCGTTGCCTCCTCCACTTCAGTGTGAGCGTTTTTTATGAAGGCGAGAATCTGCTCTTCTTCCGTTTTCCATTTTTTCTTCATGAATGTCATCACGTCCTTTCTCCTTTTCCTGCTTCTATTTTATTCCACTGCCACATATTTTATACAGCATAGGAATGATTTTGTGGAGGATAGGGATATGAGCGTAGAAATGGGCGTATTTTTGACTTTTGGGGGCACCTTAATATTATTATTCCTTTTGGGTAAAACCCTGCTAATACCGCTAAAAATTGTCTTGAAGATGATTGTGAACAGTCTGCTGGGAGGAATTCTGCTGATTGTACTGAATGCTGTTGGAAGTGGCTTAGGTCTGATGATTCCGCTAAACTTGGTAAATGCAGTAACCGTAGGGGTGTTGGGGATACCGGGTGTCATTATGTTATTACTGTTTTGTAACTAGTATGTGGGAATTGGGCAAAAAAAAACCGGCGTGAATTTCACGCCGGTCATTTTTATGTTTTGATAAGTTTGTTTGCTATTGTTTAGCCGAACATTCCTAATCCTAAGAAGCCGTCTAACTGACCTAACAGAACGATTACCATCATGATAGGAGCAACGAACTTGATGCAGAATTCGTAGAACTTCTGAGTCTTGAACTTTTCACCGTTCAGAGTAACTTCATCTCTAACTAATTCTGTAGGGATGATGATAGCGCAGTAGCAAGCTGCTAATGGCATCAGGATACCTTCAGAGATTAAGTCAACAGCGTCTAACCAGCAGCCCTGACCTAAGAACTGAGGGAAACCGTTCTGACCTAAACCATCGATGGAGATGATGGCAGCAGTTACAGCGATAGAAGCACCTAATGCTAATACTAACTTGTTTCTGTCAACCTTCTTACCCTTTTCTTCCATCTTGTCAACTGCTACAGCAGTGATACCTTCTAACAGGGAGATGGAGGAAGTGATAGCTGCGATAAATACTAAGGAGTAGAATACGAATCCGAAGATAGGACCGAAACCACCCATGCCCTTGAATACTGTCTGCAGAGTTACGAACAGTAAGCCAGGACCTGCACCTGGTTCTAAGCCGGATGCGAATACAGCTGGCATAGTAGCTAAACCAGCCATCAGAGCTACAATTGTGTCAGCGAAAGGAATGATTAAAGCACTCTTTTCTAAGTTTTCTGTCTTTGGCAGGTAAGAACCATATGCAACCATGATGGACATACCTAAGGACAGGGAGAAGAACATCTGACCACCAGCTACGGATAATACCTTAACCCAGCCAGTACCCTGGAATGCTGTCCAGTCAGGCTTGAACATGAAAGCAATACCTTCAGCAGCACCTGGTAATGTGCAGGATCTGATGATTGTGATAACTAACATTACGAATAACGCTGGCATAGCGATGGAAGTGAACTTTTCGATACCGCTGGAAACGCCTGCTCTAACGATTAAGATAGTCAGAACTACGAATACCAGAGAGAATACTACAGTCTGTCCCATGTCAGCTGCGAACCCGAAGAAGTAAGCGTCACTTGCTGCATCGCCGATACCCCAGCCTGCACCAAACAGGTCGCCTAAGTTAGCGATTGCGTACTTCATACAGTAACCACCTAACATGCAGTAGAAGGATAAGATTAACCAAGGTGCGATAGCACTCATCCAACCGATGAATGTGTACTTCTTGGATAATTCTGTGTAAGCACCTACAACACCCTTACCAGTCTTTCTACCCAGAGAAAGTTCAGTTAACATAATTACGTAACCAACGAATACTACTAATACTAAGTACAGTAACAGGAATGCGAAACCGCCGTTTGCACCCATCTTGTATGGGAACCCCCATAAGTTACCGAGTCCTACTGCGGACCCTACAGCAGCCATTAAGAAACCAAAACTGCTGGCCCATTGACCTTTACCTTGTTCCATAACGAAACCTCCTAATAAAAATATCAAATTATATGAATAATTTCACATGTGTCATTATATAGAATCAGCTGTAATTTGTCAATGGATATCATAAAAAATAGAGAAAAATTGTTAAAAAAAACAAAAGTATACATGAAGATGTGGGAGAACCCCAAAGAGAGGACGAGAGATTGTGCATGGTTTTTCGTACATTACAAACGAAAAGGCGGGTTGTAAAAACCCGCCTTTTCTCACTTTAAATTGCATTATTTATTATAGAGTTGTATGTATTTTTAGAATAATTCTGTGAAGTTAAAGAATCCGTCTAAGGATACGATTAACAGGATAGCACAGATTACTGGGTCGATGTACTTCAGACAAATGTCTACGAATGCCTTTGTCTTGTAGTTGGAGCCCTGCAGAACTTCGTCATCTAAGTAGTTCTTTCTAGTCCAACCTAACATAATAGCCATACCTAAAGCACCTAATGGCATCAGGATACCTTCTGCGAATAAGTCGAAGAAGTCTAACCAAACTTTTCCAGAGTCTGCACCTAACAGAGCGCTTAATGGGTTCCACCAACCTGTGGAGCCTAAGCCATCACCAGTTACGATGATATTACCAACTAAAGCGATAGCAGCTGTCAGGATTACACAGTTCATTCTGTTTACTTTGCCCTTCTTTTCCTGATAGTCTACCATAGCGTGGATACCGCCTTCCATCATACCGATGGAGGAAGATAATGCTGCGAAGAATACCAGTAAGAAGAAGATTACGCTGAAGATAGGACCGATTGCTCCCATGTTCTGGAATACAGTTACTAATGTAACGAATAACAAGGAAGGACCAGCACCTGGTTCTAAGCCGTATGCGAATACAGCAGGGAAAATAGTAACGCCTGCCATTACAGCTACGCAAGTATCTGCAACTGCAACAATCATAGCGTTCTTTTCTAAGTTTTCAGTCTTAGATAAGCCTGCACCGTAAGCGATTAAGCATCCGGACGCCAGTGACAACGAGAAGAAGCACTGATTACCAGCAGCACCTAATACGCCGATCCAGCCAGTACCCTTGAATGGTTCTAAGCTTGGTTTGAAGATAAATGCTAAACCTTCGCCAGCGCCAGGTAATGTAACAGCTCTTACGATTACGATAATCATACATACAACTAACGCAGGAATCGCAAATTTACAGAACTTTTCGATACCTTCAGTACCCATAATTACGATGATAACGGTTAAGCCCCA
>JAZUBY010000029.1:0-63013 GCA_045638885.1 Emergencia sp. | reverse complement strand
GTTGCTGCAGATGGCATTATCGTTAGCGGAACCACCAGCATTGTCGAATCTGCGATTACCGGTGAGAGTATACCTGTGGAAAAGCAGGAAGGGGACAAAGTTGTTTCCGGTACGTTAAATAAGACAGGATTTATCAAAGTGCGTTGTACCCGTGTTGGTGCTGAATCTACGCTCCAACAGATTATCAAACTGGTGGAAGAGGCCAGTGCCAGCAAGGCACCGATTGCAAGACTGGCAGACAAAATTGCAGGTGTATTTGTACCTGTGGTTATGTGCATTGCTTTTCTGGCAGGGGTTATCTGGTATATTAGCGGCGCAGGATTTGAATTTGCGTTGTCGATTGCCATTTCTGTATTGGTTATTTCCTGTCCGTGTGCATTGGGACTTGCGACACCGGTTGCTATCATGGTAGGTACCGGAAAGGGTGCGGAACATGGTGTTTTGATTAAGTCCGGAGAGGCTTTGGAAACAGCCCATCATATTGATACTGTAGTTATGGATAAAACAGGCACCATCACAGAAGGTGCACCTCGTGTCACCGATATCATTGTAACGGGTACAGCAAAAGAAATTTTTCTGGATATTGCATGTACTCTGGAAAAAGGTAGTGAGCATCCTCTTGCGGAAGCGATTTTAACTTACGGGGAGGAACAAGGTGCTACTGTGCGTGAAGTTGAAAGCTTTGAGGCTATCTTCGGACGTGGTGTTCGCGGCATCATAGACGGTCAGCTATATTTGGCTGGTAATGAAGCGCTGATGGAGTCATATGGGATTGACCTGAGTAATGTGAAGGTCAAACTGAATGCTTTGGCAGATGAAGGGAAGACCCCTTTGATTTTCGCAGATGAAAAGTCTGTCGTTGGTATTATCGCTGTAGCAGACATGGAAAAAGAAAGCAGCCGTCAGGCCATTGAGGACTTTGTGGCTATGGGAATAGATGTGGTTATGCTGACAGGAGATAATCCGCGTACGGCAGAAGCTGTCCGTAGAAGACTGGGGATTCCAAAGGTGATTGCAGGCGTTCTGCCTACTGACAAAGAGCGCCATATCGCGACACTGCAGGCAGAAGGACATAAGGTTGCGATGATTGGTGATGGCATTAACGATGCACCTGCACTTGCCAAGGCTGACGTAGGAATTGCAATTGGTGCGGGTACGGATGTTGCGATGGATAGTGCAGATGCTGTGCTGATGCGAAGTGATCTGCGTGATGCGGTAACGGCGGTGAAGTTATCCAAGGCTGTGATTAAGAATATCAAGGAGAACCTGTTCTGGGCTTTCTTTTATAATATCATCGGCATCCCAGTAGCAGCGGGCGTGCTGTATCCGCTGTTCGCCATCAAATTATCGCCGATGATTGGAGCTGCAGCAATGAGTTTATCCAGCATCTGTGTGGTATCTAATGCACTGCGATTAAGAAGATTTAAAATTGAAAATGAAGTTAAAGTAAAAACGAACAGTTGCGAGTCCGGCTGTGTTGATGTAAATATTGAGGAGGAAAAAGAAATGAAGTATGAATTAAAGATTGAAGGTATGATGTGCATGCACTGTCAGAGACATATGACAGAAGCTCTGAACAAAATGGAAGGTGTGCAGGCAGAAATCAACTTAGAAGAAAAGACAGCTTATGTTACAGCGGATCGTGAAATTTCCATGGACGAATTTCAGGCAGTAGTTGACGAAGCCGGATATACACTGGTAAGATAAGAATATTCAGAAAAGGGGTTGGAATCTTTAGAGGGGGAGTAGTATGGATTTTAACAATAAAAAACATGTAAAGACTTTTGTTTTCGTTATATTTGCGGCAATCCTGTTTTATCTGGGCGTGCAGAATGTCGGCCTTGTAGTGGATATGGCAGGACGGCTTTTTGGTGTGATATCTCCATTTGTGCTTGGAGCGGTCATTGCGTTTATTGTCAATGTGCCGATGAGCCGGATCGAATATCATCTCTTTGAAAAAAGGGGAAGCAGGATAAAAGGCCAGCGTGCCATTTCTTTTGTCGTAACCTTAGCGTTAGTCATTACCGCATTGGTCGTTGTGGTATACATTGTGGTGCCGCAGCTGTCTGATACCATCAAAATGATTGCAGTGCAGCTTCCTGGGGCTTTTGAAGCGACCAAAGAATGGATGCTTTCTAAGATGAGCTATTGGGATGACCTGCGTCTGCTTTTGGAAAAGATTACGATAGACTGGGATGAAATTATTAAGAAGGTCTCCAAGGTCTTACAGGAAGCAGCGGGTGCGATGGTTGATAGTGGAGTAGGTGCCATTACAAACATTGTAGGAGCCATCATTAATTTCTTTATTGGTTTTGTGTTTGCAATTTACATTCTGCTGTCAAAAGAGAAGCTTGGTGGTCAGGGAAAACAGATTTTATATGCATTGCTGAGTGAGAAGAAAGCTGACAAGGTGCTGGAGGTTTGCAGCATTTCTTATCGTGTATTCTCAAAGTTCTTATCCGGACAGTGTTTGGAAGCATGCATTCTGGGTGCCCTCTTTGTCATCACTATGACTATTTTCAGATTACCATATGCTATGCTGATTGGCGTATTAATCGGTTTCTGTGCTTTGATTCCGATTGTTGGGGCATTTATCGGTTGCGGTGTAGGACTGTTTCTGATTCTGATGGTAAGTCCTATGAAGGCACTTGTTTTTCTGGTTTTATTCCTGGTTTTACAGCAGCTGGAAGGCAACCTGATTTATCCGAAAGTAGTTGGAAATTCTGTTGGCCTGCCGTCTATTTGGGTGCTGGCAGCAGTTACCATCGGCGGAAATCTGATGGGTGTTGCAGGGATGCTGGTTTTCATTCCGCTATGTTCTGTTGGATATATTCTGTTTAGGATGTACGTAAAAGGAAAACTGGAAGAAAAGCAGATTCCTGTAGAAAAATATCAATAATATGTATGTGTGAAGTGAAAGAGCCGCCCGTTGGGCGGCTCTGTTTTTTTATAAGATTGTCAGACGCTGACACCAGGCTTTATGGATTAGCACGGTCGCCATCAGTAGAAGAAATACCATCGCAAGGAGATAATCCTGGGAAAGGGCATCTGCGACTTTGTAAAAGCGTAAGGAAGCGGACCAAAGTCCTGCCAAAAACAATAAAAGAAAGGGCAGAACAAAAGAAATCTGTGGTCTGCCGTAAAATCGCAGAAGCAGTAATGGTATGAGTGAGAATGTACCGGCTATAACTGATTGTATGAGGAAAGAACCTACCGCCAACAGACGGGGGTGCGCAAAGGAAAGGGCGGTACATCCTATACTGGTAATTCCTAGAAAAAGTAATATGATAAAAGCAGAAAAAGGCCCTTTTTTATCGCTGAGAAGTCCAAAGAGAATGGGGCCTGTCAATGATCCGGCAAATCCAAGGAACAAGGCAATGTTCTGAATTGTTGTGTCTAGGTTCAAAGCCATTCCATAGTCCTGACAGATATTGCCGAAGGCACAAAAAATGATCAGGATAGAAAGGAATGCGGTCAAAGGTTTTGCGCCTGGCCGCGGAACCCAGAAACCGGCACTTGTGAAGTGTTCACTTTGGTTGCCTGGACTTGTTTTGCGCTGAAAAATATAATAAACCACGCTGATACTGAAAATGAGGATAGAGAAAAAGGCATGTATGCGTCCCCAAAAAAAGAGAGAAACCCAAAGACCTGTATAAAGTCCGGGATGATTTGTTTCCTTTGATAAAATGAGAAAAGGCATGATGAAGAGCATAATTGTAAGTAAAATTTGTACCATAAAAGCCTCCTTTTGTAATATAATCTGCATTTATTTTTGTAAGGAGTCCGTGAAAATATGCCAGACTTTCTCTGGATATTTGTGGTATACTAGTGTACACGTGAGGTGATGAAAATGAATTATACCTACATGGTCAGATGTGCAGACGGTACCCTTTATACAGGGTGGACGACTGATGTGGAGGCCCGGGTTCGATGCCATAATACTGGAAAAGGGGCCAAATATACCAGACCACGATTACCGGTGGAATTGGTGTACTTCGAGACCTTTGATACAAAGGAAGAAGCGATGCGGAGAGAAGCTGCAATCAAAAAACTTTCCAAAGAAAGAAAAGAACTGCTTGTAGCAGAGTGGAAGAAACTGTGATAAAATATAAGTTAACTTAAATTTAGACACCAAATAGAAGAGAGGAAATCACCTTGAAAAAAGTATTTGCGAAGATTTTAATTTTATGTATGGTGCTGACTACTTTGGTACCATCGGCTGCAATGGCAAAAGAAAAGGCGGCAAATGAGCGCATTCAGTTTATCGTATCTCATGACATGCACTCTCACCTGGAAACTTTTGCGCAGGTTGCAACTGTAATTGAAACGGAAAAGAAAAATCATGAGGAGACTTTCGTTCTGGATGGCGGGGATTTTTCCATGGGCACACCATACCAGACTGTTTACCGAAGTGAAGCTCCTGAACTGCGCATGATGGGAGAAGTCGGATTTGATGTAACGACTTTAGGGAATCATGAATTCGATTATCGTTCCCGCGGCTTGTCCGATATGCTGAATGCAGCAGTAAAATCGAAAGATAAACTGCCGGAACTGGTTGTTGCTAATATTGACTGGGATGCAACGCTGGCTGACGAAGCTTTGAAAGAGGACGGCGAAAGACTGAAACAGGCGATGACAGACTATGGTGTAAAAAACTATACTGTTGTAAAGCGTGGCGACGCCAGAATTGCTGTATTTGGTATTTTTGGCAAGGAAGCTGACAGCTTTGCGCCGGAAAGTGGCACTAAATTTTTAGATCCTGTCAAAACTGCCAAGGCAACTGTAGAAGAAATTAAGGCTCACGAAAAAGTGGATATGATTGTTTGCGTATCTCACGGTGGAACAACAGATGATCCGGACAGCTCCGAAGATGAAATTCTGGCGGCTGAAGTAGATGGCATTGATTTGATTGTCAGCGGACATACCCATACCTATTTGGAAGAACCTATTCTGGTAAACGATACGGTTATTGCTTCTGTTGGACAGTATAATGACAATCTGGGTCTGATTTCCTTTGTGGAAAAAGATGGAGAATTCACATTAGAATCTTATACTTTGAAGGCAATCGACAGCAAGGTGACTGCGAACAGCACTGCGCAGGAAAAGGTTGATTCGTTCAAAACTGCCGTAAATGAAAAATACTTCTCTAAGTATGATTACGAATGGGACGAAGTGTTGGCGGACAATGATGTAGAATTTACAGCAATCGAAGATTTCTCTGCAGAGCAGGGAGAAGATACCTTAGGCAATATTATCGCTGACTCTTATATCTACGGCGTGAAAGAAGCAGAAGGCGACGACTATAGAACGGTTGACGTAGCTGTTGCGCCGGCAGGTGTAATCAGAGAGTCTTTCGGTGAAGGTGATATTACTGTAGAAGAGGCTTTCAATGTATTATCTCTGGGTACTGGTGCAGATGGCGTTGCGGGATACCCGTTAGTAAGCGTTTATCTGACTGGTGAGGAACTGAAACTTGCAGCAGAAGTTGATATTTCTGTTTCTCCGCTGATGAGTGCGGCAAGACTCTACATGAGTGGTATGCAGTATAAGTATAACTCTCACCGCATGCTGCTGAATAAGACCTATGATGTGGAATTGGTTACTGCTGACGGCAGTATTGCAGAAATTGAAGATAATCAGCTGTACCGTGTTGTAGCAGACCTGTATTCTGCACAGATGCTGGGTATGGTAAATTCCATGTCTTATGGCCTGCTGTCTCTTGTGCCAAAGGATGCAGACGGCAATGTCATCGAGGATTATGAGCAGCATATCGTCTATCGTGAAGATGGAAGCGAATTGAAAGAATGGTATGCACTGGCGTCTTACATCGATAGTTTCGATGATGGTGAGGTTCCGGAGGAGCTTTACGGAAAGATGCAGGGACGAAAAGTACAGGAAGACAGCTGGAGTCCTTTTAAAATGTTGAAACAGACAAATAAATTCTTCTGGATGCTGATTGCTGCGGTGGTACTGGTACTTGCACTTATTACTCTGATTGTAGTATTAGTTGTAAAACTGGTTCGCAGAGCAAGATACGGAAGATACAGTATTCGCAAAAAAGATATGATTTTCAGAAGATAAGATAGAAAGGGAGACATCGTAAGATGTCTCCCTCTTTTGTTTTTTGGAGTGTTTTTTGGAGAAAATTTGTTTGTTACAAAGAGCAACCGTTGACTCCGTTGAACTGACAGCAAATTTGACTCTGCTGGCAGCCGCAACTATCGCTATCGTCAGCTGAAACAATTTCAGTTTCAACGAGACTGTCGTGACAACATGGATTAGGTGGAACTGGAAAATCTGCTGCGCAGGTGCAGGTATCCGGCGCCTGTTTACATCTTTCTAAATCGTCGCATGGCTGAGGAGCTGCAGCTGCATCGATGGCGAAAAGGGTTTCTCTTGTTACCTGAATCGATGCTGCCGGTTCAGCTACCAGAGTGCCCGTCAGGATGATATTGCAAGGACCGCTTCCTGTATCTGTTGTCAAAACAGGATTTAACAGAGAAGCTTTTGCCTGGAAGGAGAATTGGACAACCGGTGCTTCACCGCCTTTGGTACATGGCAGGCAGAGCTGGGAAACTGCAAAAGTGCTTGCACCCGGAATGTCGATGGATACCCCTGGACGGCTGGTCATAACCAGCCTGAATTTCTTACAGATACCGCATCCGAAGACGCTGCCGTAGACGACGATGGTCAGTTTGGCGAGCCATGGACCTGCATTCTGAATCAGAAGCATGGCTTTGGTGGACTGCCCATTGGCCATGCAGGTGCAGCTTTCGATTTGCGGCATGAGTGTGTCTAAAGATGCCACATATCTGTTTCCTGTGACGGTCAGTTCATCAACAGGAATGCCGTTTATTGTTACGTTGTCGGCGCTCAAGGCTTCTGGATTTTCCAAAGTAAAGGCACTGATGAAGGCCTGCGTGTTTTCTATGGTAAAGGTCAGATCATCGGTAAATTCGATATTGCTACTACAACCGCAACCACAACTGCAGCCACAACCGTCTCCACAATTACAGCCGTTGTCATCGATTGGATCATAGAAAGATAGTTGCTGTGTGAAAGTGGTGCTGTCTGCGATTAGTGTACCGGTGAGCGGGCAAGATGGGGCAGTCAGATCTGAAAAGACCTGATTAAGCCAGACAAGAGATTTACATTTCATAGTTTTGTACCTCGCTTTTTATTCATAGCCGGAGGCTATGTAATCATCCCTCCCGGATTAGTATATGAGAAAATGGGAGCTGAGGTGTTATTTTATATACGTGAATTTTATCTGCATTAGAACACATCTAGAGAGCCTTTCCGGGGCCTGCACAATATCTTGTGCAGGCCTTTTCTATTCTTGCCAAAAGTGATGTAAAGTGGAGGGCGGTGGTTTAAAAATATCAAAAAACCGCTATTTTCTATTGAAAAGTGGTGGAAAGTGGTGTACAATGTAGGTACGCTATACTTAGAATAGGTATAAGTGTCGGCATTTTTAAGTATTTAGAAACGGTAAAGTGGAGGACAAGCACATGTTTATGGGCAAATATTACAACTCAATAGATGCCAAAAACAGAATGATTGTGCCTTCTAAGCACCGTGATCAGCTAGGGGGACGATGTATCCTGACAAAGGGTATGGACAATTGCCTGTACATTTATCCCCTTGGAGAATGGGAGAAAGTGGTGGAAAAGGTTTCTGCACTTCCTCAGACTGATAAGAATGTCAGAAAGTACATTCGTGACGTATTTGCAAATGCTGAAGAATGTGAAATTGATAAGCAGGGACGTATTCTGATTCCTGCAGAATTAAAGAAAAGGGTATTCATTGATAAAGAACTGGTTACGATGGGTGCCATGAGCAGAATTGAAATCTGGAGTAAGGAAGTTTGGGAAGATCCTGACAGCTATCCATGCGAAGAGGATGAAGACTTCATTTCCCAGTTAACGAAATACGGTTTTTAAGAGGTTTATATGGAATTCAAACACGTTTCCGTTTTACTGGAAGAATGTATTGAAAATTTAAATATTGATCCTGACGGCATCTATGTAGATGGCACTTTAGGCGGTGGCGGACACTCATCTTACATCTGCCAGCACCTGTCTGAAAAAGGCACTTTGATCGGCATTGACCGAGACCAGGATGCACTCCAGGCAGCCAGCAAGCGTTTGGAACCTTACAAATGTCAGAAGATTTTTGTACAGAGCAATTATTCTGATATTCGTCATGTGCTTGCAGAACTGGAAATCGATGGCATTGATGGTGCGTTACTGGATTTGGGGGTTTCCTCCTTCCAGCTGGACAATGCAGACAGAGGCTTTTCCTACATGAACGATGCGCCGCTGGACATGCGTATGAACCAGGATGATCCGTTTACTGCTTATGACGTAGTCAATGGTTATGACCAGAAAGAACTAACAAGAATTATATCTAAATATGGGGAAGAAAAGTGGGCCTCCCGCATTGCATCTTTTATCGTCAATGGAAGAAAAGAAGGGGACATTGAAACAACCGGTCAGCTGGTTGAACTGATTAAAGCTGCAATTCCTGCGAAAGCAAGAAGAGAGGGACCGCATCCGGCAAAAAGAACTTTCCAGGCGATTCGTATCGAGGTCAACGATGAACTCGGTCAGCTGGAAAGAGCCATCCATGAGTTCTGCGATGTGTTAAATCCAGAGGGGAGACTTTGCGTGATTTCCTTCCATTCACTGGAAGACCGCATTGTAAAGGAGATTATTGCAGAACGTGTGAATCCGTGCACATGCCCGAAGGAATTCCCGGTATGTGTATGTGGAAAGACTGCAGATATCAAGAAGATTTCTAAGAAACCGATTCTGCCGTCTGAAGAGGAGCTGGAATACAATCCACGTTCCAGAAGTGCGAAATTAAGAGTTTGTGAGAAGCTATAGTATAACCTTTTGTAGTATCATGTGAGGAAGGGCAAATGAAGAGTTTAGACAAGAAGAGAATCCTGTTAAGTGCAATCATGGTGGGCATCGTTTGTATTTTGATGGTAGTATTTACTGCGTACAGCGCAGAATTAAGATGCGAAAATAATGCACTGATCGCAGAGAATGAAGCGTTACAGGGTGAAATTGACACTTTAAGCGTAAAGATTAAGAGTGCTAACAATATTGATCATATAGAAAAAGTTGCTACACAGAAGCTGGGAATGGTGTACCCTGGAGAAGGTGAATGTGTCTACGTATCTAATGAAGATGCTCCAGATGGCAATTTTGCTATGATTATTAAAGAACAGGCATATCACTAAGATTCCTGTCGTAAAATATTATAATTTCATAAAATACAGCCAGACAACTTCATAATAAAAATAGTCTGGCTTTTTTTACAGGTTGGAGATATAGAAAATGTCAAGAATTTATGGAACACATAAAAAGAGAATACTCATTGTTTTTTTTGTTTTAGCGTTACTTATGTTGCTGCTGTGCTTTCGACTTGCGTGGATTCAGGTGGTAAAAGCGGAAGAATACACCGAGAAAGCAATTGCGCAGCAGACGAGTGATATTCCAATTGAAGCAAAAAGAGGCGCAATCTATGATAGAAACGGGAAGGAACTTGCAACAAGCGCGACATGTTACACAGTGTGGGCGAGACCTTCAGAAATTGCTGACAACTACACGACTGAAGAAAAACTGGATGATGTCAGCAATAAACTTGCAGTTGTCCTCGATATGAGTTCAGAAGATGTCAAAGAGAAACTGAAGAAAGATCAGGCATTGATCAAGATTGCAAAGTATTTAGACAAAGAGACCTGCGACAAGGTGCGCGATTTAGACCTGTATGGTATCGAAATTGCAGAAAATACGAAGAGATATTATCCTTTAGGGAATTTTGCATCTCAGCTTTTGGGCAGTGTAAACGATGACAATGTAGGTAGAAGCGGAATCGAACAGGAGTACAACGAATATCTAAGTGGTGTTGCCGGAAGATGGATCAAAGATACTGACATCAATGGCAATGCATTAGCTTATGGCAAGGACACGTATTATCAGGCTGAAAATGGAATGAATGTTGTGCTTACGTTGGATGAAGTGATGCAGCACTATGCAGAAAATGCAATCGCCAATGGAATGCGCGAAACAGATGCAGATAGAATCATGTGTCTGGTGATGAATCCAAAGACCGGAGATATTCTGGCAATGGCGACAAACCCTGGATATGATCCTAATGATGCAACAGAGCCGCCGACGAAATCCGAACGTGAAGCCTATGAGGAAATGTCGGAAAAGGAGCAATCTGAATATTTAAGTGGCATGTGGAGAAACCCATTAGTCAGTGATACTTATGAACCAGGTTCTACCTTCAAACTGCTGACGACGTCAGCTGCTTTAGAAGAAGGTGTGACAACACCAGATAACTATTATTATTGTAATGTAGGATATGAAGTGCCGGGAACAGGCTGGACACTCCATTGCTGGAGTGATACGCCTCATAGGGATCAGACGCTGACAGAAGCCGTAGGAAACTCATGCAACCCGGTCATGATTCAGCTGGGGTTACAGCTGGGGGTTGAGACATATTACGACTATTTGGAAATGTTTGGGATTACAGCCACCAGCTTGACTCATATCGACCTTCCGGCAGAAGCGCAGGCGCAGATTCAGGCCGAAGAAAACATTGGAAATATTGAATTGGCAACCATCTCTTTTGGTCAGGGGATTGCGATTACGCCGATTCAGTTGGCAGCTGCAGTCAGCGCCATCGGTAATGATGGTGTTTTGATGCAGCCGCGTGTAGTACAAAAGCTGACAGATGACGATGGAAATACAATAAAGAATTTCGAAACAAAAGAAGTTAGAAAAGTTATTTCTTCAAAAACTGCAAAGGAAATACAGCAGATTATGGAATATGTTGTAGAAGAAGGCGGCGGCGGCAACGCGAAAGTTGCAGGCTATAGTATCGGAGGCAAAACCGGTACTGCTGAAAAGCCTAGTGAAGACGGCGGATATTCCAATGATACGTACTCTTCCTTTATCGGGATGGCACCGATGGATGATCCGGAGGTAACTGTTCTTGTCATTGTAGACAGTCCAAAGGGTGTACAATTCGGTAGTACGACGGCAGCACCAATTGCCAGAGAATTTTTCCAAAATGCACTTCCTTATCTGGGCGTTACGCCGAACTACACAGAAGAAGAAGAGGAGGAAATGAAGTCCTCTTATGTATATGTACCGGATGTTACTGGAAAGAGCTTTGAAGATGCCATTGGCATTTTAGGAAAGAAAGAACTTGATTACAAAGCTGTACCTGCAGAGGGAGAGAAAAACTTTAAGGTAGTAGACCAATATCCAAAAGCAGGAGAAAAAGTGAAAAAAGGCGGAAAGGTATACCTGTATAGAGAATAGACGGAATTTAGAAAAGAGAGGATTGTTACGAAACTACAGGAATTGCTCAAGGATGCAGACTACATTGTTTTAGAAGGCAGCCTTGATACAGAAGTAACAGGAATCACATATCATTCGAAACAGGCAGAAGGTGGGACTGTATTTGTTTGCATAGAGGGCGGCGATACGGATGGCCACGCTTTTGCAAAAGAAGCTGTAGACAAGGGGTCTGCTGTCATTGTATGCAGCAAGCCCCTTTCTTTTAAAGAACAGGTTACTGTAATACAAGTTGAAAATACGCGAAAAACATTGGCGCAGATGGCAGCGGCATATTATGATTATCCGGCAAAGAAGATGCGGATGATAGGTGTCACGGGAACAAAAGGAAAAACAACGGTTACGTACATGGTGCAGAAGATTTTTCAGCATGCAGGCATGCTTTGCGGAAGAATCGGGACTATTGAGATTGATACTGTGGCTCGAAAATATCCCAGCCGTCAAACAACGCCAGAATCTTTAGAACTACATAAGGCGCTTCGCGAAATGGCGGATGCAGGATGCAAAGTCGCTGTTGTGGAAATTTCATCTCAGGCCATGATGCAATACCGTGTTTATGGAATTACTTTTGATCTGGGTATCCTGACCAGCATCGGAAGGGACCATATAGGTCCAAAGGAACACAAAGACTTTGAAGAATACTTGTATTGGAAAAGCCAATTGTTTCAACAGTGCAGTGCTGCGGTTGTTAACATGGACGCACCGGAAATTACCAATGTCCTGGGAAAACTCTCAAATATTCCCCTGCTTTTATACAGCATAAAAGAGCCAGGGGATATATGGGTAGAAAGTTACGAATTAATTCGACTCCCAGGCAAATTAGCAGTAGAATTTCAGACAAAAGGAAGGTATAATATAAAGTTGGTCATAGGTTCTCCGGGAGACTTTTCTGTTTCCAATGGTTTGGCTGCAATGGCTGCGGCCAAATACTTTGGCGTTGAGGACCGATGCATACAACATGCTTTGCGGGAAGTAGAGATTCCTGGCAGGCAGACGCTATTTTTGATAGATTATACGCGTACCGTTCTGGTAGATTATGCACATAATGGTGCCGCCATGGAAGCATTACTGAGAGCAATGCGGGGATATCATCCAAAGAGTTTAACCTGTGTTTTTGGATGTGGCGGGGAACGAGACCCTGGCAGAAGGCAGAGCATGGGTGAGGCAGCCGGGAAGTATGCGGATTTTACGATTATTACAGCAGATAATCCAAGAAGTGAATCGCTGGATGCTATTAATCGTGATATAATAAAAGGGATAAATGTATTTTCGGGAAATTACTGCGTTATCCGGGATCGAAGAGAGGCAATCAATTATGCTGTGCAGCATTGCCTGCCTGGAGAAATCGTTGTAATTGCCGGAAAAGGGCATGAAACTTTACAAATTTTTGACGAAGGGGTTATACATTTTGATGACTGTGAGGAGGTCCGGTCATCCATAGAAAAGGTGAAATATGAACAAGATCACAATCGAAGAAATCTTAAAAGCGACGGGAGGACAATTGCTTTCCGGCGATAAAGAGGACGTTATTGATGGCGTAGCCATTGACTCAAGAAAAATCGAACCAGGGCAGCTTTTTGTGCCAATTATCGGCGCTGTCCATGATGCGCATAAGTTCCTGCCCCAGGTTTATGAAGCAGGATGCAAAACTTTTCTGGTGTCTAACCCTCAGTCAGCAGAAGGATTTGAAGACTGTAATGTTATCCTGGTGGATGATACCACCAAGGGTATGCAGCTTCTTGCCAAATATTATTTGGAAAAGCTGAATCTGAAAAAGATTACTGTAACGGGAAGTGTAGGCAAGACCAGCACGAGAGACATGGTTCACGGGATTCTCAGTGAGAAGTATAAGACCGGCACTACAGTGGGAAACTTAAATAGTGACTGGGGCGTACCACTGACCATTTTCTCTTTTGATGATTCCATGGAAGCTGCCGTTTTGGAAATCGGCATGGACCGTTTTGGTGAAATTCACAGACTGGTGGATATGATCAGACCTGAGGTAGGACTGATTACCAATGTCGGCATTTCTCATGTAGAGAATCTGGGAAGCCGCGAAGGGATTCTCCAGGCAAAGATGGAAACTGTTGACTTTTTTGACAAAGACAACACCTTGGTCATCAATCAGTCTAACGATATGCTATCCACAGTGGATAGCGAAAAATATGATATCATCCGCGTAGGATTTGAATCTGAAGCGGATTATTATGTTCATGATATTTGTGACCACGGTGATAAGGGCATTGATTATCAGTTGACTGTGGACGGAAGAACTTATCCGGTACATCTGGATATTCCGGGTGCGCATAATGCGCTGAATTCTGCTATGGCACTGGCAGGCTGCCGTATACATGGAGTTGAAATCGAAGAGGGGATTCCGGGGCTGAGAAACGTTTCTCTTACCGGAAGCCGTCTGACCATCAGAGAAAAGGATGGTATCAAAATCATCGATGATGCTTACAACGCAGCACCGGACTCTGTGAAGTCAGCTATCAATACTTTGATGAACATGGAAGGAAAACGAAAAATTGCGCTGCTGGGCGGCATGAATGAGCTTGGCAGTGAATCTGCGAAGTACCACAGAGAAGTGGGAGCATATGCCGCAGAAAAAGGAATAGAGTTATTGATTACCGTTGGAGAAAAGGCTTTTGATTATGTGATTGGCGCAAGAGAAGGTCTTGGGGAAGAAGCCATTCTGCATTTTGCAGAAAAAGATGACTTGTATGCGAAGGCAGACGAAATCTTTAAAACAGGAGATGTGGTTTTAGTCAAAGCTTCCAGAGGTATGGAATTCGAGCAAATTATAGAGAAATTATGGTAGAACAGGAGTAAAGTAGTTATGTTTGATTTGATTTTTTTAGTAGTCATTGCAACAATGGCATCCGCAGTTTTAACATCTGTAGAAATTCCAATTTTAAAGAACAAGCAGTTTCAGCAGTTCATCCGTGAAGAAGGTCCACAGTCTCATCTGTCTAAAGCAGGCACACCGACTATGGGCGGTATTGCTATCGTAGGAACTTTGGTGTTCATTACATTGGCTGCAGGGGATATTACAATGGATACCTTTGCGATGCTGGTTGTTACACTTCTGTTCGGTGCGATTGGATTCTTTGATGACTACATCAAAGTTGCGAAGAAGCATAACCTGGGTTTAAGAGCATGGCAGAAGCTGGCACTGCAGATTTTATTTGCAGGCGCACTGGCTTTATATGTTGCGAAGTTTACAGAACACGGTACAGAAGTATGGCTGCCGATTATTGATAAGTACTTAGACTTTGGGGCACTGTATGTTCCGTTTGTTATGTTTGTTGTTGTAGCTATGGCCAATGCCGTAAACCTGACAGACGGTCTGGATGGCCTGTCTTCCGGCGTAACTGTGTTGGTATCCTTCTTCTTCGGTATTGTAGCAGCTAGCTTTGGTCATGCGTCCGGCATGAACTTCTGTGCAGCACTGTGCGGCGGCTGCTTAGGTTTCTTATTCTTCAATAAGTACCCTGCAAAGCTGTTTATGGGTGACACAGGTTCTATGGCACTGGGTGGCGCACTGGCAGCAGTAGCAATTATTATGAAAGTAGAATTTTTACTGCCAATCGCCGGTCTGGTTTATGTAATGGAAGCACTGTCTGTAATTATTCAGGTTGGTTATTTCAAGCTGACAGGCGGAAAGCGAATTTTCAAGATGGCGCCGATTCATCATCACTTCGAAGAATGCGGTATGAAGGAACAGCATGTTGTAATCATGTTCTGGATTGTTGCGTTAATCTGCTGTGCAATTGCAGCTCTGGTAATGGGTCTGTAATTCCAGAAGGACAAAGGGGAAGACTATGAACGTAAAGAATATGAAAGACAAGAAAGTTCTCATCGTAGGGCTTGGAAAATCCGGAATTGCAGCTGCACAGGCGATGATTCGCCTGGAGGCAGAAGTTCACATTCAGGATGCAAAAAAAGAAGAAAATGTAGATCCGCAGCTGCGTGCGTTCCTGGAGGAAAAGGGTGCAATCTGCTACTTTAACCGCATGCCGGCTGACATGGGCTATTTTGATATGTTAATTTTAAGTCCCGGTGTAAGCCCAGAGCTGCCATTTATTCAGGAAGCAAAAGAAAAGGGTGCAGAAATTATCGGTGAACTGGAAATTGCTTACCGCATTGGCTCCGGCAACTATGTTGCGATTACAGGAACCAATGGTAAGACGACGACAACAACTTTAGTTGGTGAGATTTTCAAAGCGGCAGAAAGAAAAACATACGTGGTAGGAAATATTGGTGTTGCAGTAATTTCTGCTTCCATCGATGCACCGGAAGATGCATGGCTGGTAACAGAAACCAGCAGCTTCCAGCTGGAAACAACCAAGTATTTCAAACCGGCTGTTTCTGCGATTCTGAATTTAACACCGGACCATTTGGATCGTCATCACACCATGGAAGCTTATGGTGCAGCGAAGGCGATGATCTTTGCGAACCAGCAGGAAGATGGCTATGTGGTGCTGAATGCAGACGATCCTGCATGTTTCGGACTGGCAGGAAAGGATTGTAAGGCAAAGGTAGTTCCGTTCTCAAGAACAAAGAGCCTTGATTTTGGTGCTTATGTGGAAGACGGTCAAATTGTCATTAAAAACGAAGCTGACGAACTGGTTACTTTCTGCGGTGCCAATGAACTGAAAATCATCGGTGCACATAATCTGGAATATGCGCTGGCGGCGGCTGCAGTCTGCTACTTTGCAGGCATCGATGCAGAAGTTATCGCAGAAATGCTGCGTACTTTTGGCGGTGTAGAGCATAGAATTGAGTATTGTGGAAAAGTGGAAGGCGTAAAATATTACAATGACTCTAAGGGCACCAATGTAGATGCGGCAGTAACTGCACTGCGTGCTATTGGTAAGAATATTATTCTGATTGCCGGCGGCGACGGCAAAGGACAGGATTTCGATCCTTTCCTTGCAGGTTTTCACGGCAGCGTAAAACATATGCTTCTCCTGGGTAAAGATGCGCCTCTGCTGCAGGCTTCTGCAGACAGGGCCGGGTTTTCTGATTATTCCCTGGTAAAGGACATGGATGAAGCAGTGCGTAAGGCTTATGAACTTGCAGCAGAAGGTGATACTGTTCTCCTCTCTCCTGCATGCGCAAGCTGGGATATGTATAAGAATTATGAACAAAGAGGCGACCACTTCAAAGAGTGTGTCGAAAGGTTACAGAAATAATGAGAAGAAGATCCAAGAAAAAATTGAATCTGAATCTGAATCTAAATCAAAACCTGAACTTAGGGCAAAGTGACTTCCTTGTCGTAGCACTGACTACGATTCTGGTCATTTTCGGTCTGGTTATGGTATTTAGTGCCAGCTATTACAAGTCTATCAATGACAATGGATCCCCTTATGATTACCTGATGAATCAGGGCGTGAATGCGATAGGTGGTTTTGTTTTGATGTTTATTGCTGCCAGCATTGACTATCACAAGTACAAGAAATTTTGCAATTTGATTATTGGCGGAAGCCTTTTGCTGCTGGTTTTAGTACTGACACCCCTTGGCGTTGGTGCCGGTGGTGCGACCAGAGCCTTGTATTTTGGTGTTACGATTATGCCGGGTGAAATTGCAAAGCTGGCCGTGATTATTTTCGTATCTGCTTATCTTTCCAAATCACCGAAACTGATTTTAGACACAAAGAGAGGCGTTTTACCGATGCTGGGGCTTGGTCTGCTGATGGCCGGTCTGATTATGAAACAGCCAAATCTGTCTACTGCTTTGACCGTTTGCGGTATTATCGGTGGGATTATGATTTTGGCAGGCCTTAGATGGATTTGGGTCGGCGGAATTGCAGCTATTGGCGGTTTCGGCGTATTTACGCTGGCCATGCTGGGGGATAAAATCGGCATGGATCACTGGAAGGCCAGACTTGTCAGCTTTAGAGACCCTTTTGCAGATGCAGTAGGTGATGGATTCCAGGTTGTACAGTCCCTTCTGGCACTAGGATCCGGAGGTCTCTTTGGAATGGGACTGGGTAAGAGCATTCAGAAAAACCTCTATCTTCCGGAACCGCAGAATGACTTCATTCTTGCGATTATCGGTGAGGAACTGGGCTTTGTAGGGCTGCTCCTGCTGATTGCTGTTTATGGTGCACTGGTTTGGAGAGGGTTCCATGTTGCGATGAATGCGCCAGACTTATTTGGAATGTTATTGGCCGGCGGCGTGACAATTATGATTGGGTTGCAGGTAATTATGAATATTGCGGTTGTGACATCTTCGATGCCGGCAACAGGTATTGCGTTACCGTTTATCAGTTACGGCGGTAATGCTCTTTGGATTTGTATGACATCGATAGGCATTCTTCTGAATGTATCGAGACAGAGTGTAAGCGGTATAGATGCGTTTCGTAATGGAGGTAAGGCATGAGAGTGATTGTTACTGGAGGCGGATCGGGCGGACATATATATCCGGCGGTAGCCATCGCAGATAAAATAAAAGAAAAAGAACCGGATGCAGAAATTCTCTATGTAGGAAATGATTTGGGACTGGAAAAAGACATTGTTCCGGGAACCGGCTATCCTTTAGAACTGGTTACAGCCAGATGGCTGGATCGAAAGAGTGTTTTGGAACTGGCATTGACAGGAATGGTTACAGCAAAAGGTGTGTTGCAGGCACTGAAAATCATGCGTAAGTTTAAGCCCGATGTTGTAATTGGAACTGGCGGATTTGTTTGTGTTCCTGTTGTTTTTGCCGGCCATCTTTATGGCGCAAAATGCTACCTTCATGAACAGAATGCTTATCCGGGCGTAGCCAACAGAGTGCTGGAAAAGTTTGTAGATAAAGTATTTTTAGGCTTTCCGGATGCAAGTAAATTTTTTAAAGAACCAAAGAAACATATCAATGCAGGGAATCCTGTAAGGGAACGTTTTTATAATGTGGATAGAGATGCTGCAAGAGAACGTCTCGGCATTCCAAAGGATGATTTTGTTATCTTTTCCTTTGGCGGAAGCCAGGGTGCGGAAAAGATTAACGAGGTCGGATTTGATTTGATGGAAGCTGTAAACGGTCACGAAGGTATGACCTACATCTTTGGCACAGGAAGCCAATACTACGATGAAATCCTGGAAAAGGCAAAGGATAAGAAGATTGAAATTCAGTCGAACATCATGGTGAAGTCTTACATCAATGACATCCAGTATTATCTGGGGGCATCTGATTTGATTATCAGCCGTGCAGGTGCATTATCTGTAGCGGAATCTACGGTGTGCGGCAGAGCGTTATTGCTGATTCCTTCCCCGAATGTAACAGGAAATCATCAGTACCATAATGCAAAGTCTGTGGCGGACCAGGGTGGTGCAATCATATTGGAAGAAAAAGATTTGACATCGGAAGTTTTAATAGAAGAAGTTATGAAATTAAAGAATCACCCACAGCTTCTGGCAGAAATGGGTAGAGCCAGCAAGGCGTGTGCACCGCTGGATGCTTGTGAAATGATTTATACGGAGATAAAGAAGAATGGATAATTACGAGGGAGAAACTGTATATCGGGAAATTGACAGGCCGAAGAAAAAGAGAAAAAAGAAAAACTATTTATTGCGTTTTTTGATTACGATTCTGCTCATCGGTGGCGCAGTAGCGTTTTCCTTTTCTGATTTCTTTCTTATTGAGAGCGTAACTGCAGAAGGTAATCATTATTATAGTGATGAAGAAGTCATGAACATGGCAGGTGCGGAAACGGGCGTAAATCTGTTCTGGGATACAGACGCTTCGGAGCTGGAATCTTTGCTTCTGCAAAATCCATATTTTGCAGAGGTGAAAGTAAGACGTAAGCTGCCGAGAACACTTCATTTTGAAATCGTAGAGCGCAGTCAGATTGCGGCCATGATTTATGGTGAAGATTACATTGTCATCGACAAAGAAGGCACTGTCTTAAGAAAGACGGACGTGGATCCGAAGCTGACGCTTTTGACCGGGTTAACGGTAAGTAAACTGGAAACCGGTTCCCGTATCGAGGCGGAGGAAGGCGCAACGTTGGAAACGACTTTGCATATGCTGGACACCATGGAAGATGGCGATATCTACTTCAAGAAAATTGACGTATCTAAAGTCATCATCAAAGCGTACATATACGATACACTTATTGTGAAAGGCACGCCAAAACAGATGACAAAATCCATTGAAAACGGCGACTTGCAGAAAGTCGTAAACAACCTTTTGAAAAACGAAACGACGAGAGGAACCATCAGTTTAGGAAACCAGAATTATATGTCTTTCTCTCCAGAGTTTTCATAAAAAAATAATGCAAAACCTAAGGGTTTGTGGTAGAATGTTATATATTATGGGATGCAAGGAGGCAATCAAAGATGTTGCAATTTGAGACAAGTCATGACAACTCAGCTGTAATCAAAGTTATCGGTGTTGGCGGCGGCGGATGTAACGCTGTAAACCGTATGATGGAAGCTGATTTAAAGGGTGTACAGTTTATTGCTGTAAACACAGATAGACAGGCTTTAAACAGATGTAAAGCAGAAACAAAAATTCAGATTGGTGAGAAATTAACCAGAGGACTGGGTGCAGGCGGTAATCCTGAAGTTGGACAGAGATCTGCGGAAGAAACTCTGGATGAAATTACAGATTTATTAGAAGGTGCAGACATGGTCTTCATCACTGCCGGTATGGGTGGTGGTACAGGTACAGGCGCTGCTCCAATTATTGCAAAGGCTTCTAAGGATATGGGTATCCTGACAGTTGGTGTTGTTACAAAGCCATTCGCATTCGAAGGTAAGAAGAGAAAGGACCAGGCGGAACTGGGTCTGAAATTCTTAAAGAAATACGTAGACTCTTTAGTAGTGGTTCCAAATGACAAGCTACTGGAAACATGCGAAAAGAACACATCTATGATGCAGGCTTTCAGCATGGCTGACGATGTATTAAGACAGGGTGTTCAGGGTATTTCTGATTTAATCTCTGACTATGCACTGATTAACGTGGACTTTGCCGACGTAAAGTCTGTTATGACAGACAGAGGCATCGCACACATGGGTACAGGCAGAGCAGCTGGTGAAGACAGAGCGAAGAACGCGGTAAAGTCTGCTATTGAGAGCCCATTACTGGAAACTACAATTGCTGGCGCAAGAGCGATTCTGTTATATGTATCCGGTGGATATGACCTGGGTATGTTAGAAGTAAACGAAATTGCAAGCCTTGTTCAGGAACAGGCGGATCCGGAGGCGATTTTAATCTTCGGTGCAGCTGTAAGTGAAGAAATGAATGAAGAAGTAAGCATTACAGTAATTGCGACAGGCTTCGGAGAAGGCTTAGAAGAAAGCATCGTTTACAAGCCGGTTGAAAAACCACAGGCACAGGAAGTGGTAACAGAAAACGGACTGACAGGAAGAAGCATTACACTGGGTCAGATCTTCGATGAAACAAGAGACGAAGATTCCAGAGATTCCAGATTTGATCTTCCACCATTCTTACAGAAATAATTGAATTTTTTCGGAAAAGCCGGCTGAAAATGGTCCGGCTTTTTCGTGATTTATTGAGCAGGTGAAAAATGAGAGAAATTCGTTCTAAAGACAATAGAATATTCAAAGAATGCCAAAAACTTTCTCAGAAAAAATATAGAGATAAGGAAGGTCTGTATTTGATTGAAGGTGAGAATCTGATTGCTGAAGTGCCCGAGCAGGATTTGGTTTATGTCTTCTTTAGAGAAGGTCAGGAACGTCAGATTTTTGACCTGCAGGATCAATACATTGTTGCGGAACAGCTTTTTGACAAGCTGGCACAGACAGAAACCAGTCAGGGAATCCTGGCTGTAGTAAGGAAGCCGAACTTAACAGCAGAAGATTTGGCAGCACGCATCAAAGACACTGATAATGTGGTAGTGATGGACCGTCTGCAGGATCCCGGCAATATCGGCACAATTATTAGAACGGCAGAAGGAGCAGGCTACAAAGCAGTGATTACGGTCAAAGGCACAGGCGATGTTTTCTCACCAAAGACCATTCGCGCAGCGGCAGGATCTGTTTTCCGCATGCCGATTTTACAGGTAGAAGATAACAAGGCGCTACGCGCATTGACAGATAAAATGGGAAAGAAACTGGTAGTAACCGGGTTCCATACAGACAAATATTATTTTGACGAAGATCTTTCCAAAGGCGTTGCACTGGTCATCGGAAACGAGGGGAACGGTGTATCTGACGAACTGATGGAAATGGCAGATGTCATTGTGAAAATCCCGATGGATGGTCATTTAGAATCCCTGAATGCATCTGTTGCTGCAGGGATTTTAATGTACGAAACAAAAAGAAAGAGAGATTAACATACATGGAAGAGAGAATGAACCAGATCCTGGGCTTTGTCAGAGAACTGATGGCAGCACTGGGAGCGAGAGAAATAGAACCAGCAGATACTGCCAGTCAGGAACTGCTGGATGCAGCGAGAATCGATATGGATTCCTGGGAAAGAGACTTTCCGGAAGTGCCAAACCCTTCCGGAGAAGGTACAAAAACATTAAGAACTATTTTAATGCCGTCTATGCTGGTTGCTTTGGGTGGCTGCCGCATGGGAGACATCGAAGCGGTAAGAGCCTTTGAAATCGGTAATACGTACACAAAAAATTACCTGATTCCAACCAAAGAGCCATTTAAATCCTGGAACTTATCTGTTGGCGCTTATGGCGAAGGAGAAAGCCTGGACAATATGAGAGGCACCATGAGAGCTTTCCTGATGAATATGGGTATTACGGAAGTAGAATTTGTAGCAGAATCCGAATACGGTACTTATGCACCAGACCAGTGTGAACGAATTGTAACGAAAGACCCTGCCGGTATGGAAGTGGAGTTGGGCATTATGGGTAAATTCCATCCACAGGTAGTAGAAAATTTCTTTATTGGATGTGATGCGTATGGTGCGGAACTGTTCTTAGACCTGGTTGTAGGTCTGGTGGCAAGTGCCAACCAGGAAGCTGCAGCAGAGGACGCTGATCCGGCATCTGTTGACGCAGCAATTCTGGCAGAAGAGGCAGCACAGCTGGATGAACTGGAGCAGCAGATTAGAGCATTATTTGGCACAACTTTTGAAAACGAGTTAAACTAATCTTGAAAGAAACATAGGTGAAACCATGGATAGCAAAGTAACAGTAAAGATTTACGGCCAGGAATATACGATTTTAGGCGAAAAAACCGAGGAAGAAATTTTAAGAATTGCAGAATACGTAGATAACAAGATGAACCTGATTAGCAGATTCTCCGGTGAGGTTTCCCCAGGAACCCTGGGTATTCTGTCTGCTATCAATATCACAGAAGAGTACTTTGATGCGCTGGCTGAAACAGAATCTGCTAGAACAGCGAAGGCACAGGTGGAAAAAGACTGCAAAACTTACATGAAAATGTGGGAAGATACAAAGAAGCAGTTTGAACAGTTTAAGGAAAATCTGTCCGGTATGAAAGAACAGGAAAAACTGTACGAAGACAGACTGAAGGAACTGGCTGCCAAGTGCAATGAGTACGAAAATTCCTTCTTTGATCTACAGATGGAAAATATCCGTCTGAAGAGTGAGTTGGAAAAACACTTGAAAGACAAGTAAGAAACAGACATATAAACGAGGATAGAGAATGAATCAAAAAGCACTTGATGTTTTAGAATACAATAAAATAATCGAACTTTTGAAAGCAGAGGCGGGATCAGAAATGACCAGACAGGTGATTTCCGAACTGCGTCCCTACACCGATGTGCGTGCAATTTCAGAAGAGTTAAGGTCAACTACAGAAGCAGTTGACCTTATTGTGCGTAAAGGGGTACTGCCAACAGGCGGTATTTACGATATCGGCGGAAGTGTTGAATTTGCAAGGAAAGGCGGCACTTTGACCATGAAACAGCTGCTGCAGGTCCATTTTAATATGGGCATTGCATCCAGAGTTGTCAGCTTTGTAAAAAGCGATGTACCGCCGATGCCAATCATCACATCGATGACGGAACTGCTGGTAACTATGCCGCGCCTTTACGAACGCATTGACCGCAGTATCATCTCAGAAGATGAAATGAGCGACAACGCATCCCCGGAACTGCGCGATATTAGAAGGGCCATCGGCAGAGCCAATGATGCCATTAAAACAAAGCTGAATCACATTATCAATACATCGGCGAACAAAACTTACCTGCAGGATGCCATCGTCACCATGCGTAACGGCAGATACGTGGTGCCTGTAAAGCAGGAATACAGAGGGAATGTACCGGGCATTGTTCATGACCAGTCCAAAGCAGGCTCTACACTGTTTATCGAGCCCCAGGCTGTGGTAAATTTAAACAATGAGCTTCGCGAACTGGAATTGGCGGAGCAGGCAGAAATCGCAAAGATTCTGGGCGAGCTTTCTTCTGCAGTGGCAGAACATTACCATGATTTGAAAAATAACCAGGAATTACTGGTTCAGCTGGATTTTATCATGGCGAAGGGCAGACTTTCCGGCAAGATGAGAGGGGAAGCGCCGCATATCAATGACCGTGGTCTTCTGGATCTGAAAGAGGGAAGACATCCACTCATTGATCCAAAGAAAGTAGTGCCAATTAACGTGGCTGTAGGGGACAGATACCGAAGCCTGGTGGTTACAGGGCCGAATACCGGCGGTAAGACCGTAACCTTGAAAACAGTCGGTCTACTGGCGATGATGGCGCAGAGCGGACTGCATATTCCGGCTTCCGGAACCAGCCAGCTCCCAATTTACACCGATATTTTTGCAGATATCGGTGATGAGCAGAGCATTGAGCAGAGCTTGTCCACCTTCTCTTCCCACATGAAGAACATCGTTCACATTGTGGAAGCTGCGGATACAAGTTCCCTGGTGCTGATTGACGAACTGGGTGCGGGTACAGACCCGACAGAGGGTGCGGCACTGGCCATTTCCATTCTGGAAAGGTTATATGACAAAGGGGCGACCATCCTGGCAACCACGCATTATAACGAAATCAAGAAATATGCATTGTCAACAGAGGGCGTGGAAAACGCATCTATGGAATTTGATGTGGAAACCCTGAGCCCTACTTATAAATTATCTATCGGGATTCCCGGCAGATCTAACGCTTTTGAAATTTCAAAAAAGCTGGGCCTGTCCGGAGATATCATCGACAGGGCAGGTCAGCTCATCGAGCGCAAGGACATCGAATTCGAAGATGTCATTGGCGCTATTGAGGAGGATAAGAAGCGGGCCGAGGAGGAACGCGACGAGGCCATCCGTATCAGCGTGGATATGAAAAAGAAACAGGAAGCGCTGGAAAGAGAGTTGGCAGACCTTAAGAAGAAGAAAGAAAAGGTACTGGCTGACGCGAGAGAAGAAGCCAGAGAAATGCTTCGTGAAGCCAGAGAAACGGCTAGCGAAGTGCAGAAAGAGTTAAAGGCACTGGCTAAGGCGGAAAGCTTAGGGGAACGTAACAAACGTTTCGACCAGAGTAGAAAGAAGCTGAAGGAAAAAGAAGGCCGCTATGCTGAAAAAATCATTAAGCAGGTCAACAGCAATCCGGTGAAGGCTTCCCAGCTGAAGGTCGGCGACAGGGTTAAGGTCCTGTCACTGGACCAGAACGGGGAAATTCTGACACTGCCGGATAACGATGGCAACCTGCAGGTGAAAATCGGCATCATGAAAGCCAACTTAAATGTAGACGATCTGATGCTCATCGTAGATGGTACAGAGAAGAAGAAAAAGCCGAAGCCTGCGGGTAAGAGCTACGGATCCCTGTATAAGACCAAGGCGCAGAACGTGTCTATCACCTATAACTGCCAGGGTCAGAATCTGGAAGACGCAATGATGAATGTAGAAAAATATCTGGACGATGCCTACGTGGCAGGTTTGGAAGAAGTTACAATCATCCATGGACGAGGAGAAGGAATCCTGTCCAGCGGCTTAAGGCAGATGATGAAGAAACAGAGACACGTTGCTTCTTTTAGAAAGGGCAGCTATAACGAAGGTGGCGACGGTGTCACCGTAGTAAAACTTAAGAAAACATAAAGAGGAAATATATTATGTATTTAATCAGCGGATGCCTTTTGGGCCACAACTGCAAATATAACGGGGGGAATAATTACAATCAGGATGTAATTGATTTTGCTTCCTGCCATTCCTGTTTTACAGTATGTCCCGAAGGAATCAGCGGCCTGCCTACACCAAGACCGCCGGCAGAATATGTTGGCGATAAGGTTATCGACAAAGAGGGCAGAGACGTAACGGAATATTTCGTACGTGGGGCGGAAGTCTCTTTGGTGGAGGCTCGTGCAGAAGCTGAGCGAAGAGGGGAGCCCATTGAAGGAGCAATCCTCAAGGCCAACAGCCCATCCTGCGGCAGCGGTCAGATTTATGACGGAAGCTTTTCCGGCACACTGATTCCGGGCAACGGCTGTTTTACCAGATTATTATTAGAACAAGACATTCATGTGATTTCAGAAAAGGAGATTAAAGATGTTAAATTTTAAAGAAGAAATTGCAAAACTGATTGCACAGCAGGTTGAAGGTTTAGAACTTGCAGAAATTCAGGATATGATTGAAGTTCCACAGGACCACAAGATGGGTGACTATGCATTTCCATGCTTCAAATTAGCGAAGACACTGAGAAAGGCACCACCGCTTATCGCGCAGGGCATTGCAGAAGCAATCAAAGATGCAGAACTGTTTGAAAAGGTGGAACAGGTAAATGCATACGTAAATATGTTTATCTCCAAGGAAGCTTTTGTAAAGGTAACCATGGAAGAAGTAATGGCAAAAGGCGATGATTTCGGCAAGACCAACGTTGGTGAAAACAAGCCTGTTATCGTAGAGTACTCCTCTCCTAACATCGCAAAGCCATTCCATATCGGCCACATCAGAAGTACTGTAATCGGTAACTCCCTGTACAAGATTTACGATGCAATGGGTTACGACGTAATCAGAATCAACCACCTGGGTGACTACGGTACACAGTTTGGTAAGATGATTTGTGCTTACAGACACTGGGGTAACAAAGAGGACGTTATCAATGAACCAATCAAGACGCTGTTAGCATACTATACAAAGTTCCACGTAGAAGTAGAAGAACATCCGGAACTGGAAGACGAAGCAAGAGAAATCTTTGCTAAGTTAGAAAAGGGAGAACCGGAAGAAGTAGAATTATGGCAGTGGTTCAGAGATGAATCTCTGAAGGAATTCTCCAGAGTATATGACATGCTGGGTATCACTTTTGACTCCTATGCAGGCGAAAGCTTCTACTCCGACAAGATGCCGAGATTTGTAAACGAACTGAAGGAAAAGGGCCTGCTAGAAGAATCCAGAGGCGCACAGATTGTTGACCTGGAAGCAGAAGGCCTGGGCGCAGCTCTGATTACAAAGTCCGACGGTTCTACTCTGTACATCACAAGAGACATCGCGGCAGCAGTATATAGAAAAGAAACTTACGATTTCGTAAAGAATATTTACGTTGTAGCTTCCCAGCAGAACCTGCACTTCCAGCAGTGGTTCAAGATTCTGGAAAAGATGGGTTACGAATGGTCTAAGGACTGCGTACACATCCCATTCGGTCTGGTTTCCCTGGCAGAAGGTACTATGTCTACAAGACACGGCAGAGTGGTATTCTTAGAAGATGTACTGAACAAAGCAGTTGAAAAGACAAAGGAAATCATTCGCGAAAAGAATCCGGAAGCAACAGACGAATATGTTGACGAAGTTGCAAAGACTGTAGGTATCGGTGCTGTAATCTTCCAGGAACTGTCCAACAACAGAATCAAAGACTACGTATTCAACTGGGATAAGGTTCTAAACTTCGACGGCGAAACAGGTCCTTACGTACAGTACACACACGCTAGATGTGCTTCCGTTCTGAGAAGAGCAGGCGAAGACGTTGTAGAAAAAGCAAAGGCACTGAAGGACATTGATTACAAGTATCTGACAAGCGAAAGTGCTTATGATCTGGCAAAGCTGCTGTACAAGTTCCCTACAGTAGTATTAGATGCAGGTGAAAAGTACGAACCATCCATCGTGACAAGACATATCGTGGATATGGCACAAGGATTCAACAAGTTCTACCACGATGAACACATCCTGACAGACAACGAAGATGAAAAGATTGCAAAGGTTGCACTGGTATTAGCAGCAAAAGAAGCAATCAAGAACGGTCTGGCACTGTTAGGCATGGGTGCACCAGAGCGTATGTAGGCGGCAAAAGATTCGCTTTCCTTGGCTCTCGGAAAATTGATGTTTTCAACCAATCTTTCCTCTGATTCTCAAACAAAGAAACCAAAACTCGCAAGGCTCGAACAGTTGGTTCCTTTGAGAGAATCTCGATGAAACATCGGGAAAACATAACAATTTTCCTCGAAAGCACGTCAATCGAATCTTTCGCCTTGAGAATAGAGAAGGCGTCCTTCGGACGCAACTGAAAGGAAAAGTATTTATGAGATATGAGGGTGATATTTACAGACCTCCTAGTGAGGCCTACAGCCTGTTAATACAGGTTACCATCGGCTGCTCTCACAACAAGTGCACATTCTGCAGTATGTTCAAGAACAAGCACTTCAGAGTGAGAGATGTGAAGCAGGTAATCGAAGATCTGGAAATGGCAAGACGCGCATACGGCAATGTGGGAAAAATCTTCCTGTGTGACGGCGATGCGTTGTGCCTGTCCAATGATAAGCTGATGGTCATCTTAAATAAGATCAAAGAATTATTCCCGGAATGTCAGCGTGTCAGCGTTTACGGTTCTGCTAAGGACGTGCTACGTAAGACACCGGAAGAATTAAAAGAATTGTATCATGCCGGTATTGGTATGATTTATCTGGGTGCAGAATCCGGCAGCCAGAAAGTGCTGGATGATATCTGTAAGGGTGTTACAACAGACCAGCTGGTTGAAGCCGTTCACAAAATCGAAGATTCCGGAATCAAGGCTTCCGTAACCTTTATTTCCGGTATGGGCGGCAAAGAAAACTGGGAAGAGCATGCTATTGAAACAGGTAAAATGATCAGTGAAATGAATGCATCTTATGTCAGCCTGCTGACTTTGATGCTGGATCCATATGTGCCGCTGGCACAGAAAATCCGTGACGGTGAATTTACCGTTCTGTCCGGGGAAGAAGTGGTAGCAGAGACTTATCTGCTGATGAAGCACGCTAACCCGACAAAACCTTGCGTATTCCGAAGTAATCACGCGTCCAACTATGTTTCTCTGCGTGGTGACCTGCCAGCTGACAAAGACCGCATGATGGCACAGCTGCAGAGAGCAATGGAAGACACTGGTCTGCTGAAGGATGAAAGATTCAGGGCATTATAATGAGAGTTTTATTAACTACATTAAATTCTAAATATGTACATTCCAATCTGGCGTTGAAGTATTTGTACCACGTAGCGGCCATGACAGACTTAGATGTGGATCTTACTGAGTTTACCATTAACAACGACAAATCCTACATCTATACAGAAATTCTGCGAGGCGGCTACGATCTGGTCTGCTTCTCCTGCTACATTTGGAATATTGAACAGATCAAAGAACTGGGAGCCAACCTGAAAAAGGCCAGTCCAAAGATGAAAATTCTGCTTGGCGGACCGGAAGTCAGTCATGATACACGTCAGTTGATGGAGGAAAATCCGTGGATTGACTTTGTTATTCGTGGAGATGGGGAATATCCCTTTTCTCAGTTCTGTAAAGAGCTGATTTCTCAGCGTTATGCATTCTCCTATGTTGAGGGCCTTAGCTATCGAAAAGGCGGCGAAATCCTGGAGAATGAAGACGCGCCGGCTCTGGACATGGAGTTTATTCCGTTTCCTTATGAGAAACTGCCAATTGCACCGGACAAAGTTGTGTACTACGAAGCGTCCCGCGGTTGTCCGTACCGCTGCAGCTATTGCCTGTCCTCTTTGGACAAGGTAATGCGCCCGCTGCCGATAGAACGTGTGAAACGAGACCTGCAGTTCTTCCTGGATGAGAATGTGAAGCAGGTAAAGTTCATCGACAGAACATTTAATTACGACAAGAAACGTACATATGAATTATGGAAATATCTCATCGAGAATGATAACGGTGTGACCAACTTTCACTTCGAGATTTGCGGAGAGATTCTGGACGATATGCTCTTTGACCTGCTGAAAAAAGCAAGAAAAGAGTTGTTCCAGTTTGAAATCGGTATTCAGTCTACTAATGGAAGAGCACTGGACGCTGTAGATCGTCGTGATAATATCAATGAAATCTGGTATAACGTAAAACGTCTGGTAGCCATGGACAATATTCACATTCATGTGGATTTGATTGCAGGCCTGCCTTATGAGGACTACGAGTCCTTCGGGAGATCCTTTAACAGAGTGTATGCTTTGAGAGCTGATAATCTGCAGCTGGGATTTTTGAAACTGCTGAAGGGAACCAGAATCCGGAGGGAAGCCGAAGAACACGGATTTGTATATCGTGATAAGGCACCGTATGAGGTGATTTCCAACGATTATCTGTCTGCTGTGGAACTGATACAGCTGAAGATGGTGGAAGAAGTGCTGGACCTGTTCAGCAACCGCGGTGGTTTTGAACGCACGCTGTCCTTCCTGGAGAAAAACGTAGCGGCCGGACCTTTTGATTTGTTCGAACAGATTGCTGACTTTTATTATGCTGGCGGATATCAACACCGCTCTCATAAGAAGGATGCGCTTTACCGCATATTAATGCGTTTTGTGGAAACACGAAAAGGATTAAGTAATAAGATGGTGGAGGAAGCAAGGGGACTGCTTTTAGAAGATCTTGCAGCCACCATGAATGAAGACACAGTAAAGAAATTTCATAAAAAAGGATGGGAAATCTAATGGAAATGCAATATATTCCGGATAGAATCGGGGAATACCTGCTGCCGCATGCGGAACAGTTCCTCTTTGATGAATTATCCGAAAACTACTTAAAGAAAGCCGGCATTGCGGACATCTTAACTGACGTTCCAGTGCCTATCAGAAAGACTGCGATGAACAACTTATCTACACTGGTCATCGCGCAGAACATGGCCTTCATCATCGGCTGTGACATTAACTTCAAATACAGAGACAACTATGTAGCTTATATTCAGAGAACTTTCACAAAGGATTTTGCAAAGTATCTGATTAACGATGGCGTAGATGGAGCGGAAAAGCGCGACTATGACTATGCATGTATCTGTTTCAGAGCGGCTCTGTTAATCGATCCGGATAACGTGGATGCGATGTACTGTTACGGAAGAGCATGTAAGGATGCTTATGAAGTTGGCGAAGGTGAAGAATTCGTTGGCCGTTTCAAAGCAGAATCTCTGGATGCTTTTGAAAAGGTAACACTGAAGAAGCCTGACTTTGATATGGGTTACTACTTCCTGGGTTACGGATACCTGAACCTGGGTCTGTATGTGAAGGCGAAGTTGACATGGGATACCTTTATGGAGCTTTCCAACAATGAAGAACAGAAGGAAGAAGTACAGGGATGGCTGACAAAGCTGGAAGAACCTGTGAAGATTGAAGAGGGTTACAATCATGTGATGAGCGGACGTTTTGCGGAAGGTCTGGCAGTACTGGAACCATATGCTGATGATGAACGTTTCAATACATGGTGGCCGTTATGGTTCTATCTGGGCAGTGCACATCTGGCTATGGGTGATGCGGACCGTGCGGAAAAAGACTACTTACAGGTACTGCAGCTGTCTCCAAGTAATCTGGAAGCTATGGATGAACTGGTGAAGATTTACAAGGAAAAGGGCGATACTGTTAAGGTAGAAAAATACGAAAAGAAAATGGCAGTTGTGAAGCACAATATGGAGCTGGATCAGGCGGAAAAGGCTGAAGGCTTAAGCTAAAAATTCTTTTGAAAAAGTTTTAAAAAAACTTAAAAAAGTTGTTGACATATATCTGTGGTTGAGATATAATAAGTTTGTTCCCAAGTGATGGCGACAAACGTTCCGAGGTAGCTCAATGGTGGAGCAACCGGCTGTTAACCGGTAGGCTGTGGGTTCGAGCCCCACCCTCGGAGCCATTATTTCGATAGATTGATGTGCCGGAGTGGCGGAATTGGCAGACGCACAGGACTTAAAATCCTGCGATCCTTACCGATCGTACCGGTTCGACCCCGGTCTCCGGCACCAATTTTATCAAATAACTCAATATCGCGGGGTAGAGCAGTTGGTAGCTCGTCGGGCTCATAACCCGGAGGCCGCAGGTTCAAGTCCTGCCTCCGCAACCATGTAAGTTACAATCGTCCACGGGACGATTTTTTTTATACCTTATGCAAAAAAGGAGTCGTAATATGTTAGAAAAAGACGTATTAGTAAAGGAATTAATTAAGAACATCAAGGGAGAATTATCTGTAGAGTCCCCAGAAGCTATGAGAATTGCAGAACAGGCTTATACTATGGGTGAAAACTACGCAAAGACGAAACGTTTTGACAACTCCCGTTATTACCATAACTATCAGTTCCGTTTGGATGACGGCAGTTGTGTGATGTCCAGTAATTTCTTTAATATCTTTATGTCTCGTAATCAGACACCTGCTTATATGGAGGCAGAAAAAGTGTTGAGACCTTTTCTGGACGACGCGGCTAATAACACGGTATTCCGTCTTGTAAGAGATAAGCGTATCGGTATTAACGGTGCATTTAAGGCTGTTATGTCTCCGGGAGAACCACAGCAGCTGAATTTTGTGGATTTTGTTTTAGTCATTGCAGCATTCTGCGCTGGCGTTGTAAATAAGTAAGTTGATAAGTAGAAGAGGTAAAAATAATGAGTACAGAATTTATGCTTGAATTATATGGTTATATCGGCTCTGTTTTAGTTGTTGTTTCTTTGTTAATGGCATCTGTTGTGAAGCTGAGAATTTTCAATACACTAGGTTGTATTGTTTCAGGGTCTTATGCATTGATTATTGGATCCCTTCCATTGTGCCTGATGAATGGTGCACTGATTTTTATCAATGCTTATTATTTAACTAAGATGTTCAGATCCAAGCAGGAATACGATTTGATTGAAACGACAGCGGAAGACGGGTTTGCACAGTACTTCTTAAACCGTTATGACGAAGACATCAAAAAGTTCTTCCCTGGCTTTAGCGGCGGAAACAAAGCAGATAGTGCATTCATCGTTTGCTGCAACGGTTCACCAGCCAGCATCTTATTAGGAAATAGAACAGAAAATGGCATCTTGGAAGTCGCTTTGGATTATTCTACACCGACATACCGTGACTGCTCTGTAGGTAAATACCTGTATCCTGCACTGGGAAACAAGGGTATTAACGTTCTTTCTACAAGTGATGTACAGACAGAGGCACATGCGGCATATCTGACAAAGATGGGTTTTGAAAACCAGAATGACGTATACGTGAAAAAAATCTAATTTTTTTTCAAAAAAAGAATAAAAAGTTGTTGACAAAGGCATGATAAGTGTGTATACTAAAATAGTTGTGATTAGCACTGGTCGCTGATTGCGATTTGTTCCGAGGTAGCTCAATGGTGGAGCAACCGGCTGTTAACCGGTAGGCTGTGGGTTCGAGCCCCACCCTCGGAGCCAATATTTGAAAAGATTTTGTGCCGGAGTGGCGGAATTGGCAGACGCACAGGACTTAAAATCCTGCGATCCTTACCGATCGTACCGGTTCGACCCCGGTCTCCGGCACCAATTTAATTCAATAACTTAATATCGCGGGGTAGAGCAGTTGGTAGCTCGTCGGGCTCATAACCCGGAGGCCGCAGGTTCAAGTCCTGCCTCCGCAACCAAGCAAATAACAATGCTGTCCAAAAGGACAGCATTTTTTAGTTTTTTGACAATATTGTCGCGGTCCAGGCAGTTGAATTTTTATCCATTTTTTGCTATAATATTAATTTGGAAAAATAGTTTATATTATCTGTCAAAAATGTAGTTTTATATAGAAAAAAGAAAGGAAAAAAGATGAATTTTGTAAAAGATTACGTACAGGATTTGAGAACTGAATTCAAAGGGTACAATGTAAAACGATTCGGAAACGATGCTATGGCGGGCATCACCGTAGCAGCTGTTGCATTACCTCTGGCTCTGGCCTTTGGTGTCAGCTCTGGTGCCACAGCAGCAGCAGGTCTGGTAACTGCAATTATCGGTGGTGTGATTATCAGCTTATTTTCTGGAGCTTCTTTCCAGATTTCCGGTCCAACCGGGGCGATGAGTGCGATTCTGGTAACTTTAGCAGCAAAATACGGCATGCAGGGTATTCTGATGGCCTGCTTTATGGCAGGGGTATTACTGCTGATTGCAGGGGTGTTGAAAGTAGGCCGTGTTATCTACTATATCCCATCTTCTGTTATTACAGGCTTTACTTCCGGTATTGCCATTACCATTGCATTGGGTCAGTTGGACAACTTCTTTGGTGTAACTTCCCATGGGGAACTAGCGATTGAAAAAGTAATTTCCTACTTCACTCACGGTTTCAACCCTGACTTTGCTGCGATGGGTATCGGTATCATGGTGATTTTAATCATGATTCTGTGGCCGGCAAAGCTGAACAGTAAGATTCCATCTTCTTTAGCAGCTTTAATTATTGTTTTAATTATGAATTCCTTCTTCCAGCTGGATGTAGCGGTAGTTGGAGATATTCCAAAGTCTCTGTTCTTAGATGAACGTTTATCCTTCGGTGCATTGAATTTTGCTGAAATGAGAGATCTGTTAATCCCGGCACTATCTATTGCGGCGTTAGCGATGATCGAATCCCTACTTTGCGGTGCATCTGCAGGAAAGATGAAGAACGAAGTGATGAATGGCGACAGAGAACTGATTGCACAGGGTATCGGTAATATTCTGATTCCAATTTTCGGTGGTATTCCGGCAACAGCAGCCATTGCACGTACCAGCGTTGCAATCAAAGCAGGATGTGAAACAAGACTGACTGGTATCATCCATGCTTTAATTCTGTTATTATCCATGTTCGTTCTGGCTCCAATCATGAGTGGTGTTCCGCTATCTGCTTTGGCAGGTATTCTGATTGTTACCGCATGGAGAATGAACGACTGGCATGACATCAAATTTATCTTCCAGCATAAATTTAAGACTGGTATGGCTAAGTTCTTAATCACTATGGGTGCAACTGTAATCTTAGACCTGACACAGGCAATCCTGATTGGTGTAGCCTTTGCATCCTTTATGGTTATTGTAAAACTGACTGACATCGAAATTACCATCGCAGATATTGAAAGCGACAGACTGGAAGAAATCGGTATCCATATGCCAACTGTTTCCAAGAGAATCCGTATGGCATACCTGACAGGTTCCATCTTCTTTGCTGTAACAGATAAGCTGAAGGCGCAGCTTCACGTATTAGGCAATACAGAAATTCTGATTCTGTCCATGCGTGGCGTACCAAGTATCGACTTATCTGGTATTCAGGCATTGTTAGAACTGAGAGAAGAATTAGAAAGAGAAGGCATCACAGTGATGCTGACCAGTGTACAGCCTAAGGTATTAGAAGACCTGAGAAGAGGCGGTCTGGTTGATGCTGTTGGCGAAGAGCACATCTTTGAAAGTGCAGAATATGCTATTGTACACGCACAGAACGAAGTGCGCGGCTAACATAAAGAAATGAATAAAGAATAAAGGAGAACCATTATGAAGACGAGCAGTTATTCAGGATTTTTCAAATTACCTGTAGAAGAAAGATTAAATGAAGTTGCTGAATTTGCCAATCTGACAGAAGAAGAAAAAATGACCATCTTCAGTGCAGACTCTCTGGATATGGAGAAGGCTGACCACATGGTTGAAAACGTAATTGGACGTTTTTCTCTGCCAATGGGTGTTGGTCTCAACTTTATTATCAATGGCAAAGAAGTCGTAATTCCAATGGTTAGTGAGGAGCCATCTGTTATTGCAGCATGTACCAATGCCGCAAAGATGGCAAGAGGGGCAGGAGGTTTCACTGCAAGTTCCTCCGGCAATATCATGATCGGACAGATTCAGATGCTGAATATTGCAGCTCCTTTTGCGGCAAAGAGCAAAATTCTGGAAAAGAAAGATGAAATTATCCGAATTTGTAACGAAAAAGATCCTGTATTGGTAGGTTTTGGCGGCGGTGTAAAGGACGTAGAAGTGCGCGTAATCGACTCTATTGTAGGACCTATGGTCATCGTACATCTGCTGGTAGATACTTTAGATGCCATGGGCGCCAATGCAGTAAACACCATGGCAGAAGCGGTTTCTCCATATATCGAAGAACTGACTGGTGGTACTGCAGAGTTGCGTATTTTGTCTAACCTGGCGGTACATAGAATCGTGCGTGCCCGTGCAATCTGGACTAAGGAAGCCTTGGGCGGTGAAGAAGTCGTTGATAAGATTATCAATGCTTACGCTTTTGCGGCGGCAGACCCTTACCGTGCAGCGACTTCTAACAAGGGTATCATGAACGGAATTACACCAGTTGTTCTTGCAACAGGTAACGATACGAGAGCCATCGAATCCGGCGCACACTCCTATGCTGCTAGAAACGGAAAATATACATCCCTGACTACTTGGGAAAAAGATGAAAACGGTGATTTGGTCGGCGTTATTGAATTGCCAATGGCGGTAGGCCTGGTTGGCGGTGCAACCAAAATTCACCCTGCTGCAAAAGTTGCAGTAAAGATTTTAGGCGTTGAAACAGCAGCGGAGTTAGGTCAGATTATTGCCTGTGCAGGTCTGGCTAATAACCTGGCTGCGATGAAGGCCCTGGCTACAGAAGGTATCCAGAGAGGCCACATGTCCCTGCATGCGAGAAATCTGGCAAATACGGTTGGTGCGAAGGGCGATGTGTTAGAGAAAATTGTAGCTCAGATGGTTGCTGAGAAAAAAGTTCGTTTAGAATATGCCCAGGAATTATTTGAAAAGTTCCAAGGTGAAGCATAAACACAAAAAGAAGGTGTAGAAAATGTTAGATGAAAAGAAAAAACAGAAACCTTTGACTGAGGTCTGGGGTGATACGGTTAACCTGAAAGAACTGCTTTGTGCGGTTCTGCTGGGGATCGTATTCACCATGGGATTCTATTTGGTAGCACGCCATTTTTTCCTGCAGATTGACAGTCTGGAAGACAGCTTAGCAAGAGGATACGCACTGTTTGTTGGTATCGCAGGCTGTCTGATTTCCTCCGTTATTTCTGCAAAACTCTTTGAACCAAAACGTGTAATCAGTGAAATGAATCAACAGCATGACATCGAAGATGTTCTGGCACACGCAGGCATGAGTGTGGAAGATGAAATTGATGCGCTGATTAAGCTGGATCCGGAGATTATCGAAGAAATGGAAAGATTCTCCTTGTATCCACTCCTCGCTTTGATTCCTGAAGGCGCACAAAACTACAAGCCGGAGTATAAGGAACTGGCAGCAGGTATGGCTGCATCCGATGCAGAAAAGGAAGAGGAGGTGGAATCATGTCATTAGTATTACAGGCAATTCTGGTTGCATTGATTGGCGGGATTCTGTTCTCCATTATCGGTGTTATTCCAGGTACAGATGAAACTGCTACTATGGCACCAATTACTTTGATTTTGGTTTTAATGGGCTTTGATCCTGTTGTATTATTTGCATGGTTTATTGCAATTATTGTTGCTATGCAGATTACACATACGATTCCGACGGCGATGGCAGCTCTACCGGGTTCTACGATGGCTGTACCGATGGTAGAAAACTGCAATGTTGGTAAGATGCTGGGAATTCCGCATATTACCATGAGAAAAATGGCAGCAGGTTCCATCGTTGGTTCTGTAATCGGTCTGCCGGTCGCAGTTTGTTTTGCACAGTTGTTAGCACCATTGAGTGATGTCATCAGTCAGTACAGCGGCCTGATTTTTACCATCGCAGCATGTATTATTGCATACATGTCCAAATCTAAGTGGGGAGCAGTTGTAACATTAATTCCTTTTGCTTTCCTGATTCAGGGCTTGCAGAGACTGTCTGTGGAAGTGGTTGGCGGCACACTGTTTACATCCATCTTTATGGGCATTACCATTGGACCAATGATTTGCGAGCTGTATAATGCATTGGTACCTGCCAACCGAGAAAAGAACAGAAAAGAAAGCTATAGAGAAATCTGGCTGGCACCGGAAGCAAAGGATAAACTTCCACTGTTCCCGAACCCGCTGAAGGTGGTACATAAGAGCACAGTAAAGTATGTGATTCCATGTTCTGCGATTTCCGCATGTACATTTACTTTCTCCCCGGTAGGCATGACCGTTATGCTGGGGGAACTGGTAGGCTCCAAGAAGAAGGAATTATACGATAAGGTTACTGCGGCAGTTGGGGTACAGGATGCAGTATCCAATGCAACTTACCTGGGCGAACTGATCATTCCGATGATTGCGTTTGGCTTGCCATTATCTCCGGTTGCACTGGGACCTGCAGCACCTTTGTTTAACGATATTAATCTGCACGATTATCTGTCCATGGGAGATTACCTCCTCTATGGCTTAATTGGTATCCTCGGTGGTGCAGTATTTGCATATCCAATTGCTATGAAGAAAGCCAGATCCTGGTCTGAAATGATGTTCAGACACGTGAGCCACGAAGCTTTAATTGGTGCATTTATGGGACTGATTTTCATGCTGGCCTTCCACGAAGCAGGTCTGTTTGGTATTCTGGTAACACTGATTATTGGTATCTTTGGCGGTTTTTTAAATAATTATTTTGGTATCCACACAGGTGTACAGTTCATGGCCTATTATGCATCCGGCTGGATTGTAACAAACCTGGCTACATTATGCGGCATTTTATCATAAACTTGGAGGCATATCTATGGATATGAAGAACATCGAACAAAAATTACATAGCCTGCAGGGGCGCGTCGGTATGTACTATAAGAATATGGTGACTGGAGAGACCTTTTCTTATCATGCAGATGAACAATACGAAGCGGCAAGCTTAATTAAACTACCGGTTTTCATGCATATTATGAAGCTGATTGACGCGGGTGAGCTTACCAGAGAAACGAAAGTACTGGTTAAAGATGAGGATAAGAAACCGAGCTGTGGTGCGCTGCAGTCTTTGACCGGGGATGTAGAAGTAGATATCCAAAGCTTATATAAGCTGATGATTACGATTTCTGATAATACAGCATCGAATATGCTGATTCGTGTGTCTGGCATTCCGGCGTTGATGGAGAGTTTCAAGGAAATGGGACTGGAGAAGACTGTGATTGCCCGCGAATTTTTCGACAGTGTTGCAGCAGCGGAGGGAAAGACCAACTACGTATGTCCGGAAGAAATCGGCATGCTGTTAGAGTCTGTTTATCGTCGGGAATATATCAGTCCTGAGATTTCCCAGGAAATTGAAGACGTTATGCTGGTACAACAGATTCGCCATAAGATTCCAGGTTACATCGGTCGCAAGAAAAAGATTGCGAATAAGACTGGCGAAGATGGAAACACGACTCATGATGGTGCAATTGTGTTTGCGAAGGAACCGTTTGTTCTGGTTATCTGCTCTAACGATACCAATGTACCTGAAACCGAGAGATTTATTCGTGAAACTGCGTTAGAAATTGCAGAAAGCTGTGGTGGAATGGAATAAATCCCGACTTTACCATAGACGAACTTTCGGGGTTGTGATAGAATTTATTTGTTAAAGTTTCATTATATGTTATAGCATTAAGTAAAGGAGATTCATATGGGCGGTTTTTTTGGCGTAGCATCACAGAATGATTGCGTATTTGACCTGTTTTTCGGCGTAGACTATCATACACACCTTGGCACAAGACGTGGTGGTATGGCAGTTTATGGAGACGGCAAGTTTGACAGAGCCATTCACAATATTGAGAACACACCTTTTAGAACTAAGTTCGACAAAGATGTAAATAAAATGAAGGGGAATTTCGGCATCGGTTGTATTTCTGACTATGAACCACAGCCATTAACCATTCGTTCCCATCACGGCACTTACTGCATCACAACAGTAAGTAAGATTAATAACTCTGACGCACTGGTACAGAGACTCTTTGATACAGGCCAGACGCACTTCATGGAAATGAGTGGCGGTGAAATCAATGCAACAGAGCTGGTAGCTTCTTTAATCAACCAGAAGGAAAACCTGATTGAAGGAATTCACTATGCGCAGGAAGTAGTAGACGGTTCTCTGTCCATCCTGTTAATGAACAAGTCCGGCATCTATGCGGCAAGAGACAAGTACGGCAGAACCCCAGTTGTAGTTGGTAAGAAGGACGACGCAATGTGCGTTTCCTTCGAAAGCTTTGCTTTCCAGAACCTGGGCTACGAAAGCTATAAGGAATTAGGACCTGGTGAAATCGTAGCGATTACAGATAGAGACTGCATGACCCTGATGGCACCTGGCACAGATATGAAGATTTGTACATTCTTATGGGTATACTTCGGTTATCCGGCATCTTCCTACGAAGGTTTGAGCGTAGAAAAGATGCGTGTGATCTGCGGTGAAAAGATGGCAGAACGTGATGACGTAGAAGCGGATATCGTTGCAGGGGTACCAGATTCCGGTATGGCCAATGCAATTGGTTATTCCAATAAGTCCGGCATTCCGTTTGCAAGACCGTTCATCAAATATACGCCAACATGGGCGAGATCTTTCATGCCAACCATGCAGAGCAAGAGAAAGCACATCGCAAAGATGAAGCTGCTGTCTGTAGAAGATTTAATCAAAGGCAACAGTATGGTCTTAATCGATGACTCTATCGTAAGAGGCACACAGTTGAAGGAAACAGTAGAATATCTGTACAGTGCTGGTGCAAAGGCAGTCCACGTAAGACCTGCATGTCCGCCACTGCTGTTTGGCTGTAAGTATCTGAACTTCTCCAGAAACAATTCCGATATGGATTTGATTACAAGAAGAACCATTGCAAGATTGGAAGGTACAGATAATATCACAAGAGAAATGCTGGATGAATACTGTAATCCGGAATCCGAAAAGTATAAGCAGATGGAATTGGAAATCTGTAAGGAAATGGGCTTTGACTCCCTGCGCTTTAACAGATTGGACGACATGTTAGATGCAACAGGTCTGCCACACAACAAACTGTGTACATACTGTTGGGATGGAAGAGAATAAGAAAACAAAGAAATAAAGGAGCACCTAATGGTGCTCCTTTTTTAGTGTTCGGAAATTTAATGTAACATATTCAGCATAACGGAAGCGCGGAACTCTGACTGATTGTGATGAATCTGCAAAGTACCTTCATATTTGTCCACAATTTGTTGAACCGAAATCAGCCCGATGCCGGAGCCGTTTTCTTTGGTAGACAGGAAATCTCCCTGCAATGTCTGGCGAATCAGTCCATCAAAAGTGTTATCTACTGTGAGGAAGAACGCACTTTGATTGGTTTTCGCTTTGATACGAATCTTTCGTTTGCCTTCTTTCTGTGCAATACAGGCGTCCAGCGCATTTTCCAGAAGATTTCCCATCAAAACAGATAAATCATTTTCGGTAATGGCTAAATCTGCAGGAATGTTCGCTTGTACAGCAAAGTCCACATTGTTATCTTTTGCGATTTGTGCAAAATACAGAAGAAGGGCATTGGCTGGCAGATTCTCGCAAAAGACAATAGATCTATCGTCTGGCATTGTCTTTTGATACTGATTCAGGTAGTCTGTCAGACTCTCATAGTCCCGCTTTTCTGCATAACTTTTCAAAATGGAAATATGGTGTCGGATATCGTGCTTTGCACGTCTGGCATCATGAATTCTCTCTTGTAATGTATTATACTGTAGATGTTGTATCAGCAGAACGTGATTATTTTCTGCAAGCTGCGCGTTATTATCCATTACGATAATCAGTTTGACTACCAGGTGATAGATAAATATCGAACCAAGACTCATGAGCAACAGATAGAAGGTGTTGCTTGGCACAAGTGCCAGTTCCAAACTGGATTTTCCACTGGCATAGAGATGATGGTACCAGGTCACATAGAAGGTGGCTGGAATAATCCATAAATATCTCCAAGTCACAGCGGAAATCTTACGCTGGAAAATCGGTGCATAATAAAGTTTAATATATTGAAAAAATGGAACCAGAATGATGACTTCCAGTATCAGTATAATCAGTGTAAATGACCAGCGGTAGTCTTGGACTGCCAAGTCAGGAAAGATGAAGCTTTCTATGCACTTTGATGCAATTTCAATAAAGTTATTGATGTTGTACAGCATAAGCAGGGTGAATGCTGTTTGAGCCATGTGAGCTCTCACCACAAGAAAATAGAAGATAAAGTAGAGGCCCGTGCAGATGAGACTGGTACGAGACGTTTCATCATAAGGTGTGAGTACAGTCCAGCCCCAGAGAATAACTTGGATGAGTGAGAGTAAAACAACCAGTCCAACAAGTTTGCCCCGAGAAAATCGTATCTTATCCTTAAATGGGTAAAGGGCCAAAAATAAATAAGGCAGAAGGCTGATTAATGCATACAGTCCCACTTCAATACTGCGAAGAGTGATATAAGACATTAGAAATCCGCCTCCCTTCGCATCCGGTCAAAGGTAAAGGCTGCGAATTGATCTTGTACAATTTTCGCCCTGCGACGGCTGACCGGTAATGTAATATTACCGGTTAGATGAATCAGGTCCTTTTCCAGACTTTCTACTTCATACAGATTAACGATGATGCCTTTGGTGCAGACCAGAAAATATGGATAGGCACAGAGTATTTCCTCGGCCTTGCTTTGGCTCATGTAAACACGAATGTCTTCGTTTTTTCTAGTGTGAATAATCAGGACATGGTTGGAATATTCCGTGTAACGGATACTTCTTAGAATCACCTTTTGTCCATCAGGAAGGGTGATCGCACGGCGTTCTTCCAGCTGACTGATGTTCAGTCTGGACAGCATCGTTTTGATCTGGTCTTCTGAATATGGTTTGTGGAGATAGAAGTGGGCATCCAGCTCATAGCTTTCGGATGCAAATTCATTACTGGTGGTGCAGAAGACCAATTTGACATCCTTGTCAGTCTTACGGACTGTGCGGGCTACATCAATGCCAGTAAGCTCATCCATGAAAATGTCTAAGATAATCAGGTCGAAGCTTTTGGTAGACCAATCTGTAAGGAAGGCTTCTCCACTGTGATATGTATGTAATTGATATTCTGTGTCGCCCAGTTCAATCAGCTGCTGGCCCAGAACATCAGTTAGTTTTTTAATCTCTTCTTGAACGTCATCGATGATAGCGATGTTCATATTGACACCTCCTCAAAAATAACGGCAATAATCCTGACCGTTTGGGTAGAATCCTGACCGTTTGGGTAGGGGTTATTCCCTTTTTTTCTCCTTTTAGTATACTGTAAAGTAAGGCATTTTGTCGATAAAATTCTCGCAAAGGCAAGATTAATTTCCAGAAAGGAGTGCGGGATGAAAATTTTGATTTATGGCAATGGCTGCGACAGCCATGTATTGGAAGCATTGATTTCCAGCTGCGGAACCATGCAGTACCGGAACATCAGTTTTACAGAACCGGAAAACTATGATGCATATCTGCTCCAGCTTAAGGCAGAGAAGGCGGATTTGGTTTTCATCACGGAGTGCGGTGCTGACGGTATGGAGGCCGTCATGGCAGCAAAGAACATCCATCCGGATGTGGAGGTGGTCTGGTTTTCAGACGACGCCGGATTTGGTATTCAGTCCTACAGACTGGGCTGTGCATACTTTTCGGCAGACCCTGTTACCAGTGAAACCATTGAAGAGGCGATCAAAAGATGCAAGATTGCTTAACAATATAAAAACATTTATTTAGGGGAATTGGAATCGAAATACCTAATAAAATTATATTCTTTTTATACTTATAGGTGAAGTGGAATACTTATTGAATTTACCTGTGGGATTTTAGATAGATACTTTTGAGAGAAAGGGAAAGAGGAGATTGTTATGTTAGAAAGATTGAAACGAGTCGGCATATTATTTATGATCATGTGCATGTTGGTAACATCTATGCCAATGAATGTTATCGCTGAGAGCATAGTGGGCGAAACAGAAGAAGGATCTGTAGACCCAAGAAACGTAGCACAGATTGGTACGCACTATGATGTTAGTCAAGACGATGGTACTTATGGTGAAGATAAGCTCAAACCAGAAGATGATACCTTCGAAGTCGATCAAGAGGACTGGAATGTTAAGGTTGATAAGACCATTGCAGCAACAGGAATCGAAAACCTATTTAACATTACTTTAAACGTGCAGACAAAGTCTAGAATCGAGGAAATTGCTAGACCGATAGATGCTGCAGTTGTGTTAGTTTTTGACTTGTCATCCAGTATGACGGATTCTATGGAGAACAACACTACCATAGACCGTATTGATGCTGCAAAAAAAGCTGCGCAAGATTTCCTTGATTTGTATGCACAGTCAACTGGAGGCGAGCGAAAAGTTGCTATTGTTGGATTTAGTGCCAGTGGTAATATTAAAAATATAGATGGTAACAATTTAGAAAAAGGTTCGAGTGTATCTTCTGGTTGGTATGATGCAAGTGATGTTGTAGCTAGAAATAGTGATAATGACGATTTATGTAATGCAATTGATAACTTGTCTACTCCTTCGGGAACAAACCTTGAAAGTGGATTGCTGTTAGCGCGCAATTTACTATTGTGTGATTCACTAGATGATATCGAGTACAAGACTGTTGTTTTGCTGTCTGATGGCCGTCCTAATCACAGTGTAAGCGACGGATCAAATACAACAGCAATTACTTATTCAGGTAATCAGAATAATTATCACCAAGCTCATATGGGACCAATAGATGTAGCAGAGTACATTAGTGATGATTTGAATGTAGAGATCCATACAGTGTTCTGTGGGGAAAGTGATGAAAAATTACATGACTGTAGAGGATGTCTTTATAATAAAGCCCTGACAACAACATATTTGGAAGCTTTACCTGGTGACATGGTAGCAGCGTACGATACAGCTTCTTTAGCACAGGCGTTCAAAGACATTGAAGAGAAAATCGAAATTGCAACCCAGGCATGGCAGGGAACAGACCCGATGGGTACCAATGGCCTGCTGACTGGTGTAACTTCAAGTACACAGCCTGGAGAAGTAACTACAACAGAACATAATCTGACTTGGAACCTGTTGGAAGCTGAGCCTGAAGTGATTGAAAATCCAGACGGTACAGAGCAGTATTCTTATAGTGTAACCTATCAGGTAAAACTGAATACGCTGGCGGATACTTTCGATCACGATACATTCTATGCGACAAATAATCCTACGAAACTGGATTACTATTTCCTTGATGAGAATGGCAATAAGGGTGAAGACCAGGATATCTTCTTTAATATTCCATCTGTAAAAGGATATAAAGGCGGATATTATGAACTGATGAAGACAGATGTTCAGGGGAATGGTCTTGGTGGCGCAACATTTACATTAACACATGATTGTAAGATTTGCACAGTATGTGCAGAGCATGATGTATGTGAAGCAAACAATGACAGCGAGTGCATAGAGGCGTGGTCCATGTCCGAAGAATCTGATGAAGACGGATATGTAAGATTTTCAAATATCCCATCAGGACATACATATACTTTAACAGAAACTGCATCTCCAAATGGATATTCAGGAGATGGAATCGTACATAAGTTAGAGGTTGCTTATGGTGACGTTTATGTAGATGGCATTTTAAATAAGGACTTAACTGTAGTCAATGAAAGAAATGTTAGTGTAGCAGGATCAAAGACATGGGACGATGCTGAAAACCAGGATGGCAAGCGTCCAAGTTCAATTACTGTAAATTTATACGGTACATATGAAAAGGATGATCAGGTATATTATGTTGTTGGAAACACAGGGGTTTCTACAGAAAAGGAAATCTATGACTCAAAGACTGTAACGGCGTCTTCTAATTGGTCATGGGAATGGGACGATTTACCAAAGAAACGTAATGGACAGGAAATTGAGTGGTCTATTGAAGAAGAAAATGTAGACGGTTATATTTCTTCGGTAGATGGTTATAATTTGACTAACATATATTCTCCTTCTACAGATAGAACATTCGACTATATTGGAACCAAATACTGGATTGGCGACAATGAAACTGTTAGACCTGATAATCTGGAAATCAAACTACAGAAGCAGGTTGGAGACGAGTGGGTTGATGTTAATGTAACCCCTGCTTGGCCTGATGAAGAAGGATCCAGCTGGATTTACAAGTTTAGCGGATTAGATAAATTTGACTCTGACGGAAATATGATTCAGTACAGAGTTGTTGAAACTGTACCAGCAGGATATACAGGATCTTCAGCTGTTGAAGAAAGTGGGTCTACAAGCACATCATCCTATAATTTGAGTAACACAACTAGTACGACTTCAACGCAAACCTTTAACATTAATACAGAAAACAATGGTTTGGTTATTGGTAGTTATCAAAACTGGGGTGACTGGAATCAATATTATTGGATTTGGACTTCAAAAGAATTGTCAAGCAGTGAAAAGTCAATTGTAAATCAAATCGCAAAAGAAACATATTCAAATTTTGAATCTTCAAGATGCGAATACTCAAATGGCAAGAGTGCTACGTTTAATAGGCAGTCATGGCAGAGCACTTATACTGCAAATGTTAGTGTATCCTCCAATGTTGTGACTGTAACGTTTAATAATAATAAGGTTTTCGGAGACAATGGTTCTTGGACTTACGGTACAGTTGCGTTCCAAAGTTATACTCCAGGTACTACAACCCTAAGAAACACTTATGCACCTGAAGAAACAGAAGCAACTGTTAAGAAGGTATGGAATGACGCTGAAAATCAGGATGGAAAGAGACCTACTGAACTAAAAGTTACTTTGAGCAATGGCACAGAAGTGACATTGAATGAGGGCAATAACTGGACCGCAACAGTAGAGGGTTTGCTGAAGTATGCAGATGGCGAAGAAATTGAGTACACCTGGACAGAAGGCGAAATGCCGGAAGGCTATGAGTTAACCGATACATCAGTAGAAGGTACAGTAACCACTTTAACCAACAGCTACACACCTGAAGAAACAGAAGCAACTGTCAAGAAGGTATGGGACGATGCTGAAAATCAGGATGGTAAAAGACCAGACAGTCTGAAGGTTACGCTGAGCAATGGAACAGAAGTGACATTGAATGAAGCAAACGGCTGGCAGACTACTGTTGACAATCTGCCAAAGTACAAGAATGGTACAGAAATTAACTATACTTGGACAGAAGGCGATATGCCGGAAGGTTATGAATTAACAGATACTTCTGTGACAGGAAAAGTAACTACCTTAACAAATAGTTATACACCTGAAAAGACTTCTTTATCTGGAAATAAGATCTGGGACGATGCTAACAACCAGGATGGAATCCGACCTGAAAGTGTAACGATTAAGTTATTAGCTAACGGTAAGGATACTGGTAAAAGCGTTGTTCTCAATGCACCAGAGCCAACTCTATTAGAGAGACTTATTGCTAGAGACAATAACACTTGGGCTTGGGAATTTAATGATCTTCCAAAGTATAAAGATGGAAAAGAAATCCTTTATACTGTAGCGGAAGTTGAAGTTCCTAAGGGGTATACTTCAGAAATTAATGGCAGCGCAGAAAATGGATTCACAATTACAAATAAGCATACTCCTGAAAAAACATCCGCAACTATCAAGAAGGTATGGGCTGATGCTGACAATCAGGACGGAAAGCGACCTGCTGACTTAAAGGTTACGCTGAGCGATGGAACAGAAGTAACATTAAATGAAGCAAACAACTGGACTGCAACGGTAACAGAACTGCCAAAGTATAAAGATGGCGAAGAAATCGTATATACTTGGACAGAAGGCAGTATGCCGGCAGGTTATGAATTAACTGGCACATCCAAAGAAGGTACAGTAACTACTTTAACAAATAGTTATACCCCTGAAAAAACAGAAGCAACCATCAAGAAGGTATGGGACGATGCTGGAAATCAGGATGGCAAGAGACCAGAAAGCTTAACTGTTACATTAAGCGATGGCACAGAAGTAACATTAAGCGAAGCAAATGAGTGGACTGCAACAGTAACTGATTTGCCAAAGTATGCTGATGGCAAGGTAATTGAGTATACCTGGACAGAAGGCAGTATGCCAGAAGGCTATGAATTAACCGACACATCTGTAAACGGTACAGTAACCACTTTAACAAACAGCTATACACCTGAGGAAACAGAAGCAACCATCAAGAAAGTATGGGACGATGCTGAAAATCAGGATGGCAAGAGACCTACTGAACTGAAAGTTACATTGAGCAATGGAACAGAAGTGACATTGGATGCAGATAATGAGTGGTCAGCAACAGTAGACAATCTGCCAAAGTATGCTGATGGTAAAGAAATCGAATATACCTGGACAGAAGACAGTATGCCGGAAGGGTACACTTTAACTGACACTTCTGTGAATGGCACTGTTACAACATTAACCAATAGCTATGCAACAGAAACAACATCTGCGACCGTAGTGAAGGTATGGGATGATGCTGAAAACCAGGACGGCAAGAGACCAGAAAGTCTAGAAGTTACTTTGAGCAATGGTACAGAAGTAACATTGAACGAAGGAAATGACTGGACAGCAACTGTAGAAGATCTGCCTAAGTATGCGAATGGGCAGGAAATCGTTTATACATGGACAGAAGGCGAAATGCCAGAAGGCTATGAATTAACCGATACATCTGCAAACGGTACGGTAACTACATTAACAAACAGCTATGAACCTGAAGTAACAGAGGCAACTGTCAAGAAGGTTTGGAATGATGCAAATAACCAGGATGGCAAGAGACCTGCTGAGTTAAAGGTTACTTTGAGCAATGGTACAGAAGTGACATTGAACGAAGGTAATGACTGGACAGCAACAGTAAAAAATCTGCCAGCATATGAAAACGGTACGCCAATTACATATACCTGGACGGAAGAAACTTTACCAGAAGGTTACAAACTAGAAAGCACTTCTGTGAATGGCACTGTTACCACTTTAACAAACAGTCATACACCTGAAGTGATTGACATCGAAGGCACTAAGGTATGGAACGACGGTCACGACCAGGATGGCAAGAGACCGGCAAAAATTACAATTAATCTGTTAGCAAATGGTTCTGCTGTAGATACTCTCGTTGTACCAGTTCAAAAGGAAACGCTTATACAGAAAATTTTCAGAAGCGGTGAACCTGACACATGGAATTGGTCCTTCACTGATTTGCCAAAGTATGCTGATGGCGAAGAAATTGTTTATACCGTAGAGGAAATTGAAGTTCCTGGATATGACACAGTTGTTAATGGCACCGTCGAAAATGGATTCGCAATTGTGAATACGCACACACCTGAAGAAACAGAAGCAACTATTCAGAAGGTATGGGACGATGCTAACAACCAGGATGGCAAGAGACCTGCTGAGTTAAAGGTTACTTTAAGCGATGGTACAGAAGTAACATTGAACGAAGTAAATGACTGGGCAGTAACAGTAACAGGTCTGCCTAAGTATGATGATGGCGAAGTAATCGTGTATACTTGGACAGAAGGCAGCATGCCAGAAGGTTATGAGTTAACAGATACATCTGTAAATGGTACAGTAACTACTTTAACAAATAGCTACACACCTGAAGAGACAGAAGCAACCATCACAAAGGTATGGAACGATGCTGAAAATCAGGATGGCAAGAGACCAGAAAGTCTGAATGTTACTTTGAGCAATGGTACAGAAGTAACATTGAACGAAGGAAATGACTGGACAGCAACTGTAGAAGATCTGCCTAAGTATGCTGCTGGACAGGAAGTTGTGTACACATGGACAGAAGATGAAATGCCAGAAGGCTATGAATTAACCGATACATCTGTAAATGGTACAGTAACGACTTTAACAAACAGCTATGAACCTGAAAAAACAGAAGCAACTGTTAAGAAGGCTTGGAATGACAGCCACAACCAGGACGGAAAGAGACCTGATGAACTGACTGTTACTTTGAGCGATGGCACAGAAGTGACATTGAACGAAGGAAATGACTGGACAGCAACAGTAACAGACCTGCCTAAGTATGCAAATGGTCAGGAAATTGTTTATACCTGGACAGAAGGTGAAATGCCAGAAGGCTATACCTTATCAGCTTCTGAAAAGGATGGTACTGTAACAACCTTAACAAATAGCTACACAACAGAAACTACATCTGTAACAGTAGTGAAAAAGTGGGCCGACAACAATGATCAGGATGGAAAGAGACCTGAAAGCATCGTTGTAACATTGAGCAACGGCCTGGATGTTACATTAACTGCAGAAAATAATTGGACAGCAACAGTAGAAAAACTGCCTAAGTATGCTGACGGCAAAAAAATCGTATATACTTGGACAGAAAAATATTTGCCAGAAGGTTATGAATTAACAGGCACTTCTGTAAACGGAACTGTGACAACATTAACCAACAGTCATACACCAGAACTGACAACAGCAACTGTCAAGAAGGTATGGGACGATAATGAAAATCAGGACGGCAAGAGACCACCAAGCTTAACTGCTACTCTGAGCAATGGTACTCAGGTAATTTTAAATGCTAAAAATGATTGGACAGCAACAGTGGAAAATCTGCCGAAGTATGCGAATGGCGAAGAAATCAAATATAGCTGGACAGAAGCTTCTGTAGATGGCTATACATTGACTGGAGATGTGACAGAGGGAACCATTACAACTCTGACAAATACACATACTCCAGAAACAACGGAAGCAACCATCAAGAAAGTATGGAACGACGCAGACGATCAGGATGGAAAGAGACCGGAAAGTCTGAATGTTACTCTGAGCGATGGCACAGAAGTGACATTGAACGAAGCCAATAATTGGACAGCAACAGTAGAAAATCTGCCAAAGTATGATGATGGCGAAATAATCGAGTATACTTGGACAGAAAGCGAACTGCCAGAAGGCTATGCGTTAACGAACACAGAAACATCTGGTACGATTACAACCCTGACAAACACACACACTCCAGAACTGACGGAAGCAACTATCCAGAAGGTATGGGACGATGCTGAAAATCAGGATGGTAAGAGACCAGCTAATCTGACAGTTACTTTAAGCAATGGAAAAGAAGTGACATTGAATGAAGCAAATGACTGGACTGCAACTGTGAAGAATCTGCCAGTATATGAAAACGGAAGCAAAATTACATATACTTGGACAGAAGGCGACGTGCCGGAAGGTTATGCGTTGACTAAGACAGAACAAGAAGGTACGATTACAACCCTGACTAACCACTACACTCCAGAAGTGACCTCTGCAACAATCAAGAAGGTTTGGAATGATAGCGAAGATCAGGATGGTAAGAGACCAACAAGCTTAACTGCTACATTGAGCAATGGAACAGAAGTTACATTGAATGCAGCAAATGGTTGGACAGCAACAGTAGACAATCTGCCAAAGTATGCAAATGGTGTAGAAATTACTTATACTTGGACAGAAGGCAGCATGCCAGAAGGCTATGGACTGGAAACTACTGATGTAAAGGGTACAATCACAACCCTGACAAATAAGTACCCTGTAGAAGTAACAGAAGCAACCATCCAGAAGGTATGGAATGATGCTGACGATCAGGACGGCAAGAGACCAGAAAGCTTAACTGCTACATTAAGCAATGGCACACAGGTAACTTTAAATGCTGAAAATGATTGGACTGCAACAGTAGGAAATCTGGCGAAGTACAACAAAGGCGTAGAAATCGAATACACTTGGACAGAAGGCAAAATGCCAGAAGGTTATACTTTAACAGATACTTCTAAGGATGGCGTTATTACAACATTAACCAATAGTTATACTCCAGAACTGACAGAAGCAACCATCAAGAAGGTATGGGATGATGCTGAAAATCAGGACGGCAAGAGACCAACTGAGCTGAAGGCTACGCTGAGCAATGGCACAGAAGTGACATTGAACGAAGCAAACAAGTGGACAGCAACGGTAGACAATCTGCCAAAGTATGCTGATGGTAAAGAAATCGCATATACTTGGACAGAAGGCGACATGCCGGAAGGTTATGCTTTAACAGATACTTCTAAGCATGGCGTTATTACAACTCTGACCAACAGCTATACTCCTGAAAAGACAGCAGCAACCATCAAGAAAGTATGGGACGACAATAACAATCAGGATGGAAAGAGACCAACTGAACTGAAGGCTACGCTGAGCAATGGAACAGAAGTAACATTGAACGAAGCAAATGGCTGGAGAGCAACAGTCTCCGGATTACCTAAGTACAAAGATGGTAAAGCAATCGAGTATACTTGGACAGAAGAAAATGTACGTGATTATGAGCTGAGTGGTTCTTCTTCTGAGGGCACGATTACAACCTTAACAAACAGCCACACACCTGAAGTAATTTCTATCTCTGGTTCCAAGACTTGGGATGATAATAACAATCAGGACGGAAAGAGACCTGAAGCGATTACCATCAGAGTCCTGGCTAACGGCGCAGAAGTGACTTCTAAGAGCATTACTGCAGCTGACGGCTGGAATTGGACTTTCAATCATTTACCAAAATATAAAGATGGTAAAGAAATTGCTTACACAATCACAGAAGATACAGTAAAAGACTACACAAGCTCTGTTGGTGGTTATGATGTAGAGAATACGCATGTACCAGAAAAGGTAACAGTAGCTGGTGTCAAAGTCTGGGATGATAACAATAATCAGGATGGTAAGCGTCCAAGAAGTATCGAAGTGCATCTGCACGCAGACGGCAAACACATCAAGGATGTGACTGTAAGTGCAAATGATAACTGGAAATACAGCTTCAAGGATCTTCCAAAGTACGCTAACGGAAAAGAAATTGTTTACACAGTATCTGAAACTCCGATTGATGATTATTCCACAACAATCGATGGTTATATTATCACCAATACACACACACCAGGTAAGACAAGTGTACCTGTATCCAAGGTATGGAATGATGCGAATAATCAGGATGGAATCAGACCGACAGAAATCACTGTTAAGCTGTTAGCTGACGGTGTGGATACTGGAAAGTATAGCGTATTAAATGACAGCAATGGTTGGAACTATACTTTTACAGAACTGGATCAGTATAAGGATGGTAAGGAGATTGCGTATACTATCAAAGAAGATGCCGTAGCAGGTTATACTTCATCTGCAGAAAAGCAAAAGGGTGGAAACTTTGTTATCACCAACAGTCATACTCCTGCAACAACAGAAGTGCACGGTATGAAGACTTGGGGTGATGCAAATGACCAGGACGGCAAGAGACCTGACAGCATTACAATTACGTTGTATGGCAATGGCAAGGTTGTAAAACAGAAAGTTATAACCTCTGCTGATGGATGGAAATGGGATTTCACTGGCCTTCCAGAGAAAGAAAACGGTCAGAACATCTCTTACACTATCGGTGAAACAACTATTGATGACTACACTACAACCATTGATGGCTATGACGTAACAAATAAGTACGACCCTGAAAAGACTAGCGTCCTGGTTATTAAGGCATGGGACGATGCAAATAACCAGGACGGTAAGAGACCATCTACTGTAACAGTAACGTTATATGCTGATGGCGAATCTACAGGGAAGCAAGTAATTTTAAGTGAGTCTAACAATTGGAGCCACAGCTTTACAAATCTGGATAAGTATAAGAACGGCGGAACACCGATTCAGTATACTGTTCAGGAAGATTCTGTAGGGGAATACAGCTCTACAATTACAGGTAATGCAGAAACAAGTTTTGTAATTACCAACAGCTATACACCAGAAACTGTAACCGTTAGCGGTGACAAGACTTGGGATGACAACGATAATCAGGATGGTAAGCGTCCAGAAGCCTTGACCGTTCACTTACATGCTAACCAGAAGCATGTCAAGTCTCAGACTGTAAAAGCAGAAAATGGATGGGCTTGGACTTTCGAAAACTTACCAAAGTATGCAAACGGCCAGGAAATCGTTTACGATGTTGTTGAAGAAACCATTCCTGGATACGAAACAACTTTAGATTCAGAAGGATACGATATTACCAACAAGCATGCACCTGAAAAGAGATCCCTGACTGTAACCAAAGCCTGGGATGACGCAAATAATCAGGACGGTAAGAGACCTGCTGACGTTATCGTTAAGTTACTGGCTGACGGTGAAGATACAGGAAAGACAGTTGTATTATCCGAAGCCAATAAGTGGTCTGACACATTCACTGGTTTAGATATCTATAAAGATGGACAGAAAATTGTCTATACTGTAGAGGAGGAACCTGTTGATGGTTACACTGCTGGAATTACCGAAGGTTATGGAGGTATCTTAAATATCACCAATACCCACAAGCCAGAAACAATTGAAATCTCTGGCGGAAAGACTTGGAACGATGCGAATAACCAGGATGGTATCAGACCTGCTGGTATCACAATCAGAGTGTTTGCAAACGGCAAGGAAGTAGCACATAAATCTGTAACGGCTGCAGATGACTGGAAGTGGAAATTCACAGATTTACCAAAGTATAGCAACGGAAAAGAAATCACATATACCATCGAAGAAGATGATGTTACCGGCTATACACCAGAGGTTGACGGTTTTGATGTAATCAATACACATGAACCGGAAACAACTGAAATCTCCGGAACCAAGACCTGGGTAGACGATGATAATCGTGACGGCGTAAGACCTGACAGCATTATCATTAGACTGCTGGCTGACGGTCTAGTAGTTAAGTCTGCAACCGTAACAGAAGCTGATGATTGGAGCTGGAAGTTCGATAATCTTCCGGTCAACAAGGCTGAAGGCCAGAAAATTACATATTGCATCAATGAAGTTAAGATTGATGAATATGGCACAGAAATTAAGGGCTTTGATGTGACTAATACACATAAGCCAGGCACTACAAGCGTTTCTGTGCTGAAGGTATGGGATGATGCGGACAACCAGGATGGCAAGAGACCAACTGAAATTAAAGTTCAGCTTTATGCCAACGATGAGCCGTTTGGTGATGAAGTAACCTTAAATGAAGCCAACAACTGGCACTACATCTGGAATGACTTACATAAGAACGAGGCTGGTAAGGCTATCGAGTATATTGTAAAAGAACTTTCTGTTCCTAACGGATATACTTCCAAGACTTCCGGTGATATGGAAGATGGTTATACTATTACTAACAGTCATAAGCCAGAAACGACATCAGTTTCCGGACGCAAGACCTGGAATGATGCAAACAATCAGGACGGTAAGAGACCGGAAAGTCTGGAAATCAGCTTATATGCAAACGGAACCTTCAAGGAGAAAAAGGTTGTTAAGGCTGAAGATGACTGGACATGGACATTTGATAATCTGCCTAAGTACGCAAAGGGCACAGAAATCAAATACACAATTGTAGAATCTGCGATTGATGATTATAGCTCAAGCATTAAGAAATTTGATGTAACCAATGCACATACACCTGAACAGACAAGTGTAACTGTAAGTAAAAAGTGGGATGATGCAAACAATCAGGATGGCATCAGACCGGAAAGCATCACAGTAAGATTGTTCGCAGATGGCAAAGATACTGGCAAGACTTTAGATCTGACTGCAAAGAATAATTGGATTGGAACATTCGGCGAATTGGATATGTACAAAGCCGGAAAAGAAATCAATTACACTGTAAAGGAAGTAAAGATTGACGGTTACACCGGAAGCATGGTAGGTAATGCGGACACTGGTTATGTAATTACCAATACACACGTTCCAGAAACGATTGATATCTCTGGAAATAAGACCTGGGACGATGCTGACAACCAGGACGGAAAGAGACCTGGAAGCATTACCATCAGACTGTTTGCAGACGGTACAGAAGTTGACGCTGTAACTGTGACAGAAGCAGATGACTGGTCCTGGAACTTTGAAGATCTGCCGAAGTATGCAGCTGGTCAGGAAATTGTTTATACAATTACAGAAGACGAAGTTGCAGACTATGACGAAGATGTTCAGGGTTATGATGTAACCAATACACACGTACCTGAAACAATCGTTATTTCCGGCAGCAAGACCTGGGACGATGCTGACAACCAGGACGGAAAGAGACCTGAAAGCATTACCATCAGACTGCTGGCAGACGGCACAGAAGTTGACGCTGTAACTGTAACAGAAGCAGATGACTGGGCTTGGAACTTTGAAAATCTGCCGAAGTATGCAGCTGGAACTGAAATCGTTTATACTATCACGGAAGATGCGATGGAGGACTACAGCACAGATGTTGAAGGTTATGATGTGTTCAATAAGCACACACCTGAACAGACTAGTGTAACTGTAACAAAGGCATGGGATGACAGCGACAATCAGGATGGCATCAGACCGGACGATGTAACTGTGAAGTTACTGGCAAACGGTGAAGAAACAGGAATGCTTGTAATCCTGAATGCAGCAAATAACTGGAGCAACACCTTCGAAAATCTGGATGTTTATGCAGATGGTGAAGCGATTGATTACACTGTTTCCGAAGTCCTTGTAGAAGGATACGAATCTGTTATCAGCGGTGATGCAGTAACTGGTTATGTGGTAACCAACAGCCATGAAACTGCAGTAACTTCCGTATCCGGCAGCAAGACTTGGAACGATGCAGACAATCAGGACGGAAAGAGACCTGTAAGCATTACCATCAGACTGCTGGCTGACGGCGTTGAAGTTGATTCTACAGTAGTAACAGAAACAGATGACTGGGCTTGGAATTTTGCAGAATTAGACAAGTTTGCAGACGGTAAGGAAATTGTTTACACTATTACGGAAGATGCAGTCGAAGGATACAGCGCATCTTACGACGGATATGACGTTGTAAACAGTTATACACCGGAACAGACTTCTGTAACTGTAACAAAGGCTTGGGATGATGCAAAGGATCAGGATGGTATCAGACCGGAAGCTGTAACAGTGGAATTACTGGCAGACGGCGTGAAAACTGGAAAGACTGTTACTCTGTGCGCAGATAACAATTGGTCTGATAGTTTTGAAGCGTTGGATGTTTACACAGACGGTCAGAAAATTGTTTATACTGTTGAAGAATCCAAGTGTAAGGGCTATGAAGCAGAGTACACTGGAGATGCTGTAACAGGATTTGTTGTTACAAATATCCACGAACCGGAAGAACCAGAAACTGGTGATGCTGATACATCTGGTACACCAGGCAAACCAGATAAGCCTGACACGCATAATGATTCAGATGAACCAGCTGTTCCTGTAGGTCCAGGAAGACCTGGCAGCGATGATTCTGAGGATGATTCTGATGATGAAGCAGCGCCATATACTGGTGACGGAAATGGTTTGATGGCATGGCTGGCACTTGCTATGACATCACTGTTCGGCGCAATTTCAATCCGTAGAAGAAAAGAAGAACAATAACGGTTTGAGAATACCATAAGGAAATATGGATAAACAAAAGGGAGTTCCATTATTGGAACTCCCTTTTCGTATACCTAAAATCTAACGGTACGGCTTTTGTTTTTTGTGGTATACTGAAAGAAAAGGAGCGTGTTTTATGTACGGATACATTGAGAAATATGCAATTGAACATAATCTGCCAGAAATGCAAAAGGCCCTGCCTTACGCAAGGGACAGTCATGAGGGGCAGCTTCGCAAAGGTCCGGAAGGGCAGAGAGAACCTTATATTACCCATCCGCTGCAGATGGCAGCCCATGCTATTGCGCTGGGCCTGGATGATGACAAGCTACTTGCGGCGATTTTGCTTCACGATGTCTGTGAAGATTGCGGTGTGGGACCGGAAGAACTGCCGGTTCATGTAGATGTACAGGACGCCGTTCAACTGGTGACCCGTATCGATGGGGAAAGTAAGGAGAAATACTATGGGCAAATCGGGGGTAATTTCACCGCCATCATGGTTAAACTCATTGACCGCTGCCATAATGTTTCCCAGATGTCTTTGGCCTTTTCCCGGGAAAAGCTGTGGAAATATATAGACGAAACAGAAAATTTTGTGCTGCCGCTTTTGATAAAGGCCAGAGCGATATGGCCGGAATACGAGCGCCAGTATTTTCTGTTAGAATACCAAATCAACAGTATTTTGCAGACTGTAAAAGCTCTGCTGGAAAGAGAGGATTTGTAGATGTACGAATTAGTAAAAGTAAACGACTGCACCTATTATATCGACTGCCCGGCGAGAATGGGCGTGTTTGTAAGAGCAAATGGAGAAGCATTCCTGATTGACAGCGGAAATGATAAAGATGCAGGGAAGAAAGCGAAACGTATCGTGGAATGGGAAGGCTGGACTCTGAAGGGCGTTCTGACTACCCACAGCCATGCAGACCATATTGGTGGATGTAACTATCTGCAGACACAGACCGGATGCAAAGTGTTTGCAAGTCCTATGGAGGGGGCTTTTGCTGAGCATACAACGCTGATGCCGATTTCTTTATACGGGGGCAACCCTCATAAGGAAATTCGACACAAGGATATGATTGCGAAGCCATGTACAGTATCCGGTTTCGACAATCCTGACTTTCCAAGTGAAATTGAAGTCATTGATCTATGCGGTCATGCACCGGGACAGGTTGGGTATCAGTTGCCTGACGGAAGCGTCTTCCTGGCAGATGTCCTCTGTACGAAACAGACACTGGACAAGTATGCTATCGTCTATTTGTATGATGTTGCAGCACATCTTGTGAGCCTGGACCGTGTATCACAGATGGAGCTGCCGGAGGGTGCAATGTTTATCCCGGCCCACTGTCCGGTTGCGGAAGATGTGGCTGAACTGACTGCATATAACAAAGAAAAAATCTTGGAAATTGCAGACTTCCTAATGGATGCCTGCGAAGAGGCGAAGACATTAGAACAGTTGCTGGCCATGGCTTTTGACCACTATAATCTGAAGATGAACTTTGCTCAGCATGAGCTGATCGGAAGCACGATCCGCTCCTATCTGACTTATCTGGAGCAGCAAGGTAAAGTGCAAATCCTTCTCGATAACAATTATCTGCTATATAAAGCTGTATAATTTAGACTTGAAACCACTGCAAATTTGGCGCATAATAGTAATATTAGCACGCCAATTGCAGTGGTCTTTTTGTGCCACGGAAAAAGGCGTCACAAGCTAAAGGAGAGTAGAAACTATGCCTATTAAAGTACCAAATAATTTGCCGGCAATTGAAACGTTAACCAAAGAAAACGTATTCGTAATGACTGATACCAGAGCTATGACACAGGATATCCGTCCGCTGCAGATTTTGATCTTAAATCTAATGCCGACAAAGGTTGAAACAGAAACACAGCTGACAAGACTTTTGGGTAATACGCCGCTGCAGGTAGAACTGGAACTGCTGCAGACAAGCACCCATAAGGCTACAAATATATCTGAAGAGCACATGATTGCCTTCTACAAGACTTTTTCTCAGATTAAGCATAAAAACTACGACGGTATGATTATTACCGGCGCACCAGTGGAGCTGATGGACTTTGAGGAAGTCGACTACTGGGATGAGCTTTGTGAAATCATGGAATGGTCCAAGCGCCACGTCCACAGCACCTTCCACATCTGCTGGGGTGCTCAGGCAGGTCTTTACTACCATTACGGTATCAAAAAGCATACCTTGCCAAAGAAGCTATCCGGCGTTTATAAACATCAGCTGGATTACAAGAACGGCATGTTGTTCAGAGGCTTTGACGACGAATTTTACGTACCGCATTCCAGAAATACGACTGTGGACAGAGTAGATATCGAAGCAGTGCCTGGTCTGAAGATTATTTCTTCTTCTGAGGAGGCTGGTGTTTATGCGGTAAAATCCGACAATGATCGTCAGATTTTCATCATGGGTCATTCTGAGTACGATGCAGATACACTGCTGAAAGAATATATTCGTGACAAAAATGCAGGCATCAATCCGGAAATTCCATGCAACTACTTCCCGAATGATGACGACACGAAGGAACCGATGGTAAAATGGCGTTCCTGCGCAAACCTGCTGTACTCCAACTGGCTGAACTATTTCGTTTACCAGACAACACAGTACGATATTACACAGATTCAGGATGCATCTTTGGATGCCATGATTCATGATAATAACGGTATTGATTTGAAGGTTGCCAAGTTTGGCGGCACATCTCTGGCAGATGCAGACCAGTTTAAGAAATGTGCTGCGATTATTGATGCAGAGCCTGAAAGACGTTATGTGGTAGTCAGTGCACCTGGCAAGAGAAGAGACAATGATATTAAAGTCACCGATCTGCTGATTCAGTGCGCAGATAAGAACAAAGCGGAAGCGGAAGAAGTTCTGCCAAAGCTGATGTCCCGCTACAAGGTGCTGGTTCGCGGGCTGGGCGTGGATGTGGATATCGACGGAGAATTTGAAAAGATTATGGACGCTTTGGGTAAGCCTGCTAAGCGTGACTATATCATCAGCCGTGGAGAATATCTTAATGCAAAGATTATGGCTGCTTTGACAGGCATGGACTTTGTTGATGCAGAAGGCAACATCTTCTTAGATGAAAACGGTATTTATGACGAAGAAAAGACAAAGGCAGTTTTAGGCAAAGTTCTGAAGGAACATGAAAGAGCTGTCGTTCCTGGATTCTATGGCACAATGCCTGATGGTTCCATCAAAACCTTCTCCAGAGGCGGTTCTGACATCACAGGTGCTATTGTAGCAGCTGTGACAGGGGCGGATATTTACGAAAACTGGACGGATGTTTCCGGATTTTACATGGTAGACCCACGAGTGGTTGCAAACCCAATGTCCGTTCCGGTTATTACATACAAAGAACTGAGAGAATTGTCTTACATGGGCGCATCTGTACTGCACGAAGACACCATCTTCCCGGTGGTCAAGGTAGAGATTCCAATTAACATCAGAAATACCAATCGTCCGGAAGATAATGGAACTCTCATCGTAAAGAATGCGGATTACTTCCAGACAAGTTTTGCGGTTTCCGGTATTTCAGGCAAGAAGGGCTATTCCACCATTGCCATCGAAAAGCCAAGACTTAACGAACAGCCGCAGCTGAGAGCTGAGCTGTTAGATATCTTTGCATATAACGGTGTGACCATCAAAAACATTCTGTCCGGTATCGACTCTCTGACTGTCGTTGTAAGAGATGAGTTCTTTGGCGATATTGAAGAACAGTTGGTTGCAGAAATCGAAGAAAAGATTGCACCAACATCCATTTCCATTGGACGTGATATGGCTATGATCGCCATCGTGGGCAGAGAATTATCCACTTCTCCGGCTATCGCGGTGAAGGTGCTGGGCGCACTGGCAAACAGAAATATTAACATCAGACTCATTGACCATGGATCTGAGAAAATCAGCATGATGCTGGGTGTAGACGAAGCAGATTACGTTTCTTCCATCGAAGCGCTGTATGCAGAGTTTACAAGACTATAACGAATACAAGTGACAGGGCTGTCAAAGGGCAGCTCTGTTCTTTGTTAGGAGAAGGAATATGATTTTAAATACAGGGAACCGGACAGATATTCCGGCCTTTTATAGTGAATGGTTTTTTAACCGAATTGAAGAGGGCTATGTCTTTGCGAGAAATCCATATAACCCCCAGCAGGTGACGCGCTATTTGTTAGAGCCGGATACTGTCGACTGCATTGCATTCTGTACCAAAAATCCAAAGCCAATGCTGGATCATTTGGATAAGCTGTATCAGTTCCGACAATTTTGGGCTGTAACCATCACACCCTATGTAGAAGATATTGAGCCTTATGTGCCGCCGAAAGAAGAAGTTATGGCAAGCTTTTGCAACTTATCTGAAAGGGTTGGGAAACAGGCTGTCTGCTGGCGTTACGACCCAATTCTGATTACGGAGAAGTATACTGTAGACTTTCATATTAAAGCATTTGCCCAGATGGCTGCGGATTTAGCTGCTCACACTGATAAATGTGTGATTAGTTTTCTGGACCTATATGAGAAAACAAAGAGAAACTTTCCGGAAGGCAGAGCGGTAACGAAGGAAGAACGGTTGGCTATCGGAGAGGCGTTCGCGGAAATCGGAAGAAAGCACGGCATTGAAATCTATACTTGTGCAGAAGGGGATGAGATGATGCAGTTTGGCATGAATACTAGTGGCTGTCAAAGCCGCCAGGTATTAGAAGAAGCTATTGGTATGCCGTTAGAAGTCCCGAAAAATGCCCAGACCAGGGAAGGATGTAACTGTGTTTTGGGATGTGATATTGGGTCTTATCATTCCTGTGGCCACGGCTGTCTTTACTGCTATGCCAACCATGATCGAAAGACAGTTGAAGAGAATATGATCCAGCATGATCCGGATTCACCATTCCTGATTGGCGGTTTTATGGATGGCGATATTATCAAATCTGTAGAACAAAAGAGCTGGATAAGAGAACAGATGACGTTTGACGATTTTTTGAATTTATAGAGAAACCACAAGAGGCTACCCCCCTGGGTAGCCTCATATCTATTGCATGTTTATTCAGTTTTCAGAGATAACGTATATCTATAATAAATAATGCTAATCTCTATCTGAAATAACGGCTTCGGCGGGAATCCATTGCTAACAATCTGTAGTTACTTTTCCATTAGTTGTTAGAATAGGTAGGTCTTTCCCTGAGCCTATAAGTCAATCCTTAGAATTTCTAATGAAGTAAACTACTTTTCGTAAGCAAAAGGTCCTGCCGCTGAGATGTCGCCTGGACTGATACAACGTCTTAACATGACCCTCGCTCCTTTCTTTTTATTTCGAATAAAAAATCGAATCTTCTTCTGTTATTGTCCAATTGATTTTTGTACACTTATAATAATACACAAGTTTGCAAAAAGCAACACCTTTTTTGAATTTTCTGAAAATTTTCGAAGAACTTTTATCGGCTTCCTTTTTCGATATAGATTTGATATAATGTTCTTCGTATGAAGAAAAGGAGTGAAACTCATGCAGTTAACAGAAAGAATAAAGAATTGTAATGGTTGCGAAGCCTGCGTGGTAGGCTGTAAATATGTCTGCGTCAAGATGGAAGCAGATCAGCACGGTATCAAATATCCGGTTGTTAACGAAGACGGATGTGGCAAGTGTAACAGCTGTCTGCTGTATTGTCCGCAGTTCAATCCGGTTTCTCTGCCTGAATTTGAGCAGTATTACGAATATCAGCCAGAATACGGTGAACGTGATATGGCACAGGTTTACAGAGAAACCAAGCGTCAGGTAAAGTCCGGCCAGGTAACACCGTTCGTGGGAACTTTGTGCCAGATTGCGGCGTTGAAGTCTTTGATGGGGGACCGTTTAAGCGACTTGCTGAAGATTTACCCAATGCATTGCGATCCGGAAAAACCAAAGAGACCGGAATGCGTAGATTGTCAATATTATAAGTAAAGAAAGAAAAGTTTAAAATAGAAGAGGAGAAGAGAAAATGGCAGATTGTAATCATGATTGCAGTTCCTGCAGTGCAAACTGCGGTGAAAGACAGGAAAACCCAGGCATCCAGAAGGCGCCTATGAATCAGTTTTCCAACGTAAAGAAAGTCATCGGCGTTGTCAGCGGTAAGGGTGGCGTCGGAAAGAGCCTTGTTACCTCTCTCCTCGCAGTTGCCGCAGGAAGACGCGGAGTTTCGGCTGTTCTTGATGCCGATATTACAGGTCCGTCTATCCCCAAGGTCTTTGGCGTAACAGGCCGCGCAGTCAGCGACGATAACGGAATTTATCCTGCTGAGACTGCAAAGGGCACGAAGCTTATGTCGATAAACCTTCTCCTTGAGAATGTTACAGACCCTGTCGTCTGGCGCGGTCCCGTTATCGCAAATGCCGTAAAGCAGTTCTGGACGGATGTCTGCTGGGGCGATGTTGACTATATGTTTGTCGATATGCCTCCCGGAAC
>JAZUBY010000028.1:0-14057 GCA_045638885.1 Emergencia sp. | reverse complement strand
AAAGCTTCTCTCACTGGTGTTCTGCTTACATTGTATTCATTGCAGATTTTCTGTTCTGTCAGCTTCTGATTTGGTTTTAATTTACCTGTCAGGATATCTTCCTGCAGCTCTGTATATAAATTGGTGGAAAGGGGCTGTGCACCTGTCTTTCCATCTTCTAAATATTGAATAATAGACATTTTCTCCTCCTTTGCTGTCTTTTGGACAGCGTATACAATTATAGAAGTTGAATACAATTTTGTCAAGGCAGAATATGTTGCTTAATGATGTGATTTTAGGGTATAATTTTTAACATGAAGAGAGAAGTAATAGATAAAATTTTAGATGAATTAGAGGTAACATACCCGGATGCTGAATGTGCTTTGCACCATCAGAATGTGTATCAGCTGATTGTAGCGGTTGCACTTTCCGCGCAGACCACGGACAAAAGTGTCAACGTGGTAACACCGGCTTTGTTTGAGGCCTATCCGGATGCTTTTGCTTTGGGTGCAGCTGATCCTGAGGAGGTTAGTACATATATTAGACGGATCGGTATGTATAAAACCAAAGCGAAGAACATCGTAAATATGGCCAGGATTTTGGTAGAGGAGCACGGTGGGCAGGTTCCGGAAGACTACGATGCGCTAGTCAAATTGCCTGGGGTAGGGAGAAAGACAGCAAATGTTGTCCTGTCTGTCGGTTTTGGCCATCAGAGAATTGCTGTGGATACCCATGTATTCCGTGTGGCAAACCGCATTGGACTGGTAGATGAGAAAGATGTTCTGAAAACAGAACTGGGTTTGATGGAATGTATTCCAGAAGAGAGATGGTCCAGAACTCATCATTCTCTGATTTTCCACGGCAGAAACTGTTGTGCAGCCAGAAAGCCGGACTGTGAGAACTGCAGCATCAGAGAATGGTGCCAACAAAATTTATAGTGACATGAAAAAAGAGGCGATTGATATCGCCTCTTCGCATTTTTTGATTTCTTATTTGCCGCAGCACTTCTTGTACTTCTTGCCGGATCCGCAAGGGCATGGTTCGTTTCTACCTGGTTTCTTTTCTACGTGTACAGTCTTTGACTTCTTGTATTCTTTGATGATTTCAATCAGCTTTTCTTCAGGTAATACGTCAGCCCATTCTTCCAGACCAAACAGATAGTCAGCTTCTGCAACCAGCATGTTGAAGAATAACTTTTCGAAATCGACATCTAAATCGATTGCAGTGTCAGATGCTAAAGTTTCTAATTCGTTTGGATTGTTTAAGCTTGTGTTGATACCGTCTAAGAAACCAACAAAGATTGCTTCTCTGCATTCGAACTTCTCAGCTAATTCAGCAACAGTACCTGTTAAGTGTTCTGTGTGATTTGCTAAGATGTGCTTGTAGATTCTTGTTTCAGCACCGGAGTATTCTTCCCAGAATGCTTCAAAAGTATCTTCTGTCTGATTTTCTAATAAGTCTGTCCATTCAGCGTATAAGCTCATGTCTTGTCCTCCTAAAATATATGTTTTGATTATAATGTTTTTGCGATAGCTAAAACGTCACCTACGATAGCACTGCCTGTTGGAAGGGCACCTGCGCCTTTGCCGTAGAACATTACTTCGTCAACCGCGTTACCTGTTACATAAATTGCATTGAATTCGTTGGAAACTCCAGCCAGCGGATGGGCGTTGTCAATTTCCATTGGTTTTACGCTGTATTCGATGTTGTCACCTTCTCGCTTGGCGTGGGCAATTAACTTAATCTTGCAGTTCTTTGCACGGGCAGCTTCGATGTCATCCATGGTGATCTTACTGATACCAACGGTAGGGATTTCTGTTGGTGGTACGTAGTGATCAAAAGCAAGTGCCATTAAGATGGATAATTTATTTGCAACGTCGATACCTTCTACGTCAGCAGTAGGGTCAGCTTCTGCAAATCCCTTATCCTGTGCGTCTTTCAGTACGTCGTTGTAGTCTAAACCTAAGTCTGTCATCTTTGTTAAGATGTAGTTAGTTGTACCGTTTAAGATACCCATGACTTCGGAGAATTCGTTGCCTGCCAGCGCCTCCTGTATTGCAGTCAGGGCAGGGATGCCGCCGCCAACGCTGGCTTCGAATTTAAATTCCACATTGTTTGCTTTTGCTGTTTCCTGCAATTTCGCAAAACCAGCAGCGACTGCAGCTTTGTTAGCAGTTACAACGCCTTTGCCATGTTCCATTGCTGTCAGCATGAAAGAAGTAGCAGGTTCAATGCCGCCCATCGTTTCTACCACAATGTCGATTTCAGGGTTCTTTAAAATATCGTCAGGATTCTGTGTTACCTGGTCATCGGTCAGTCCTGCAGCTTTTGCTCTTTCCAGATTTCTTAATAATACTTTTGTAACTTTTACGGATTTGCCAATTCTTTTTTCGATTAATTCTCTGTTCATATCCAGAATCTTGTAAGTACCGCCGCCTACAGTTCCCAGACCAAGTATTCCGATGTTTACTGTCTTCATCACAGCCTCCTTGTAGAAAAATTTACAACTCAAATAATTATATACTAAATTTCGAATTTTGTCTTTATCTTTTCGCAAAAAACATTTATCATAGAGTAGTAAAATACAGGAGGTAAGAAAAAATGTCATTACATATTGTATTAGTTGAACCAGAAATCCCGCCAAATACCGGCAATATCGCAAGAACCTGTGCAGCTACAGACACTGCACTACACCTGGTAAAGCCGCTGGGATTTTCCATAGATGAAAAAGCTGTGAAGAGAGCAGGCCTGGATTACTGGCCTTTTGTAAAACTGGAAGTTCATGAAAGTCTGGATGATTTTATGGCGAAGTATGGCGACCATAATCTGTATCTGGCGACCACAAAAGGCGGTCATGTGTATACAGAAGTACAGTATCAGGACGAAGATATGATTTTGTTCGGCAAGGAAACTGCAGGTCTTCCAAAGGACTTTATTGCGGAACACGAAGAGAAGGCAATCAGAATTCCTATGAGTGCAGATACAAGGCTTCGTTCCTTAAACTTATCCAACTGTGCCAACATTATTTTGTTCGAGGCACTTCGTCAATTGGAGTTTCCAGGGTTGAAATAAAACGTTTTGCTATGGTATAATTACCTAATAGGAGAACGCAATTATGAGACTAGGTTATGAACTGACAATTGAACAGGTACAAAAACTATCGATGACTCCGGAGCTGATTCAGGCGATTCAGATTTTACAGTTGAATCAGCAGGAATTAGAGGAGTATGTAGAGCAGGAGTTGTTAGAAAACCCGGTCTTAGAGATAGAAAGTATGGATGATTCCAAAGCGGTGGATTTACAATCTGTCGTATTGCGAAATGCTGCTGAAGAGTGGCGTTACACGCAACAGGAATATTCACCTGATGAGGAAGAAATTACCTTTGAGCAATTTGTCTCTGAAGAAAGCACATTAGAAGATTTTCTGATGGGACAGCTGCATTTATCTGATTTAAATGAGAAAAAGATGTACATTGGCCGTTATATTATCGATGCTATCGATGATAACGGTTATTTGACTGTGTCTGTAGAGGAAATAGCAAAGGCATGCAACACAAACTGTGAGACAGCCAAAGCTGTTTTAACTCATATTCAGACTTTTGACCCTCCAGGTGTTGCGGCACGAAACCTGAGTGAATGCATGCTGATTCAGTTAGAAGCAAAAGGCCTTTTGACCGAAGAACTGGAGTATTTGGTGATACACCTGTTAGACGATTTAGCAGAGCATCGTTATGCGAAGATTGGAAAATGCCTGAATTTAACGGTGAAGCAGGTTCAGAGAATGGCAGATGTGATAAAGTCTTTGGAACCAAAGCCGGGACGGGCTTTCTCCTCAGGAGATGCAACCAGATATGTGACACCGGATGTGTTAATAGAGGAAAACGGTGGAGAATATGTGGTTGTCAGCAATGACTTTGCTGTACCGAGGCTGATGATTAGTTCTTACTATAATCATCTCAATGAAGAATACAAAGACGAGGAACTTCAGAAGTATTTAAATGATCGTATGAATGCGGCATTATGGCTGATAAAGAGTATCGACCAACGTAAGAAAACAATTTATAACGTGGCCGATGCAGTTGTTCGGTATCAGCAGGAATTTTTTGCTCATGGAAATCATTTCCTAAAGCCTTTGACTCTGCATCAGATTGCAGAAGAAGTTGGTGTGCATGAGTCAACTGTTAGCAGAACCATCAATGGAAAATATTTGCAATGCGGTCGGGGTACTTTTGAATTGAAGTATTTTTTCACCAGCGGTGTAGAAGGTGATGATGGACAAGGTGTTTCCTCTAATAGTGTAAAGGCGATTATTCGTGAACTCATTTCCGGAGAAGATACACACCATCCATTGAGCGACCAGGAAATGGTCAAGATTCTTGAGACGAAGGGTATTGCTATTTCCAGAAGAACAGTAGCAAAATACAGAGAGAGTATGCATATTCTCTCCTCATCAAAACGGAGACGTTTTTAACTTTGATATTAATGTAAATTAATATATATTACGTAAAGCTTTAATTAAGATAAAAAGAGAGTTATGGAGGTAAATTATGGCAATTAAAGTTGGTGTAAGCGGATTCGGTAGAATCGCAAGAGTAGTAATTAGAGCGGCAATGGACATGCCGGAAATTGAAATCGCAGGTATCAATGTGCGTAATGCAGATTTTGAATATCTGGTGTATCAGCTGAAGTATGATACAACTTTCGGTCGTTTCCCTAAACCTTTAGGTGTTTACGAAGAAGGTATCATTATCGATGGTAAGAAGATTCCTGTTTACAGCGAATCTGAAGCAAAGAATATTCCTTGGCATAAGTGCGGCGCTGAATACATAGTTGAAGCGACAGGTGCTTATACTACTACTGAAAAAGCTATGGATCATATCAATTATGGCGGAGCAAAGAAGGTTATCATTTCTGCGCCTGCAAAGGATAAGATCACACCTACTTTCGTTTATGGTGTAAACAGTGACGAATATACAAAGGACATGCATGTTGTTTCCAACGCATCCTGCACAACAAACTGCCTGGCACCACTGTGTAAAGTATTAGAAGATAACTTTGGTATCGAACAGGGCTTAATGTCCACAATCCACTCTGCAACTGCAAAGCAGAAGGTTGTTGATGCTCGTTCCATGAAGGACTGGAGAACAGGCAGATCTGTATTTGGTAACGTAATTCCATCCACTACAGGTGCAGCAAAGGCTGTAGGTCTGGTTATTCCTTCCCTGGCTGGCAAGATGACAGGTATCTCTTACAGAGTTCCTACTGCAGACGTTTCTGTAGTTGACTTAAACGTTGTACTGAAGAAGTCTGCTTCTTATGATGACATCTGCAGAGCAGTAAAGAAGGCTTCCGAAACATATTTACACGGCGTTATCGAATATGTTGATGATGAAGTTGTATCCGGAGACTTCGTTGGTGATCCACATACCTCCATCTTTGACGCAAGAGAAGGTATCGAATTAAACGATAAGTTCTTCAAGTTAATTGCGTTCTATGATAATGAATTTGGATATTCCAGCAAGATCTTAGACCTGATCAAGCACATGAGCGAAGTAGATAACGCAAAATAAGAGGTTTAAAGAATGAAAAAGACAATTAGAGATATTGATGTAAAAGGCAAGAAGGTACTGGTAAGATGTGACTTTAACGTACCAATGCAAGACGGAGCCATCACGGACGATAATCGTATCACTGCGGCTATGCCAACGATTTCCTATCTGAAGGAACAGGGGGCAAAGGTGATTCTAATGTCCCACATGGGCAGACCAAAGGGTCAGCCTAAGATGGAATACACACTGCAGCCAGTTGCAGACAGACTGTCTCAGCTGGTAGGCGAAGAAGTGAAGTTCGTTTCCAGTCCTGTAGTTGTTGATGACGCAGTTCGTGCAGCAGCAGCTGAACTTGCTGAAGGCGACATCATGTTATTAGAAAATGTTCGTTTCAGAAAAGAAGAAACAGACAATGAAGCTGGTTTTGCAAAGGACTTAGCTGATTTAGCTGAAATCTTTGTTCAGGAAGCTTTCGGTACGGCACATAGAGCACATGCTTCTACAGCAGGTGTTGCAGACTATTTGCCAGCAGTATCTGGATTCCTGATTGAAAAAGAAGTGAAGTTCTTAGGCGGTGCAGTAGATGAACCGGAAAGACCTTTCGTCGCTATCATGGGCGGTGCAAAGGTTGGTGATAAGATTCCGGTAATCGAAAACCTGCTGAAGAAAGTAGACGCACTGATTATCGGTGGCGGCATGGCGTACACATTCTTTAAGGCTATGGGCTACGAAATCGGTAAGTCCATTTTGGATGCTGACAATATTGACTTTGCAAAAGAACTGCTGGAAAAGGCAGAAGCAGCAGGCGTAAAGATGCTGTTGCCTGTAGACGTTGTTTGTGCCGATGACTTCAGCAACGATGCAAACACTGTTGTTGTAGACAGAGATCAGATGCCTGCAGACATGGAAGGCCTGGACATTGGACCAAAGACAGTTGAACTGTACAAAGAGACATTACTGGCTGCAAAGACAGTAGTTTGGAATGGTCCTATGGGCGTATTCGAAATGCCAAACTTCGCAGTTGGTACAAAGGCAGTTGCAGAAGTTTTAGCAGAAGCAGAAGCTGTTACTATTATCGGCGGCGGCGATTCTGCAGCAGCAGTTGAACAATTCGGTTTAGCTGACAAGATGACACATATTTCTACTGGCGGCGGTGCTTCTTTAGAATTCCTGGAAGGTAAAGTATTACCTGGCATTGCTGTCATCGAAGAAATGTAATAGAGGAGAAACACATGAGAATTCCATTTATCGCTGGAAATTGGAAAATGTTCAAAACAAAAAAAGAAGCACTGGAATTTGCAGAAATCTTCAAGGGTTTATATCAGGGAACTGATGTTAAGGCTGCTATTTGTGCACCTTTCACACAACTGGAGTGTTTGGTAGAAGCTTTCCGTGAAAGTGGCGTAGGCGTTGGTGCGCAGAATGTACATTTTGCTGAAGAAGGCGCTTATACTGGAGAAGTTTCTTTGGAAATGTTAAAGGAAATCGGTGTAGATTACTGTATTATCGGTCACTCTGAAAGAAGAGAGTATTTTGGGGAAACAGATGAAACTGTGAATCTGAAACTGAAGAAGATTTTTGCAGACAGTGACATTACACCAATCTTATGTGTAGGAGAAAACCTGGACCAGAGAGAAACTGGAAGGGAACAGGAAATTGTACGCAGACAACTTGAATTGGATTTATCCGAACTGACTGCGGATGAAGTAAGCAGACTTGTAATTGCTTATGAGCCAATCTGGGCGATTGGAACAGGTAAAACTGCAACACCAGAGCAGGCTGGAGAAATGTGTGCTTTCATCCGTGAAACAATCTGTCAGATGTACAATGAAGAAACCTGTGATCAGGTGATTATTCAATATGGTGGAAGCGTAAAACCAGAGAATGCAACAGAGATTATGAATATGGAAGAAATCGACGGTGCATTGGTTGGCGGGGCAAGTTTAATCCCTGATAAATTTATGGATATCATTAATTTTTAGTCATAAAAATGCTTGCTTTATAGGTGTTCTTATGGTAAAATTCAATGGTTAGATTTGAAGAATTAGTCCTTATTGATAGGGTAGCTGCTACAGCTACCCTATTGAAGGGCTTTTTGAACATTTTATAAGGAGGGTGAAAATGCAGACTTTATTAATGGTATTATTAGCAATTGCCAGCATTATTCTGATTGCTGCAGTACTGTTACAGCCTAGCCACAGTGACGGTTTATCCGGTTCTATCGCAGGCGGCGCAGAACAGTTATTCGGCAAGAAGAAGAGCAGAGGTTATGAAGCTTTATTAAGCAAGATTACAGTTGTTGCAGCTGTACTGTTTATCGTGCTATCCCTTGCATTAGTTGCTCTTGTTTAATTTGTTAATTTTTTAAATTGTTATAATTTTTTTTATTGCAAATAATTGCAAAGTTTTTAGGAGGTTTTTTAATTATGATGACTTACATCGCTCCTATCGCTGCTGCACTCAGCTTGATCGTGGCTTTCTGCCTGTCCAGCTGGATTTCTAAAGCAGACGAAGGAAATGACAGAATGAAAGAAATTTCCGGCTACATCAGAGAAGGTGCTATGGCATTCTTAAAGAGAGAATACAAGTCCATGGCTATCGTTATCGTAGTACTGTTCGTTCTGATTGGTTTAGGCCTGAAGAGCTGGACAACTGCTATCCTGTATGTAATCGGTGCGCTGTTATCCGTATTAGCTGGTTACTTCGGCATGAACGTTGCTACAAAGGGTAACGTAAGAACTGCTGCTGCAGCTATGGATTTCGGTATGCCTAAGGCTCTGAAGATCGCATTCAGATCCGGTGCGGTTATGGGTCTGTGCGTAACAGGTTTAGGTCTGTTAGGTTTAGGCGTAGTATTCGTTGTATTAGACTTAGCTACAGTTGTTGAATGTATCACAGGTTTTGGTCTGGGTGCTTCCTCCATGGCTCTGTTCGGCAGAGTAGGTGGCGGTATCTACACTAAGGCTGCTGACGTTGGTGCTGACTTAGTAGGTAAGGTTGAAGCTGGTATTCCAGAAGACGACCCAAGAAACCCTGCTGTAATCGCTGACAACGTAGGTGACAACGTAGGTGACGTTGCTGGTATGGGTTCCGACTTATTCGAATCTTATGTTGGTTCCATCATTTCCGCAATCACATTATCTGCTGTTGCTGTTTCCACATCTGCTGAAACTGCAACATTCTCCCAGACTACAGCTGCTGTATTCCCATTAATCTTATCCGCTATTGGTCTGATTGCTTCCGTAATCGGTATCTTAATGGTTAAGGGTAACGATAACACTAACCCTGCAAAGGCGTTAAACATGGGTACTTATATTTCCGGTATCATCGTAGTTATCGCATCTGTACTGTTATCCAAGAACTTAATGGGTGACTATAGCTATGCATTCGCTATCATCGCTGGTCTGGCTGCTGGTATTGCTATCGGTAAGATCACAGAAGTTTACACTTCCGGCGACTTCAAGCACGTACAGAGCATTGCTGATCAGTCCCAGACTGGTGCTGCTACAACAATCATCTCCGGTTTAGGTGTTGGTATGATGTCCACATTATGGCCAATCCTGTTAATCTGCGTAGCTACTTACGTAGCTTACGTTTGCGCTGGCGTATACGGTATCGCATTAGCTGCTGTTGGTATGTTATCCACTGGTGGTATGACTATCGCAGTTGACGCTTACGGTCCAGTATCCGACAACGCTGGTGGTATTGCAGAAATGTCCGAATTACCACACGAAGTTAGAGAAATCACTGACAAGTTAGACGCTGTTGGTAACACAACTGCTGCTATTGGTAAGGGCTTCGCTATCGGTTCCGCTGCATTAACTGCACTGGCACTGTTCGTATCCTACGCAGAAGTTGCTGGTATCGAAACAATCAACTTATTAAACCCAATCGTAATCATCGGTCTGTTCATCGGTGCTATGCTGCCATTCCTGTTCTCTGCTATGACAATGAACTCCGTAGGTAGAGCTGCTAACCAGATGATCGAAGAAGTTAGAAGACAGTTCAGAGAAAAACCAGGTATCATGGCTGGTACAGAAAAGCCTGACCACGCTAGATGTGTAGACATCTCCACTGGTGCTGCTCTGAAGGAAATGATCACTCCAGGTGTTATGGCTATCGCTGCTCCTCTGGCTGTTGGTTTCTTATTAGGTGCTGAAGCATTAGCTGGTCTGTTAGGCGGTGCATTAGCTGCAGGTGTTCTGTTAGCTATCATGATGTCCAACGCTGGTGGTGCTTGGGATAACGCTAAGAAGTACATCGAAGAAGGTCACTTCGGCGGCAAGGGTTCCGAACCTCACAAGGCTGCTGTTGTAGGTGATACTGTAGGTGACCCATTCAAGGATACTTCCGGTCCATCCATCAACATCTTAATCAAGCTGATGACTATCGTTTCCGTAGTATTTGCTCCAATGTTTGGTGCAGGTCTGTTAGGCTAATTTAGTTTATCAATAAGTTTTGAATTTAAAGGATTTGGAAAGTTTCGTAAGAGACTTTTCCAAATCCTTTTTGTTATGTATGGAAATGTTAGACCGCGTCTTGTATAATAAGATAAAAGATTGTGATATGGAGCTGATGTTATGGCAAAAAAAGATAAAGCAAAAGATATCAAAACCAATGCTGTCCGTATGGTAGAAGCGGCGGGAATTCACTACATACTGCATACATATGACGCGCCAGAAGGTTTTCTGGATGGTGTTTCTGTTGCACAGCAGACGGGCCAAAATCCGGAGCAGGTTTTCAAAACGTTAGTTACAGTCGGCCATAGTAAAGAACATTATGTCTGCGTCATTCCTGTAGCGGAGGAGCTGGACTTTAAGAAAGCTGCAAAGCATTTCGGAGAAAAGAACATTGAAATGATTCATGCAAAAGACATTACCACAATTACCGGATATATCAAAGGCGGATGTTCTCCCGTAGGGATGAAAAAACCGTTTAAGACAGCGATAGACTGGACCGCAGAATTACAGGAGTCGATTTGTGTCAGTGGCGGAAAAGTAGGATTACAGATAGAGCTGGCTCCGACGGAGCTGGCAGCTTTGATTGGTGCAGAATTTGCAGAGTTGACAAAGGAGTAGTACATTGAATATCAGATTAGCAAAAACAGAAGATTTAGAGCACGTGCAGGCTATTTACAGACGTGCTAAGGCTTATATGGTAGAAACCGGAAATCCAAATCAATGGCTGGACGGATATCCTACCCGCGAGATGTTGGAAGATGATATTGCCAGTCAGCATCTGTATGTGATGGAAGAGGAGAACCATATCTATGGAGCTTTTGCATTTATTATTGGAGAAGATGACACTTATCAGATTATAGAAGAGGGCATGTGGCGGTCTGATGCCGTTTATGGGACCATTCACCGCATTGCAAGCAGTGGAGAACGAAAAGGGCTGTTGCACGACTGCATGGAATACTGCTTGCAGCAGATTGATTACATCAGGATCGACACCCACCATGATAACAAAGTGATGCAGCATTTAATTTTAAAAGAAGGATTCGAGCCTTGCGGGATTATCTATGCCATTGACGGAAATCCAAGAATTGCATATGACTATATAAAATAAAGACGGCTCTTTCTGAGTCGTCTTTTTACAATATGATCAATTCAGCTATATATACCGTGATGCAGGATGCAAGGGCAACTTTAAACAGATTCCCATCGATATAAGCGACAATTACTGCAACAACAAAGGCTGCAACACCGGAAATCAGACTGCTTGTGGCTGTGATAATGGCAGGAAAGGCCATGACAGCTAAGGTCACATAAGGTACATAATATAAGAATGAGTAAATAAATGTATTTGTAATCTCGCCCTTGATTAATGTCAATGGCAATGCTCGAATCGCATAGAGGGTAAGAGATGCCACCAGCAAATAGATATAAATGTTATCTTGAAGCATTCTCGTCAACCTCCTTTTTTAACGATAGTTCAGGCTGAACTGGTTTGATGATTGCTGCTGCAGATGCGATTACCAGCGTTAATATGATGATTTTGGTGCCGGAAGACATAGTGCTAAGTCCCGGTAATACAGCAGATGAAGCGCTTGCAATCATTGAGATTACCACGACTGTAGCAATGGTACGGCTTTCCTTTGACGGTGGAATAATTACCGCAATAAACATACCATAAAGTGCTACCCCAAAGGCACTGGATAGGCTGACCGGCAGAATGTTTCCTACAGCACAGCCCAGCATGGTACCAATGAGCCAGGCTGGAGAGCCTACTGACATAGCTCCAAGAGGGTAGAATGGGTTCAGGCCGCCTTTGACTGAAATAGAAATGCCAAAGATTTCGTCGGTCACAAAATAGGACATCAGCATTTTTTTCCAAAGAGTCGTGTTTGGATTTAGCTTTTGTGACAGTGCACAGGACATCAAAAAATACCGGATGTTGATGACAAACATGGCGCCAATCATGGCGATGTATCCGGCCTGCTCGGCAATGACTGTCATAGCAGCAAATTGACCAGCTGATGCATGAAGCATAAATGACATCAGACCTGATTGTGCGATGGTCATGCCCATATCTTTTGCTGCAATGCCTAAAGTAAAGGCAACAGCAAAGTATCCCATGGCGATAGGGATACCGTCTTTGATACCTTGTAAATAGTTATTGTTTGTATTCATAAGATTATTCTAATATATGTCCATCATTGATGCAATAGAAAACCCGCTTAGTGTGATACCAAGCGGGTTGTTCGTTTTGTTGACTAAAATTACTGTTATGTAATTACTTGTTCTGGAATGGTTCCTTAACCTTTTCCTTGTTCTTGTCTAAGAAGAATGCCATACCATACTTCTGGTCTTCTGTTTCGAAGCAGGAGCCGAATGCCTTTTCTTCGATAACGATAGCCTGATCCATATCAACCTGCAGACCTTCGTTGATAGCAGCCTTGGAAGCTCTAACAGCGATAGGAGCCTGCTTAGCGATACCTGCAGCCATCTTTTCAGCAGCTGGCATTAATTCTTCTAATGGATATACAGCGTTTACTAAGCCGATTCTGTAAGCTTCAGCAGCCTTGATGTTCTTAGCAGTGTAGATTAACTGCTTTGCCATACCTGGGGAAACCAGTCTAGCTAATCTCTGTGTACCGCCGAAACCTGGAGTGATGCCCAGACCAACTTCTGGCTGACCGAATACTGCGTTTTCAGCACAGATTCTGATGTCGCAGGACATTGCGATTTCGCAGCCGCCGCCTAAAGCGAATCCGTTGATAGCAGCGATTACCGGAATAGGGAATGTTTCCAGCTTTCTGAATACGTCATTACCTTTCTTACCGAAAGCTTCGCCTTCAGCTACTGTTAATGTGCTCATTTCGCCGATGTCAGCACCTGCAACGAAAGATTTTTCGCCAGCACCTGTTAAGATTAAGCATCTAACAACGTCTAAATCTACTGCATCTAAAACAGCATCTAATTCAGTTAAAACAGCGCTATTCAGAGCGTTCAGAGCCTTAGGTCTGTTAATTGTGATATAGCCTACCTGGCCTTTTACTTCGTATAAAACATTTTCGAACATTTTTAAATTCTCCTTTTGTGTTGAAAAATTATCCATTGTTAATAATATAACATTTTATAGCTGACTTTTCAACCCTTCAAAAGCTTTCTTTAAAGGAGGAAGTGAAATAATTATTACCGTTAAAGCTCCTTCTGCAGCCAGGTAAGTAAAGTTATAGAATAGAGACCAGGTTACGGCATTAAAGCCTTCCGGCGCATAAGCACCAAAGAAGACAATCCCGGAAATTACCGCACAGACATAGCGTGCGAAGAGACCCAGGAGATATCCTTTTGTCAGCCCGTTTTTCTGGTTACGGCAGATGCCGGCCAGGCCCAGCGCGCCAAAGGCAAACGGATAGTCTACCAGCAGCTGAATTGGATGAATGATATACGGTCCGAAAATCAGATTTAACAGGCCTACACACATACCAGCCATAACGCCGCGGCGTGTTCCAAGAAAGTAACCACAAAGAACAATTGGCAGCATAGAAAATACAGTAACTGTTCCGCCATACGGCATCTCAAAGAGCTTTAACATGCCCAGACCTGTTGCCAGTGCAACAAGAAGGGCAGAAAGGGTTACGGCTTTTGTATCTGCACGTTGATTTTTTTGTTCTTTGTTTGGAATTAAAATGAATAGAAATAAGATGGCAATTACGCCTATGGTCACAATCTGACCAAGAGTAGATTCAAAGAATCCCTGTAAGTTTTCAAACATAAAAATACCTCCAATATAAATATATGGAGGGGAACTAAATATGCAGAATTATATATCTGCATTACATATGCAAAATCATCGCTTCCCTACGGCAGTATTAACTGCATCAGGTGATGAGGGTCTGGGCTCCTAGGCACCCATTCTCAGCGAAAGCTCCCCTAGCTAAAATTTAAAATACGCTTATTTTTTTTATTTGTCAATATCTTTTGATAAAATAATCAAAAGTTTTCCACTTGTGAATGATATTTTTGCCGCGTCGGCAGTAATCTCATTGCTGACACCAAGTCGGATCGTAGCCATGTCGTTCTG
>JAZUBY010000027.1:0-39793 GCA_045638885.1 Emergencia sp. | reverse complement strand
TCGGCGTTTCCGGTCTGGATGAAATCAAAGGCATTCTTTTCGGTTTGGCGGCAGGCCTGTTATACGGAACCATTATGCTGCTGAATAAAAAGCTCCATGATATTGAGGGCTATGATAAGAGCCTGGTACAGCTTTTTATGGCAGCTATTGTGCTAGTGCCATATGTGATTCTGGTGGAAGGGGAGGCCTTAAGCCAGGTGACATTTACACCGCTGATGATTGCAATGACCCTTTTTGTAGGTATTGTACATACAGGCTTTGCCTACACCATTTATTTTGGTGCTATGGGAGGCATGAAGGCGCAGAGTATTGCGTTATACAGCTACCTGGATCCGATTATCGCTGTCATCCTTTCTGCGATACTGCTTCATGAAAACCTGAGCGTTGCCGGTTGGATTGGTGCGGTATTGATTATTGGGGCGACTATGGTCAGCGAAAGGGAGTAGAAAGATGAGAAAAAATCTTTTCGATAGAATTGTCGAAGTGCTGGCGGTTTTGATTCTGCTGGCAGCGACGATATTTGTTTTGATAAACTGGAATAGTCTGCCGGAGCAGATTCCAAGTCACTATGATTTCAAAGGGCAGGTGGACGCTTACGGTGGCAGGGGCAGCCTGATTTTTTCCATGGTTATGGGATGGGTTCTGGTTCTGACCATGATTATTATCAGCTGGTTCCCGTCGATTTGGAACACTGGCGTGGAGCGGACACCAGCCAATGCAGCAGCCGTGAACCGTATTGTAAAAGATATGTTGAATATGATGGAAGTCGGCATGGCAATCCTGTTTTCCTATATGATGATTGTGCCGGTAACAGGAATGGGAATGGGCGTTTGGTTTATGCCTGCTTTCTTAACTTTCATTTTTGGAACCATCATTGTTACAGTGGTGCGGCTGATTCGCAATCGATAGGGGGAATGAGAGATGTTGGATTATAAGTTTGAGGGAATCATCATCGCCTATACGGCAGGGGAGCTGCTGGAGCAGCTGGACGCGGTGACAGATGATACGCTGATAAAACCGGACGGCGGCCTGTGGGCTGGCGTTAGTAAATTTACATTACGCAGCGAAACCTTTATTGATGCTTTTGATCATACGGTGTATCAGCATGATGTTTACGAACCAACGGCAGGAGAAGGAGAGTTCTGCTTTGGCTTGTATCGCGGAGAAGCGGACGATTTTATAGGATACCATCAGATTTTTACGGCAGGTGAACTGAAACAATATTTGAAAGAAGAAGTTCCGCTGGAGTTCAAAGTCGTATCGGTAGATGACAATTTTGAATTGGAAGGTTCCATCACCGAAAAAGTGAAATTTCTGCTGATTCGAAGAGATGAACTAACTTTAGAGTTTCGATAAACGAAAAGGAAGCCTTTAATTGGCTTCCTTTTTACGTAGTCCTTCTAAAAATAATGGCATCATGGTCTGTGCCTGCTGACAAAGAGAATAGCTGCCGCTTGAGATGCACCAGTCATACATAAGACCGCGCTCAAACATGGCATATGCACGGGTGATATCGTTGATAGACAATCCATCTTTGAAGAGGCCGGCTTTCTGACCTTCCATTGTCACCTGACGAAGCAGTTTGTAATAAGTTCTGTTAGGATTCAGCAGATGACGTTCGCCGCTGGTAGTCAGCTGGGTCGCGAAAAGCTGACAGAGCAATTCTACGGAAACGGTATTTTCAATCATCAAAAACAGTTCCTGATTCATATATAGTAGCTTATCGATTGGAGAGAGAGTAGGGTCCATGGACTTTTCCAACTCTGCGTATTTATCATCAAACAGGTAAGACAGGGAGGAAAGTAATGCATCCTTCCCTTCGAAATAGTGATAGAAGGAACCTCTGGATGTACCAGATGCTTCTACGATTTCTTCGACAGTTGTATTGTCATATCCCTGCTCGTAAAACAGTTTCCATGCAGCGGAAACGATTTTGCCTTTCGTATTTCTGGAATTTTTCTTCATATTTTCACCTTTTTCTTAAGAAAATTTTTTATTTATTTTTTCGTACTGTTTCTATATAGAATGCATTCTACTACATTTTCATTGAAATTTCAATAGATATAAGAAATATAAACGTAATTATTCCAGTTAACAGTCCAGACATAGTTCTGTGTTTCGTTCTAGTTTGTTTTGTGTTATGATAACAAAAAAGATATTCAAAAGGAGATTTATATATGTTCAATGGTGAAGTTTTAGCATTTGCTTTATATTTCATAATTATTGTATCCGTTGGCATCTACTTCTTCTTCAAGGAAAGAAGTAATGACACACAGGAAAACTTTTTCTTAGGCGGCAGACAGATGGGACCATGGGTAACAGCTATGTCCTCTACTGCATCTGACATGTCTGCATGGCTGCTGATGGGTCTTCCAGGCAGCATCCTGGCATTTGGATTTGGCCAGATGTGGATCGGTATCGGCTTAGGTCTTGGTACTATCGCAAACTGGATTTTCGTCGCAGAAAGACTGAGAAAATTTTCTCGTGCAGCAGGCGACGCTATCACAGTGCCACAGTATTTAGGTAACAGATTCTTAACAAAGAGCCACACACTGCAGGTGATCAGTGCAGTGATCTTCTTTGTTTGCTTCACTGTATACGTTGCGTCTGCATACGTTGCAGGTGTATCCGTATTTACAACGATTTTCCCTAATTTAAGTTCTCAGACAGCGATGATCATCTTCGCAATCGCAATGCTGCTGATTACGTTCTTTGGCGGTTTCAAAGCGGTTTGCTGGACTGACTTCTTCCAGGCGATGCTGATGTTTGCAGCACTGCTGGCAGTTCCAATCATCGTAGCAATTACACAGGAATTAGATACTACAGCATTATTAACAACTTACACTTATACTGACGCAGTGAGCGGACAGGCTGTAGAGTGCGCCTTCGGCAGCGGCATCTTTGACGCATCCTGGCAGGAAATCATTTCCGGTCTGGCATGGGGGCTTGGTTATTTTGGTATGCCACACATTTTAGTAAGATTTATGTCTATCGAAAAACCATCTATGGTTAAGAGAAGTGCTGTTCTGGCAATCATTTGGATTATCATCACATTAGGCTGTGCATGTCTGATTGCTTACTTCGGCAGAATGGTATTGGCTGAAGAACTGCTGACAGTTGGTGCACAGAAGATGGTATTCATTGAATTTGCAAGAAGATTATTCCCAGGCTTCCTGGCAGGCATCCTTCTGGCAGCTATCATGGCAGCATCTATGTCTACAGCGGACTCCCAGTTGCTGGTTGCTTCCAGTTCCTTCACATCTGATATCTACAAGCCAATTCTGAGAAAAGATGCATCCGAAAAGGAAGTTATGTGGGTTGGTAGAGGCGTTGTTGTGCTGGTAGCAGTTATCGCTTTCTTCATTGCATCCAGTAAGGCAGAGGGTGCACAGGCGATTATGAACCTGGTAGAAAACGCTTGGGCTGGCTTTGGTTCCTCCTTTGGACCAGTTATCATCCTGTCCCTGTTCTGGAAGAGACTGACTTACAAGGGCGCAATCGCAGGTGTTCTGGGTGGTGCAATCGTAGACGTGTTATGGCTGGCATGCGGCTTATCCGCTTCCACAGGTATCTACGAACTGTTCCCAGGTTTCATGGCAGGTCTGATTTGCGCATTCATCGTAACTATGATTGACAAAGAACCTTCCGATGAAGTCAAGGCACTGTTTGACAGAGCGTTAACAGAAGAAGAATAATTCCTAATGAAATATATCAATGGCGGGCTGTACTTTCAAAGTACAGCCCGCTTTTGTGTTTGCGGCGTATCCTATTCGATGCATTTATTTGCAGAATTTCCATTTTTGCTGCAAAAAATGCGTTTATAGGATACGCCTTTGGGCGAATGGAATCCCTTCTTGACGAACAACGCAAAAAACAATATCATATATGTTAGCGTGATGAAAACGAGGTTAGAAAATGAGTAAATTCAAGGCAATTAAGACGATTATGATGAAACGATACATGTGGAATTTTGCCATGCGTATCATCATCTTCCTGAGCGTATTCGGGGTATATATTTGGAACAAAGACCTGCTGATGGATCTGGCTATGCAGCCGATCAAAATGGGCATCACACCGATGCATGTTTTGTGGCTGATCTTTATGTGCACGATGATACTGCACCTGTTCCCAAACCAGAAGCTGACCATGGCACTGCGTAAGATCGAAGAGCCTGCATACAGACCGGTAGAAAACCCGGAGCCGCTGGAGCTTTTGGAATTCGTAAAACACCAGAACGTGAGAGCATGGATTGTGATGCTGGTATGGCTGGTATTCAATGGGATATTTGGTGTGCTGTATCTGATGGAAATCATTGGTACGGCAGACCTTTTGATGCTGACGGTATTCTTTTATCTGTGTGACTACATTTGTATTTTAATCTATTGTCCGTTCCAGCACTTCATTATGAAGAATAGATGCTGTGTCAACTGCAGAATCTATGACTGGGGACATTTTATGATGTTTACGCCGATGGTGTTCATTCGAAACTTTTTCAGTTGGAGCTTGTTCTTTACGGCAGTCGTGGTGCTGCTCAATTGGGAAATTACCTATGCGAAACATCCGGAGCGTTTTTACTATGGATCCAATCAAAGTCTGCAGTGCAAAAACTGCAAAGATAAGATTTGCACCGTAAAGAAAAAGGTCATGAGACAGAAGGACGTGATTTAGATATGAAGAACTCTACTTTAAAAGGCCTGGCTGCAATCGGTGCCATTGCCGGCGGTGCAGCCTACGGATATAAAAAAGCAATGAAATACTTTTTTAACATGGCGCTGGAGCGTGAGACCAAGTATTTCAAAGTTCGTGCAGAGGAAGAAGGTCCATATAGCGAAATTGTCTTAACGGGAGAAGGCAAGATGCTCAGTTTTCCTTGTGAACACGTCTATACGACCAGTTTTGACGGTCTGAGGCTGCATGGACGTCTCTACAAGCAGGCGGGAGCAAAGCGTACTGTCATTCTGGTTCACGGCTGGAGAGGCGGTTGGAACTATGACTTCTGCCTGGGTGGACCGTGGCTTCATGACGAAGGCTACAATCTGCTTGTCATCGACCAGAGAGCGCAGGGGGAAAGTGAGGGCAAGTACATGACCATGGGTCTTTACGAGCGCAGAGACTGCCATACCTGGCTGGCGTGGCTGGAGGAACATACAGATCTAACGGAAGTTCCCGTATATTTTATGGGTATTTCCATGGGTGCGTCTACGGTGCTGATGGCAGCAGGCGATCCAATGCCGTCCTATGTCAAAGGCATCATCGCAGACTGCGGTTATACGACGCCTTTTGATATGTTCTATCATTATGGAAAAAGAGCATTCCACATTCCAATGCCGGTGATGGAGTTGTTCCGCAAGTACTGCATCAAACATGCGGGCATCGACCTGAAAGGATATTCGACCATAGAGGCTATGAAAACCAACGAAACACCGATTTTCTTTGTTCACGGCAAAGGTGATCGCTTTGTGCCGATGGAGATGACAATGGCATCTTATGAGGCATGTAAAGCAAAAAAAGAGCTGCTTTTGGTGGACGATGCACCTCATGCCATGAGTTTTCTCTTTGGAACAGAGGAATATACCACAAAAGCACTTGCTTTCTTTGATGAATGTGAGGCATAAGCCTTTACGAAAGGCTTGAAATGTAGTAAAATATATTAGTTCGAGACTGAATAGAAAGAGGATATAGAAATGATCGAAGTAAAACAGTTAAACGTAAATGGACAGATTGTAGAAGGTCTGCGTGTTGTAGCACCTGGTGGTGAAGGTCATCCAAACATGCTGGTGATTCTTTGCAAGAAGGGCTATGTAATGTGCGGCTATTTAAATGCAGAAGCTGCTGAGAAATTCGGCGACGCTGCAGCAATCGTCGGCGGTGCTGCTTTTGAAGAAACACTGGCAAACCCAGTTAAGGCTGTAACACCTGCTGCAGAAGCACTGGGCGTTACCATCGGCATGACTGGTGCAGAAGCAGTAGAAAAACTGAATGCATAAATTATCACTTGGAGGAAACATGTTAACACTAAAGAACGTACGCTGGTCTCCTACAGCAGACCATGAAGTATTAAAAGGAATTGATTTAGAAATTCCTGCAGGACAGCTGACTGTTGTTACCGGTCCAAACGGCGGCGGTAAGACTTCTCTGGCAAAGGTTATTGCAGGCCTGAACCAGATTACAGAAGGCAGCATCCTGGTAGATGGAGAAGATATCTCCGCATTAGATATTACAGAAAGAGCAAAGAAGGGCGTTAGCTATGCCTTCCAGCAGCCGGTTCGTTTCAAGGGCGTAACTGTAAAAGATATGCTGGACATCGCAGCAGGCGGCGAAATTCCTGATGAGGAAGTCTGCACAGTGATGGCAAAGGTAGGTCTTTGCACAAAAGACTACATCGACAGAGAAATCGATGCAAGCCTTTCCGGCGGTGAAATCAAGAGAATTGAAATCGCATCTGTTCTGACAAGAAGAGGCAGCAAGGTTTTAATCTTTGATGAACCGGAAGCGGGTATCGACCTGTGGTCTTTCACTGGCTTAATTGAAGCTTTTGAAGAACTGAAGAAAGAAAAAGACAAGGCAATCCTGGTTATTTCCCATCAGGAAAGACTGCTGGAAATCGCAGACCAGATTGCAGTTATCGTAGAAGGCAGAGTGCGTATCGCAGGCCCAGGCAAGGAAATCATGCCACAGCTGATGGCTGGCGAAAAGTTCGGCACATGTCCGGTAGAAGCCATGGGAAAGGAGATGCTGTAAGATGGATAAGTTAACAGAAAATCTGCTGAAAGCAATCTCTGACTATACAGAAGGCGGCTACACAGGCGCATACAATATCAGAGAAAACGCTGGCTGCGGCGGCCGCCAGTCTACAGAAAATATTGAAATCGTAGGGAAGGAAGACGGTTCCGGTATTGACATCATCATCAAGCCGGGTACAAAGGATGAAAACGTTTTCATTCCTGCCTGCGTAACAAAGGGTAACGTACACGACCTGGTTTACAATGACTTCCATGTTGGCGAAGGTGCTGATGTGAGAATCATTGCTGGCTGCGGTATCCACAACGATGATGAAGAGGAAGCAGTACACAACGGTATCCACCGTTTCTTCTTAGGCAAGGGCTCCCACGTTGTTTACGAAGAAAAGCATCTGGGCGAAGGTAATGGCAGCGGCGAAAAACGTATCGACCCTGTCACACATCTGGAATTAGAAGAAGATGCAGTTCTGGAAATGATTACTGTACAGCTGGGCGGTGTGGACAAGTCCACAAGAACGACAACCGGCGTACTGAAAGACAGAGCGAAGCTGTTGATTCATGAATCTCTGATGACAGATAATGAAGAATACGTTATGACGGACTTTGATGTGGATATGGATGGAGAAGACAGCAAAGTTGACATCGTATCCCGTTCCGTTGCGAGAGGTAACTCCTATCAGGAATACCATTCCAAGATCAAAGGCAACAACCGTTGTACAGGCCATTCCGAGTGCGATGCCATCCTGATGGAAAAGGGCAGAGTGAATGCTGCACCTGAATTATATGCAGGACACTTAGATGCAGAGCTGATTCACGAAGCGGCTATCGGTAAGGTTGCAGGTGAACAGATTCTAAAGTTAAGAACACTGGGTCTGACAGAAGAAGAAGCTGAAAAAGCAATTATCGATGGATTCTTAAAGGGCTAAGACCCGTATGAGGGATTAGATGAAAACACTAAATCAAGAATTTACGAAAACATTAACACGCTGGTTTGTAGAAAACCAGCGTGATTTGCCTTGGAGGGCAGATAAAGAACCATACCATGTGTGGGTCTCTGAAATCATGCTGCAGCAGACCAGAGTAGAAGCAGTAAGAGACTATTACCTCCGCTTCATGAAGGAGCTGCCAACGGTAGCGGACCTGGCTGCGGCTGATGAGGAGACGTTGCTGAAATTGTGGCAGGGTTTGGGATACTATAACCGTATCCGTAATATGCACAAGGCAGCTGTGACGGTTGTGGAGGAACTTTCCGGGGAATTTCCGGATACTTTTGAGGGAATCCGAGCGCTGTCCGGTATCGGCGATTATACAGCCGGGGCCATCGGTTCTATCTGTTTTGATCTGCGCGTACCTGCTGTGGACGGCAACGTGCTAAGGGTCATGAGCCGCATTTTAGAAGACGGCAGTGACATCAAAGCAGCAGTAACAAAGAAGCAGATTGGACAAGTATTGCAGGAACTGTATCCTGCAGGAAACTGCGGGGATTTCACCCAGGGGCTCATCGAACTGGGAGCATTAATCTGTGTACCTAACGGACAGCCAAAATGCGATGTATGTCCGGTTGCAGAGTTCTGCAAGGCCCGAGAGCACGGAACTCAGATGCAGTATCCGGTAAAGAGCGAAAAGAAGCCTCGGAAGCAAATCAAAAAGGCGGTCTTTGTACTCCGCTGTGTGGATGAAGACGGTGTAGCACGCTATGCAGTTGGCAAGCGTCCAAAGAGCGGTTTGCTGGCCGGCTTATATGAGTTTCCAAACGTAGATGTAGATGCAGAACTGTCCTTGGATGAGGCCATTGCCGTGGCCGAAGGCTGGGGCTGTGTGCCGATGCACCTGACCAGAGAAAGTCAGTATAAGCACATCTTTACCCATGTGGAGTGGGATATGAAAGGGTATTACCTGGATGTCCATGAAATGCCGGAGAAGTTTAAATGGGTGACCATGGAAGAAATGGAGGCAGAGGTACCGCTTCCATCGGCTTTCGGATACTTCTTATAAGAAAATTGAAAAACGATAAAAAAAGAGGATTGCCATTTGGCAATCCTCTAGTTTTTTGTTTAAGTATGTAATTACTGATTATACAATACCCTGAGCCATCATAGCTTCAGCGATCTTTTCGAAACCAGCGATGTTAGCACCCTTAACCAGGTCATAACCTAAGCCGTATCTTTCAGCAGCTTCCTTGGAGTTCTTGTGGATGTTAACCATGATAGTTTCTAACTGTTCGTAAACCTGTGCAGGGGAGAATACTGTGTGACCAGCGTTCTGACCCATTTCGATGCAGGAGCAAGCTACGCCACCAGCGTTAGCAGCCTTAGCAGGACCAACAACAACGCCGTTGTCCATTAAGTATGCTAATGCATCGTTAGTTGTAGGCATGTTGGAACCTTCGCATAAGAACTTACAGCCGTTAGCAACCATAGTCTGAGCGTCTTCCATTCTGATTTCGTTCTGAGTAGCACATGGAATATAAACGTCAGCCTTAACTTCCCATGGCTTCTTGCCAGCGTAGAATGTTGCGCTTGGGAACTTTTCTGCGTATGGAGCGCAGATGTTCTTGCCGGATGCTCTTAATTCTAATAAGAAGTCTTCCTTTTCACCAGCTGTTACGCCTTCTGGATCGTAGATGTAACCGTCTGGACCGGAGATTGTGATAACCTTAGCGCCTAACTGGTTCAGCTTCTGAACTGTACCCCAAGTAACGTTACCGAAACCGGATACTGCAACTGTCTTACCAGCTAATTCTTCGCCGCAAGCCTTCAGCATTTCTCTTGTGAAGAATACGATACCGTAACCAGTAGCTTCTGTTCTACCGGATAAACCACCGTAGGATAAGCCCTTACCAGTGATAACGCCTTCGTATCTGTTTACTAACTTCTTGTACTGACCGAACATGTAGCCGATTTCTCTAGCGCCAACACCTAAGTCACCAGCAGGAACGTCTGTAGCAGGACCGATATGTCTGAATAATTCGGACATGAATGCCTGACAGAATCTCATAACTTCAGCATCGGATTTGCCGTTAGGATCGAAGTCAGCACCACCCTTACCGCCGCCGATAGGCAGACCAGTTAAGGAGTTCTTGAAGATCTGTTCGAAACCTAAGAACTTAATGATACCTGGGTATACGTTTGGAGCGAATCTTAAACCACCTTTGTAAGGTCCGATTGCGCTGTTAAATTCATATCTGTAACCTCTGTTAACCTGAACTTTACCTTCATCGTCAACCCAAGGAACTCTGAAGCTGATGCCTCTTTCAGGTTCGATCAGTCTTTCGATCAGACCTGCTTCTACGTATTCTGGATGAGCTTCCAGAACTGGTTCGATAGACATTAAAACTTCTTCTACAGTCTGTAAAAATTCTGGTTCGCCAGGATTTCTCTGTGCAGCAATTTCAATATACTTTTCTACTAATTTGCCCATTGGTAATCTCCTCTTTTCTGTTCTCTTATTTACAAAATTTCTTCGCACGCAAAAGCGACGAATAAATTTATACGTTACTTCAAATATAACACTTTGATTTTTTTTGTCAACCCCACTAGCAGGAATATATTTCTTTTTTCCACTTTTTATATGGTTGCCAAATCTAATGAAAAAATGGTAGAATAAAGTGTTAAAAAATGTTCATTTTTTGACAACAAAATCTGACGAGAGGAAGTGAAAGCTTGGAAAACAAAATCATGATTCCTGATACAGATTTACTGATGGAAGAATCCCTGGAAAAAATCTATGGCTTGCTGGAGGAAAAGAAGTACTTCCAGGCCAGAGATGAACTGTTAAAATACAACGCGGTAGATATCGCCGAAATGTTGGAAGAAATCACGGAAGAATACGATTACGAGCGTAGTATCGTTTTGTTCCGACTGCTTCCAAAAGCCATCTCTGTTGATGTCTTCGCTGAACTGCCGTCTGATGACCAGGTAGAAATCGTCAACCGTATCACCGATAAGGAAATCAGCTTCATTATCGGCGAGATGGACTTCGACGATAAGATTGACATGCTGGAAGAACTGCCGGCTAATATTGTTAATCAGATTCTGGAAAAGACACCAAAGCAGGAAAGAAAACTGATCAACACCTTCCTGAACTATCCTGATGACTGTGCCGGTAGCATTATGACACCGGAGTACATCAGTTTGGACAAGGAATGGACAGTGCGTCAGGCCCTTGAACATATCAAGAAAGAAGGTATGGAAGCGGAAACAATCTATACCTGTTACGTTAGAGACTTCGGCCGCAAGCTGATTGGTATCGTATCCCTGGCAACTTTGGTTATCGCGCCTGACGAAGAAAAAATCAAAAACATCATGCGTACGGAATTCGTATTTGCTCACGTTTTTGATGACCAGGAAGAAGTATCTCAGGACTTTAACAAATACGGTTATCTGGCACTTCCTGTAGTAGATAATGAACAGCGTCTGGTAGGTATTATCACAGTCGACGATATCCTGGACGTTATCGAAGAAGAAGTTACCGAGGACTTTGAGCTGATGAACGGGGTTATCGACTTTGAAGACTCCGACAAAGATTACCTGGACGTTTCTGTATGGCAGCATGCTATCAACCGTCTGCCTTGGCTCATCGTTCTGATGATTGCATATATCTTCACCGGTATGATTATTACCGGATTCGAAGCAAAGCTGTCCGAAGTGATTTGTCTGGTATCCTATATGCCAATGCTGATGGGTACCGGCGGTAATACAGGTTCTCAGGCATCGACACTGATAATCCGTGGTCTTGCAACGGATGAAGTTGACACTTCTGATGCACTGAAGATTCTTTGGAAAGAGCTTCGTGTTGGTGCACTGATTGGTGCAATTTTAAGTATCGTTAACTTTGCCAGAGTCTGCTGGCTGGACGGAAATGGCGTATGGATTGGTCTGACTGTATCTGTATCCATTCTGGGCATCGTTATCTTTGCAAAAATCATCGGTTCTATGGTGCCGCTGTTAGTAAAGAAATTCAAGCTGGACCCTGCGTTAATCGCAAATCCTGCGATTTCATCTGTATCTGACATCGTTGCGCTGGGCATCTTCTTTGCCATGGCGACAGTGATTTTAGGTCTGTAAGGAGAATGACTATGAAGAACCTAATCACGTTACTTTGCTGCTGCGCGTTGGCGTTCACCCTTTGCGCATGCAAACCGGAACTGAACAAAGAAGCTCTGGCTCCTTTTGTGGGTAGCTGGGACTGTCAAGACAGTACCCATGAAGAACGTGGTTGGGAAGATTATACTTATGTGGGATATCTGCAGCTGGATGTAAAGGAAGACGGCAGCTTCAGCATGTACGATGTGGAAGCTGGAAATCCCGGACTGGCTGGCAAACTGTATCCCGAATATCCGGAAAAAGGCGTGGTACAATTTCGAAATACAGAAGAATTTGAACCGCCTTCCTGCTGGAGCACCATAGAAAAGAAACAGGGAATCTACTATGGGTTCCTTGATGAAGAGGGAACCACAGTGCTGTATCTGACTTATGGAGACGATGAGGGTGAGATGCACACTCTGGTATTCGAAAGAATGGAATAAACATGAAAATTTTAGGTTTAACCGATAGAGATTTTGTCCATACTGTCATTAAGAAGCGACCTCGGGACATACATAAAGGGGATTGCGGACGGGTTCTTCTCATCTGCGGCTCGGAGGAAATGGCAGGCGCCGCCATTTTCGCAACCAGAGCGGCCATCAAAAGTGGCAGCGGTCTGGTTTACACCTGCACCGCAAGAGAGATTTTCCCTGTTTTGCAGATTTCCGTACCGGAAGGCATTTGTAAGTCCTGGGACAAGGTAAAAGACAACTTAACGCAGTATGATGCCATTGCCATTGGACCTGGTCTGGGCGTCAGCGAGGAAACCAAAGGAACGCTGAGTCATCTTCTGTCTAACTACGACGGACCGGTGATTATCGATGCCGATGGTCTCAACGCCATCTCGGCAGATTCACACCTGCAGGTTTTGACTGCTGAAACCCGTGCAAAAGTAATCATGACACCTCACGTAGGCGAGGCCAGAAGACTTTTGGGCGGACAGGCAGATAGCGGTGATTTGACTCGTGAAGAACTGACAGAGACTTTGACGAAGAAATACCACTCGATTGTCGTAATGAAAGGTGCAGGCACCATCGTGGCCCTTTCTGACAACGAAGCATATATTAATACTACAGGAAATCCTGGAATGGCGACGGCCGGTTCCGGAGATGTTCTGACGGGAATCATCACATCCTTTGCCGGTCAGGGTATGACGGCAGGTGATGCGGCTAGAGCTGGCGTTTTTGTTCACGGTCTGGCAGGAGATCTGGGTGCAGAACATTTCGGAGAGTATGGCCTGACAGCTAGCGATATTGCTGATTATGTCCCTTTTGCCTTAAAAGAATTGACTATCTAAGAGTAAGGAGTGTTGGACTTGATCGTAAAGAAGGGAGACCTTTACTTTGCAGATCTGAGTCCCGTTGTTGGCTCTGAACAAGGGGGAGTCAGACCAGTACTTGTAGTTCAAAACGACATAGGAAACAAATACAGCCCGACCATTATTGTGGCGGCTGTAACATCACAGATGAAGGCAAAATTGCCAACCCATGTAGAAGTAAAAGCCACCGATGGAGGACTTAGTAAGAATTCGGTTGTGTTGCTGGAACAGCTTCGCACCATCGATAAGCAGAGACTAAAGGAGCACATTGGTACCCTCAGCGCAGATCAGATGCCGGGCGTGGACCGGGCACTGAGTATCAGTCTGGGGATGAAAGAATGATTTTATTTTGATTTCATGGGGAGATCTGAAAGAGCAGTTCTCCCCATAAAATAGATTTAATGGAGGATAATCATGGCGAACAAACATTTTGAAGAAGTGGCTGCAAGAGTCAGAATTGATGTAGTCCGCGCAATACATAAGGCTGGATCCGGTCATCCGGGCGGTTCTTTATCTGCAGCAGATATCGTAACTGCACTGTATTTTAAGGAAATGAACATCGACCCTGCTGAGCCAAAGAAGGCAGACAGAGACAAGTTCATCTTATCCAAGGGACATGCAGGTCCTGTGCAGTATGCAGCTTTAGCAGAAAGAGGTTATTACCCGGTAGAAGATATGATGAGCCTGCGTAAGATGGGAAGCATCTTCCAGGGACATCCAAACATGCACAAGGCACCTGGTGTTGAAATGTCTACAGGTTCTTTAGGGCAGGGTATTTCTGTCAGCGTAGGTATGGCACTGGCTAACAAAATCGATAACAATCCGGGCAGAGTTTATACACTGCTGGGTGATGGCGAAATCCAGGAAGGCCTGGTTTGGGAAGCAGTGATGTCTGCAGCACATTATGGTCTGGACAACCTGGTGGCAATCGTTGACTTCAACGGTCTGCAGATCGACGGCGACAACGATGACGTTATGAAAGTAAAGCCTATTGATGAAAAGTTTGCAGCTTTCGGCTGGAATGTTGTTTGCATCGATGGACATAATTTTGATGAAATCTTTGATGCTTTTGATCAGGCGCGTGCATGCAAGGGCAAGCCAACTGCAATCTTAGCAAAGACTGTAAAGGGTAAGGGTGTTTCCTTCATGGAAGACCAGGCAGGTTGGCACGGCAAGGCGCCAAGTGAAGAAGAAGCGAAGCAGGCAGTAGCAGAACTGGGAGGTGAATGGTAATGGCAGATAAGATGGCAACAAGAGAAGCTTATGGTAAGGCTTTAGTTGAAATCGGAGCAGAAAATCCGAATCTGATCGTTATGGATGCTGACCTTTCCAAGTCCACAAAGACAGGCGACTTCCTGAAGGTTTATCCGGAAAGATTCTTCAATATGGGTATCGCAGAACAGAACTTATACGGTACAGCTGCAGGTCTGGCTTTATCCGGTAAGGTTGTATGCGCTTCCACATTCGCAATGTTTGCATCCGGCAGAGCTTTCGAAATCATCAGAAACTCTATCGGTTATACAGGCGCAAACGTAAAGGTTTGTGCAACACACGCAGGTATCACAGTAGGGGAAGATGGTGCCAGCCACCAGACTTTCGAAGATATCGCACTGATGAGAACTATCCCTGGCATGACAGTGGTAAACCCATCTGACGGTGTCAGCACTATGAAGTTAATGAAGCAGGTTTGTGCATTTGACGGCCCTGCTTACGTTCGCTTAGGCAGAGCTTCTGTTCCTGTATTCTACGATGAAGATGCAGAAATCGTACTGGGCAAAGGTCACGAACTGAAGGCTGGTAAGGATGTTGCAATCATCGCAACAGGCATCATGGTTGCAGAAGCGATGAAGGCAGCAGAAGAACTGGCAGCAGAAGGAATCGACGCAAGAGTTATCGACATCCACACAATCAAGCCATTAGATGAAGAAATCATCATCAAAGCGGCTTCCGAATGCGGTAAGATTGTAACTGCAGAAGAACACTCCATCATCGGCGGCTTAGGCAGTGCTGTTGCAGAAGTAGTTGTAAAGAACTGCCCATGCAAGATGGCGATGGTTGGTCAGAACGACACATTCGGCGAATCCGGCAAACCAGATGAATTAAAAGAAAAATACGGCATGACAGCAGCTGACATTGTGAAGGCTGTGAAAGGTCTGTAAATTATATTAATATGAGAGAATTCTCCCGACCGTGGTCAGGGGAATTCTTTTTTTATTTGCGAAAAATCCATAAATTTGTATCCTATAACTGCTGTTTTTTAAAACAAAAATGGAAATTCGGCACAAAAAGGTGGACTATAGGATACGAATGATATAAAGATTCCCGGCATATGCTGAACCAAAGACCTTAGAGGAGGCGTGTTTATGAAAAAACAACTCATTGCCATTGGAATTTTGATTGTGGTGCTTATTGCCCTGGTAATTGGTTTTGGCATTTATGGTGGAAATGACGAAGTGAAATTTGAAGATGTACAGGCGAAGGATTTGCCACGGGAACTGGAAACGGAAATCATACCGCAGTACCGAAATCTTGAGCGTGCCATGGCATGCAGAGTAGAGGATGAAATCTATGTGTTAGCCATGCGGGGAGAAAAGCCCACCAGCGGCTATGAAATCAAAATTACAGAACTGCAGTTAAAGAATGAAAAGCAAAAGACGAAATTAATTGTGTATGCTGATTTTGCAGATCCTGCAAAGCCTGAGAACATGGCCCAGGTGAAAAGTTATCCCGTATCGGTGGTGAAAGCTGACTTAAGCGGATTGCCTGACACCATAGAGCTTATGTCCCGTTACCCAAAAGAATGACTTGCACGGCCTCTGACTATATGGTAAAATTTTCCATATAGCCAGGGGCCATATCAATGCAAAAAGGGGAATTCAGATGGAACGGATTTTTTTTCGCGAAAGAGAAGATGAAAAACAGGTAAAATCAAAGGACAGTTACCGCATTGGCGTAACCGGGTTAGGTCAGGGTGTTGGCACGACGTTTGTTGCAACGGCTCTGGCTTTTTATTTTCGTGATCAGGGATACAGCGTCTCTTTTACAGAGTGCCTGCAGCCGCAAAAGTGCAACAGTTTATACTATGATCAGGTTGCCATGGACAAGCGGTTTGCCCATAGAACGTTTCAGGATATCTATCAGAAAATACAGGAAGAGGAACCGGTACATTTTGCGAGAAACAAGGAGGCCGGTATCCTTTGGAGACTGCCCACACCGGATAACTGTAAAGACAAGCTGCTTTTGACATCCCGTCAGCAGGCAAGGCTCCTTGGCGCAGGCCGTGAAGAAGTATGCATTTTCGATATGGAGGCAGACTATAGCTGGGATGATTTTCTGATGGATATGGATGTCATCTTTGTTGTTACAGATCCTTTGCCATCGAAGATGATTCGCAGCCGTGCCCGGTATCGGACCCTGAAAAAAATGGAACTTTCCGGCTGCAGAGTAATCTGGGTTGTGAACAAAACCAATACCGGAGTCGACAAAAAACAGGTAAAACAATACCTGAAATCGGATTATATATTCTGGCTGGAAGGGTTTGATCCAAGTTGGATTTATGAGGATGAGTATTTGTGCCGCTTTCATTGGGAAAACAAGGAAATTCAAAGGAAAATGACGGCAATTTTCACAAAAGTTTCACGAATTCACAGCAGTTTATCGTGGTTTTCTATTTCAAAAGATGTCGAAATATAGTATAATAAATTGTTGTAATTTAGGATGAAAGGGTGTCAACATGATCACATTTGAAAATGTAACAAAGACATATAACAGCAACATTGGTTTAGAAAATGCCAATGTGCATATTGATAAAGGCGACTTTGTATTCCTGGTAGGACCCAGCGGTGCAGGGAAGTCTACGTTTATTAAACTGATTTTGAAGGAAATCAACGCAGACAGCGGTAAAATTATTGTAGGGGATAAGGAAGTTACGGCTTTAAGTAACCGTGAGATTCCGGATCTGAGAAGAGGCATCGGTATCGTATTTCAGGACTTCAGACTTCTTCCAAAGAAGACTGTTTACGAAAACGTTGCCTTTGCTATGGAGGTTGTTCACAAGTCCAAGCGTCAGATTCGTAAGAGAGTACCACAGGTGCTGAGCCTTGTGGGCATTAGTGACAAAGCGGACAAGTATCCTGATGAGCTTTCTGCAGGGGAACAGCAGCGTGTTGCCATTGCCAGAGCGATTATTAACAATCCGACTCTGCTGATTGCAGACGAACCGACAGGAAACCTGGACCCGGATACAGCAACTGAAATTATGGACCTGCTGAACCAGATTAATATTACGGGTACAACCATCGTAATGGTTACTCATGCAAAAGATATTGTAGACCGTATGAAGAAGCGTGTTATCGCCATTGAAAGCGGTCATATTGTCAGAGACGAATTTGGACAGTACGGATTTGAAGAGGAGGGTATGAGCTTATGATGAACAGACTAAACTATAACGTCAAGCAGGCCCTGCAGCAGATCTTCAGAAACAAAGGGATGAGCTTAGCATCTGTCTTTGCGATTACAGCAATGATGCTGATCTTGGGACTGTTCTTTGTAATGACAGTGAATATCAATCTGTTTACAGAAATGATTAAGGCTGACTACGATCAGGTAGAAGTCTTTTTAGAAGACAGCGTTGACGAAGTGGAAGCACAGTCTATTATGGACCAGGTGGGCTCCCATGACGCTGTGAAAGAAGTAGAATACAGAAGCAAAGAGGATGCGCTGAACATCATGAAAAAGCGCTGGGGAGAAAACAGCTACCTGCTGGATACCCTGGGAGAAAATCCGCTTCCGAATTCTCTGCTGATTACGGTAGACAGCTTAGAAAGTGCCAACGAAGTGACTGATTACATCAACGAATTTGAAGGCATCGAAGATGTGAAATACTATAAAGAGACAGTTGAAAAGCTGACCACAGTGACTGACTTCTTACAGATTGCCTGCCTGATTATCATGGCATTTCTGGTAATCGTATCGGTAGTGGTTGTTTCAAATACCATCAAACTGACCGTTATGGCCAGATCGAAAGAAATTTCCATCATGAAGTACATTGGTGCAACTAACTGGTTTATTCGTGGACCGTTCTTTGCAGAAGGTGTTATCTTAGGAATCTTTTCTTCTCTGGTTTCCGCGGCTATTACCTTTGCAATTTACAGCAAAATTGTTAATGAAATCGGCACACAGGTTATGACAATCCTGTCCTCACCTCTGGTACCGGCAGGATATATGGCTGGAAATCTGATTTGCATCTTCCTGGCTATGGGAATCAGCGTTGGTGCATGCGGAAGTATTATTTCTATGAGAAGATTTTTAGACACCTAAACAAGGGGGATTTATATGAAAAAGAGATTACTTGTTTCACTGCTGATTGCCTGCCTGACGGTGACAGGATGCATGTGGAGCGTCGCTTTTGCCGATGATTTAGATGATCAGATGGCAAATGTAGAACAGGAAAAAGAAGAAGTTTCCACCGAAATGGCGGAAATGAAAGAAGAGATAGAGGCTGCGAAAGAAGACGTAGAAGCCATTCAGGATGACATTGACAAGAAGCAGGATGAAATTTCAGAAACTGCTGGTGAAATTGAAACACTGAAAGCTGAAATGTCTGAGAGAGAAGAAGGCCTCAACGAGAGACTTCGTGCTATGTATAAGAACGGATCTATCGGTTATTTGGAAATTTTACTGGGATCCGGAAGCATCTCTGAATTTTTAAATAATGTGGAGATGATTCAGCGTATTTATAAGAATGACCAGGAAACACTGGCAACAATGGAAGAACAGCATGGTGTCTTAGAAGGCAAACAGGTTGAGCTGGAAACAGAAAAGGCTGAGCTGGACGAACAGAGAGCAGAAGAAGCTGCAAAGCAGGCTGAACTGGAAGAAAGCCAGGCAGAACTGCAGGCAAGACTGGAAGCACTGAATGCAGAAGCTGACGCGATTACTGCGGAAATTCAGGCGAGACAGGCAGCACTGGAAGCCCAGAGAGAAGAAGAAAGAAGACAGCAGGAGCTGCAGCAACAGCAGGAAAACGGCGGCAACAGCGAAAGCAGCGGTGGACAGACTTATGAAGATTACGATGGCGGTACCATGGGATGGCCATGTGACTCCAGACTGATTACTTCTGAATTCGGATTCCGTATTCACCCGCTGACAGGTATTTATACAGGACATACCGGTATTGATATCGGCTGCAATACGTACGATCCGATTTATGCGGCAGAAGCTGGAACGGTTATTCTGTCTGAATGGTACGGCGGCTACGGATATGCAGTTGTTATTGACCACGGTGGCGGCGTAACTACTCTGTACGGACATAATGAGGAACTTTATGTTAGCGTAGGCCAGCAGGTAAGCCGAGGCGAAACCATCGCGGGGGCAGGTTCTACTGGATGGTCCACCGGTCCACACTGTCACTTCGAAGTCAGAGTGGACGGAGATTACGTAGACCCAATGGGCTACTTATAAAATGAAAAGGTGTAGGATGAATTTACAACCAAAAGTAAAAGAATTATTATATAAAAGAGGCATTCAGACAGACGAAGCCATTGCAGAATTTCTGTCAGATAAGCCAAAGAAGACATACGATCCATTCCTGCTTCTCAATATGGAAGCAGGGGTGGATTTCATATTGTCATCCATAGAAAACAACGAAAAAATTTGTATTTACGGAGACTACGATGCTGACGGCGTAACTTCTACCTCTGTTTTGATGGAAGTGCTGTCCCAGCTGACCAGCAATCTGACCTATTACATACCCAAACGTTTTGATGAAGGTTATGGCCTGAACAAAGAGGCCCTGCGCAAGATCAAAGATGCCGGCGTAGATCTGGTGATTACTGTAGACTGCGGCAGCGTTTCTTATGATGAGGTAGAATACGGTAAATCCATCGGATTGAAAATCGTGGTAACAGACCACCATACCGTAACCGACAAGATTGCAGACTGTATCGTCATCAATCCGATGCAGCCGGGATGTCCATATCCATTTAAACATCTTGCAGGTGTCGGTGTTGCATTTAAACTGGCCCAGGCCATTGCAGCAGAAACCGGACTGCCGAAAAGTGTGGTAAACAGAACCCTGGATTTAGTGGGTATCGGTACCATCGGTGACATCGTATCTTTAACCGATGAAAACAGAACCCTGGCCAAGTACGGCATCAGAGCTGTAAATGTGAGCCAGCGCCCAGGGCTGGAAGCTTTGATCGAGGGAACAGGACTCCACAAAGGCGGCATCAAGTCAGAGAATATTTCTTTTGTCATTGTGCCTCATCTCAATGCATCCGGCCGAATGGAAGATGCAAAAGTTGCGGCCGGCCTGATGATGACAAAGAGCGAGGAAAACAGCAAAGTTGGAGTTGAGAAGCTGATTGGATACAACAGCCAGCGAAAACGTCTGCAGGAACAGACCTTTACCCAGTGCAAAGAACTGGTTGAAACTGTATTTGCAGAAGATGACTTCCTGGTAATTGATTTGGAACATGCCCACGAAGGGATTACCGGCATTGTAGCTGGCAAAATCAAGGAAACCTATCACAAGCCGGCTGTCATTGTGACGCCGACTGCAGATGACTGTCTGAAAGGTACAGGCAGAAGCATTGAAGGTGTCAATATTTATAAAATGCTGAAAGAAAACGAAGATCTGTTTCTGCGTTTCGGAGGCCATAGTGCAGCATGCGGCTTTACGATGAAAAAAGAAAACCTGCAGGCGCTGCGCAGCCGTCTGAACCAGCAGATGGGGCTTTTGATAGACGAAAACCCATCATTGCTTACACCAGTTCTGGAGGCTGATATGCTATTGGAGGCAGAAGATGTTTCCTTAAAACTGGTGGAAGATATACAGCGTCTGGAGCCTTTTGGCTGTGATAACCCAAGACCGCTGGTACAGGTAGAGGTAGTGCCGACCGGCTTGCGCAGAATGGGTGCCCAAAATCAGTTTACCAAGTTTACGGGGATTCTGAATGACGGCAAAGAATTACAGTGTGTCATTTTTCAAAATGCGGAAAGCTATGACGCACTCTTGCAAAAGGGGCAGAAAATCAGTATAATAGGCACATTGGGTACGCAAAGCTGGAACGGCAGAACGTACCTGCAGATAACCGTAATGGGGGCTAAATAATCTATGATAAAAATTAAAAAGAGCAGATTTGCACTGACCATGTTCAGTGTCTTTCTGGCTACCGTTTTGCTCATTGGCGGCGGACTCTATCTCTTAATGGAGTTTCATGATCTGACGCTGGTATCAAAATCTGACTACGAAAAAGCAGCAGAACTGGTAAAAAAATACGACAAACTATATACCATTCAGGAGACTGTCGACGAAAGCTTCCTTTGGGATGTGGATACCGACGACCATATGGACCAACTGTATAAGACAGCAGTGGAATCCGTAGGTGACAAGTACTCCTACTATATGACAGCAGAAGAATACAAAGAGTGGGCCAACCTGGTAACGGGAACCTTTACCGGTGTAGGCATTGCTTTCAGTCAGGATACAGACGGAAGCTATGTGGTGAACCGCGTCATGGAAGGTGGACCTGCTGAACTGGCTGGTATGAAAGCCGGCGACGTGATTCTGAAAGTAGATGGCAAAACTTACGACGATTCCAACGAAATGGCAGCAGCGATTCGTGGGGAAGAGGGTTCTTCTGTAGAACTTACATACGAAAGAAAAGGTCACAAGAAGACGGTAAGTCTGGTTCGTGCAGAAGTGAAAGAGCTTTCTGTATACGCATCTATGTTAGATGATGAGTATGGCTATATGCAGATTACTTCTTTTGAAGAGGAAACAGCGAAACAGTTTGAAACAGAGCTGAAGAATCTGGAGCACAAAGGCGCCAAAGGCCTGGTGATTGACCTGCGTAACAATCCTGGCGGCATGATGGATCAGTCCATCGATATTGCAGATATGCTGCTTCCGGAAGCCATGATTACCTATACAGAGGACAAAAACGGAGAAAAAGAAACCTATAACTCCGATGAACATTGTACGAAGCTGAAGTACGTGGTGCTGGTAAACGAAAACTCCGCAAGTGCGGCAGAAATCGTAGCAGCAGCCATCAAAGACAACGAAGGCGGTGCGCTGGTTGGTGAAACTACTTTCGGAAAGGGTATCATCCAGGGAACCATCGATTTACAGGACGGTTCTGCCATGTCTTTGACCATCATGCAGTATTTCTCTCCAAAGGGAGACGAAATCCATGAAAACGGTGTAGAGCCTGATTACAAGGTCTCTTTACCGGAAGCTGCCAAGACAGACAAGCAGCTGGAAAAAGCCCTGGAACTGTTGAAATAGGTCAAAAGGAAGAATTTAGGCTTTACTTTAGTGTATAAAAGTGTTATACTTCACGTAATAACGAATTGAAAGGAGGCATCCCGCAGATGGCATACGAATCCAAGTTTAAGAGAGAAGATATGGATGAGCTTTTTGATGCAGTACTGACTTTAGAAAACAGAGAGGACTGCTATCGTTTCTTTGAAGATATCTGCACCATTAACGAATTACACGCGATTTCTCAGAGACTGCAGGTGGCAAAACTTCTTTCTCAGAAAAAGACCTATAGCGAAATCGAAGAGCTGACAAAGGCTTCCACTGCTACCATCAGCCGTATCAACAAGTGTTTAGTTTACGGTGCTGAAGGCTATCAGAGGGTATTAGAAAGACTGGAAAACCAGGAGAAATAAGTAGAACAAACAGAGGCGTCTTTCGGGACGCCTTTTTTATTAATGGGGTAAGAATGAATCAGATTTATGTATATGACGGACCTTTTGAAAAAGGCGACAAAGGCTGGGCGCTGGTAAGAGAAGCAGCATCCAGATATGGCTGGGAACGGAATCTGCCTTATGATTTCGCATCAGCAGAAATCAAGAGAACGGAGAAGAGAAAACCTTTCTTTACAGACATTCCGGTAGAATTTTCTCTGTCCCATAGTGGCGCTATGTGGATCTGCCTGTTTTCAGACAAGCAGTGCGGTCTTGACCTGCAGCTGGTGGAGCCTGAACGGAAATGGGATGTAATCAACCGCAAATATTACAAACCGGAGGAACAGCATTACGTAGAACTTTGGGGCGTGGAAGGATTTTACGACATCTGGGTCCGCAAAGAAGCCTTCGGCAAGTGTACCGGGTTGGGATTTTTCTCTGAGATGCCGTCTATGGTAGATGAAAATACAGACCTGAAAATGACCATCGAGCAGGATGGTCAGGTTTACTGTTTTGAAGACATCGTCATCGCACCGGAAGTGAAGTGCGCTTATTGCGTGGCAGGGGTTGAAAAGGCATCAGCAGAATTGAGGATTTTAGGATGAGTAATTTAGATATACGGGATGCGGCAGCCAAATATCTGGCTTACCGCAGTCATACCTGCATGGAGATGCGAAAGCATCTGCTGCAGAAAGATTTTGAAGAAGAAGCTGTGGCAGAAGTGGTAGCAGAATTTAAGGAATATGGTTACTTAGATGACAGCCGCTACTGCATGCAGTATTTTGACTACGCCTTTGGGAAGGGCAAGGGAAAACGACTGGTCTTCGCCGAGCTGAAGGAAAAAGGTGTGGACAGCGATGTTATCCAGTTCGCTTTCGAGGACTGGGAAGCAGAGCATGGAAGTGACTACGACGAGAAGGGACGCGCCCGCGAAGAAGCGTCAAAAGTCCTTCGTATGGCTGGCGTAGAATTTGAAGAGTTTAATGAAGTGAGAGGTGTCGACGAAAAGCTGGTAGCAAAAGTTGCCCGCAGGCTGCAGTCCAAGGGCTACGGCAGCGACGTCATCTATAGCGTGATTGGAGTGTTGAGACGATGAGCAGACATGAGAGGACAATTAGTATGATTGGCCAGGAGGCCATGGAGAAACTGCAGGGCGCCAAGGTGCTGGTATTCGGTGTCGGCGGCGTTGGCGGCTATGTTTGTGAAGCTCTGGCACGTGCCGGCGTGGGCCACATCGCCATTTGCGACAATGACGTAGTTTCTGAAAGCAATATCAACAGACAGATTATTGCAACCTATGATACGGTTGGATTGCCTAAGACCGATGTGATGGAGGCGCGGATTTTGAGTGTGAATCGCGACTGCAAGGTAGAGAAATTTGATTGTTTCTATCTGCCGGATACTCTGGGGGCAGAGCGTTTTGACTTCGGTCAGTACGATTATGTGGTGGACGCCATCGACACGGTGGCAGCAAAGATTGATATCATCGTTCGCTGCAAAGAAGCCGGTACACCGGTGATTTCTTCCATGGGTACAGGAAACAAGCTGGATCCAACCCGTTTTGAAATCGCTGACATTGAGAAGACCAGTGTCTGTCCGCTAGCAAAGGTTATCCGCAAGGCTTTACGTGACCGTGGCATCAAAGGTGTCAAAGTTTTATATTCCAAAGAGGAACCGGTGAAGACAGGAAGCCGTACGCCAGGCAGCATCAGTTTCGTGCCTTCTGCGGCAGGACTGATTATCGGTGGAGAAGTGATAAAAGATTTAATGGGGGCATAGTATATGCCCTTTTTTCATATACTGCAACATGATGATTGTGGTAAATAAAGAAAAAGTAAAAAGAATGCTGCGGCGGGGACTGGCTTTTGCATTGGTCATTGGCCTTGCAGCAGGATACCGTGTGATGAATCCGGGAGAAACCGGGGTGGAAACAACGGGAAACGTTGGGGAAGTGACCAATTGGGGATTGTCTTTTCAGAAAGAAGGGGTGGCGCCTGTGGGGAACGCATCTGCAGCGGAACTGGCGAAGTATGATGCCTGGTATGTGGGAGATACCGGGAAGAAGAAAATTTACCTGACCTTTGATGCTGGTTATGAGAACGGGTATACGGAGGAGATTTTGGATACCCTGAAGAAACACGAAGTGTCGGCAGCTTTCTTTCTGGTAGGCACCTATATCAGAGACAATCCGGAACTTGTGAAACGAATGGCCTCGGAAGGACATATCGTAGGGAACCATTCCATGAATCATAGGGATATGTCGTCCGTGACAGAGGAGGCCGCGTTTCAGAAAGAACTGGCAGATGTTGAAACTGCTTATCAATCGGCGTTAGGCGATTCTTCAGATGCCGACGGTGGCGTATCATCAGACGGGGAAAAGGCCAGGGGAAAATCTGGAGAAAAAAAGGTGCAAATGCCGAAATATTACCGCCCACCGGAGGGAAAATTCTCGCCACAAAACCTGGAAATGGCGAAAAAGCTGGGCTACAAAACCATCTTCTGGAGCCTGGCTTATGTGGACTGGAATACTGATCAGCAGCCGACTCGAGAAGAGGCGCTGAATACCCTGCTGCCGCGGACCCATAACGGGGCAGTGGTGCTCCTCCATTCTACTTCCAAGACCAATGCAAAAGTGCTGGGCGAGCTGATTGAACGGTGGAAGGCAGAAGGTTATCAGTTTGGAACCTTAGATGAGCTGACAAAAGGACCGTGATGGGGCATCCTAAAAATCAATTTTTTCAAAAAAACATCATGATAACTTCAAAAAATATAAATTTAGGATGTCTAACTTGCATCCTATTTAAAAAAGGGAGCTGACCGATAGGGCAGCTCCTTTCTAATTGCCTATTTCAAATCAAATGCCGGGTTGATGGCGTAGAAGTTCTTGGAATCCAGTTCATCCTGTACCATACGCAGGGCTTCACCGAAGCGCTGGAAGTGAACGATTTCTCTCTCACGCAGGAAGCGGATTGGATCCAGCACATCCGGATCATCTACCATGCGGATAATGTTGTCGTAAGTGGTTCTGGCTTTTTGCTCTGCAGCCAGGTCTTCTGTCAGGTCGGTAATCGGGTCGCCTTTGACGGCAAAGCACAGGGCATCGAATGGGAAACCTGCGGCAGCCTGGGCATAGACACCTGCTGTGTGGTCGACAAAATAATCTTCCATGCCGGCAGCTCTGATCTGGTCGATGGTCATGTCACGGGTCAGTTGGTGCACGATGGCTGCCACCATCTCAAAATGACCAAGTTCTTCGTTGCCCACGTCCGTCAGGACTGCGGCAACTTTGCGGTTTGGCATGGAATAACGCTGAGACAGGTAACGGAGAGAGGCGCCGATTTCGCCGTCCGGACCACCGTACTGGCTGATGATGAATTTAGCCAGAGCCGGGTTGGTGTTTTTGATCTTTACCGGGTACTGTAATTTTTTTTCATAGGTCCACATACACTAATCCTCCATTTCCCAAGGCCATGGGGTTTCGACCCAGGCCCAGCCTTTTTCAGTGTCCGTGCCACCCATGGTCAGCGGACCAAACTCTTCTTCGTAGAAAGCAACAGCCTCTACATATTTTTTCTGGTTTTCTTCGTAAAAAGCCAGGGCTGCCTGATTGGTTGGGTGAGTGTCGAGGAAAAGTCCCGTGTCATAGAGTGCAAAGCTGTACATCTGCACTTGTTTCATTGCCTGTTCTCTGTTCATTTGCGCATACCTCCCCTTCTTTTTCCTTCAAATGGGAGATCCAGTTCTGGGAAAATGGTGCCACGGTGGAATCCTTCTTCCAGCGGATAGGTTTCCTGCCAGCGCTGCCAGGGAACGTAAGCCATGGCCAGGGCCATAGGCTGTCTGGTTTCCGTTTGTGAGCAGGCAGTGTTGCAGTCAGATGCACCTGCACAGGCAGTTGCAGCAGAGCCGGTTGTCACTGCTGGCTGGGACTTTTGTTCTCTGCTCTGTCGGGCGCGGTCTTCATCAAAACTGGCAAGAAGAATGGGCATGCCAATATAAGGTTCTTGTCTATTCAAAATAAAACCCCTTTCACAGTAAGATAGTTTATTCTATGACAAAGAGTCGGGAAATGTGATATACTATATCTATTAGAGACGAGAAAGGAACGAGAAAAAGATGAAATTTGTGATTCAGAGAGTAAGCGAAGCATCCGTTACCATAGATGGAGAAGTGAGAGGCCAGATTGATCAGGGTTTTGTTGTGCTGATCGGCGTTGGCCACGACGATACAAAAGAGATTGCAGACAAGTTTATCAAGAAACTTTTGAACATGCGTATCTTCGAAGACGCTGAGGGTAAGACAAACCTGGGACTGGCAGATGTAGGTGGCGGCCTGCTGCTGATTTCCCAGTTCACTTTATATGCTAACTGCAAGAAGGGCAACCGCCCAAGCTTTACAGAAGCCGGCGGTCCTGAAATGGCTTCCGCATTATACGATTACATCGTAGACGAGTGCCGCAAGGTAGTACCAAAGGTAGAAACCGGCGAATTCGCAGCAGACATGAAGGTGGCGCTGGTTAACGACGGACCGTTTACCGTGATTTTGGATAATTCTATTTTATAAGTGTTGAGAGAGCAGACCCTGTTGGGGTCTGTTTTTATTTTAGGCGTAGCAGACCTCTGCGTTGCCAAATCGTGCAGAATGGTTGCAAATAGCAACGGAATTCCGTGACTTGACAACCAAACAGCCTGCCGTCTAGTTCTGCGTTGCCAAATCGTGCAAAATGGTTGCAAATGGCAACGGGATTCCGTGACTTAACAATCAAACAGCTTGCCGTCTAGTTCTGCGTTGCCAAATCGTGCAAAATGGTTGCAAATAGCAATGGAATTCCGTGACTTGACAATCAAACAGCTTGCCGCCTAGTTCTGCGTTGCCAAATCGTACAGAATGGTTGCAAATGGCAACGGAATTCCGTGACTTGACAACCAAAGTAACAAAAAAAGAGCCTTTGGAAAACCAAATCCAAAGGCTCTATCAAAAATCCTATTCTTCCTTCTTTACTAATAAGAAAATCGTCACGAAGATGCAGGTGAATCCTAAAAAATCCATAAATGCGAAAGCTTCGCCCAGCCACAGCACCATGATGACAGTAGCAGATACCGGTTCGATGGTGGCCAACATGGAAGCTTTGACCGCACCGATACGGTGAACCCCCACCAGATAGATGGCGAAGGTAATGGCGGTACCGAAAACAACCATAGCTGCAAAAGCGGCGATGCAGGCAGGGTCATAAACCATCGGTGCATTCCAGGATCCTGTGGAAATCCACAGCACCATGCCGCCGATGAACATGCCGTAACCTGTTACAGCTGTGCTGCCGTATTTTCCAATGATTGGCACCGGAATCAGCGTATAAGTAGCCAGGAAGAATGCAGCCAGCAGACCCCAGGTCAGACCCAGCGGTGTGATAACCATGGTGTGAATGTCCCCGTGAGTTGCCAGGAAGAAAGTTCCCAGCAGGGCAAGCACGATGGCCAGCACTTCTTTTCCGCGAGGCAGTCTGTGCCCCATGAAGCAGGCCCAGATCATAACCAGCAGCGGTCCCAGATACTGCAGAATGGTCGCCGTACCGGAGTTGGTATGTGAGATGGCCGTCAGATAAGACAGGGAATTGAACATGATGCCGAATACCGCAAAGAGCAGCAGTCTCGCCACGTCCTTTTTATCTTTCCAAATGGCAATCATATTTTCACGGTCTGTGATAAATCCGTATACCACCAGCAGGGCGCCGGCAATGGCCAGACGGTAAGCCGTCAGATATTGCGGTTCCGCATTAAAATTGTCGAATATATATTGTCCGCAGCAGCCGGAAAAACCCCACAGGATGCCTGCAATCAGGGTAATGACTGCGCCGGATGTTTCTTTTGATATGTGCTTCAAGTTTCGTCCTCCTTCAAAAACTCTAAACCTAATTATATGGCGAAACCGTTGCGTTATCAAGGAGAATTTGATACAATTTTTTCTATGGAAAAAAGAAAAATTACGAAAAATAACATAGAAATTTATCATTATCCCAACGAAAATACCCACAGCTTTTGTCTGTCTTTGTACATCAAAGCGGGTGCCCTCTATGAGGCGGACAAGGATAACGGCATGACTCACTTTTGGGAACATGCTATTTTCCGCAACATCAACCACCAGATGGGCGGTCACATGTACGAGGAAATCGATAAGCTGGGTCTGTATTTTAACGGGGCGACATACAAGGAGTTTGTCCAGCTTTATGTTATCGGGGCGCCAAAGAATTTTGCGGCGGCTACAGACATTCTGCTGAAGATTTTTCAGCCTATGACACTGCCTTTGGACCAGCTGAAAACAGAACAGCAACGCGTCAAAGCAGAAATCCGTGAGGCAGAAGATTTCAAGAGTCTGGACTACTTCGCAGGTACCCACGCCTGGAAAGACACGTCTCTTCGTAACACCATTCTTGGCACAAAGGGTAACGTTTCCGGCTTTAACAAAAAGCGTCTGGCCGCTTACCACCAGGAAATGATTGCGGCAGAGAATCTGTTCTTCTATGTGACTGGCTGCGTGGACGAGGAAATGATTGAGAATTTTGCGGGAAAAGTAGGGGAATTGGACGTGCCACAGGCGAGCATCCGCAGGGAAAACATGGCACCACATCCGGAAAACTTTGGAAACCGTAACCTGGAAATCAACGTGAAAAACAGCAAATACACCATGGCACAGTTTTCCTTTGATTTTGTCACTACCGAGTACACCTACGCTGAGCTGGCACTGCTGTATGATATTCTGTTTAGCGGAGAAAACGCGCTGCTTCATCAGGAGCTTTCCGAGAAGCGGGGTATGATTTACAGTTTTTCATCGACCCTGGAAAAGTACAGCAATATCGGCAGACTCTTCTTTGTTTACGAAGTGGCCATGAAGGACCTGTATGAGTCGGTGGAAATCACGACGAAAGAACTGGCCAGACTCGGGGAAACCATCGAGAAAAGACTGGAACTGGTGCTGCCGGAGTATACGGATAACGCCTACTTTATCTACGACGATAACGAAGGCTTTAACTGGCAGCGTGCTTATGAAAACCATATTATGAACGGCAAGACCAGGAGCCTGGAAGAAACCAGAGCCCAGTTCCTGGCAGTGACGCCGGAACGCCTAAAGGCGATGGCAAAAGAAATTTTTACAAAAGATAACCTTTGCCTTTCCCTGAAGGCAGATAAGAAAAAGTTAGATGTAGACAGACTGCGCGAAAGCGTGCAGCTGTAATATAGGAGGAGAACTATGAATTTTAAACAGTGTTTCTTTAGAATTTACGACAAGAAAATCGCATCCGGTGAAGTGACTTTTAGCAAAACCGGTATTTCCAAGGCAGCTTTCACTGCCCTGTGCACAGAAGCAGACTTTGTTTTTGACAGAGAAACTTTAGACAAGCTGAAGGAAACCATGAACCTGACCGACGAGCAGCATGATATGCTGGTGAGAGCGGCCAACGGAGAAGACGTGTAAACATGAAAACCATCGGACTTATCGGGGGCATGAGCTGGGAAAGTACGGCCCATTACTATGTCCTCATAAACAAATACATACAGAAACATCTGGGTGGACTGCATTCTGCAAAGATTCTCCTATACAGTGTGGATTTTGCGGAGGTGGAAACACTGCAGCAGCAGAACAAGTGGGATGAAATTACGGAAATCATTGGAGCAGCGGCGAAGAAACTGGAACGGGGTGGCGCTGATTTTATGGTCATCTGTACCAACACGATCCACAAAATTGTGCCGGTACTGGTGGAGTCTGTGAACATTCCAATTCTGCACATTGCAGAAGCGACGGCAGAGGCGTTGGCAGAAGCAGGCATCAGAAAAGCCGGTGTTCTGGGAACCAAGTATACCCTGCAGGATAACTTTTATACAGATAAGCTGCTGGAACACGGTGTGGAAGCAGTGATACCAAATTTGGAAGATGTGGGAATGATCAATGATATTATCTTTGATGAGCTTTGCATGGGAGAAATCAAGGATACATCAAAGGTAATCTGTCGGGAAATCATCGGCCGTCTGAAAGCCCAAGGCGCAGAGGCAGTGGTGCTGGCCTGCACAGAGCTGGACCTTTTGATTGATCAGGAGACTTGCGATTTGCCGGTCTTTGATACCACGGTGATTCACGCAGAGAAGGCGGCAGCCTGTGCAATAGAATAAAAACGGCTATCTTTTCCAGCCGTTTTGTGATATACTATATAAGTTATATTAAAGAAAAACAAAGGAGGAAACCCCTATGGATATGCCAAAATGCCCAAAATGCGGTGGCGAATACGTTTATGAAGATGGCCCATTACTGGTTTGCCCAGAATGTGCTTACGAATGGTCTGCAGCAGAAGAAGCTGCAAAAGCAGAAGCTGCATTAGTAAAAGATTCCAACGGTAACGTTCTGCAGGACGGCGACACCGTTGTAATCATCAAAGACCTGAAGGTAAAGGGTGCGTCCAGCGCACTGAAGCAGGGAACAAAGGTAAAGAACATCAGACTGATCGATGACGGTGTACATAACATCGACTGCAACATCCCAGGTTTCGGTGCAATGAGCCTGAAGTCCGAATTCGTAAAGAAGGCGTAATTGAATGAGAATGTGAAAAAGTCAAACCTTAGCGGTTTGGCTTTTTTGTTTGGGGTGTTTGTGCTGTTTGTGCGGTATTTTGGAGGTTTACGGGCGGGTTACTAATATCGTGATTTTTTTCAAAAAGTGTATATGGATTTTGACGGTTTGAGCGGTAGCGTTTACTAATAGGAGCTAAATCTAAGAAAAGTATCTACTTTTAGATGAAAAAGATAACACTTTTTTCCGTCTTGCAGCCCAGTAGTAATAGAGGGCTGTAACCGATTGACAAAAATCTCCATTTACCATAATATGGAAATGACGCAATGCGTTATTTCAGGAGGGCGAAATGAATCGGGCTTCAAAAACAAAATACAAACTGAACAGGGTAACATCAATCTCATTGTCTCAAGCAAATGAAAGGGGCAGTGAGATTTTATTTTGGAGAAAAAAAGGAGAAAAGACGTAGAAAAGGAGGAAACAGTGGAGAGAAAAGTAAACATTATTCATGATTTAGATGGAAATGAAATTGTAATCATTCAAGACATAATTTTTAAAGGCCGACAAAGAATTGCCTGGAGTGACGTAGAAAAGTACTTAAAAAAGTTTGTTGGTGAAAGTTATGAGATTTCTGAAACAAAAGACTTGGTTTTTATTGGCTCTGATTTGCCAGATGAGTATTGTCATTCGGCGTACACGGAAGTTTTAAAAGGAACTAATGCTAAAGCCAAAGCTAATGCGGCACAAGGTCTTCCTGAGATGATTAGAATTGCAACGGGAAAAAAGCATTCGCAGAATAGTAAAAAGAAACACAATAGTGATGCTAAGTTCGGATGGTATAGATATGAATCAAGATTTGCGCTACCTGTATTTAATGGAAGTGGTGAAATTGAACGCTATAATGTTTTCCATGTAGCCATGATCGTGAGACATAGCCATGACGGAAATTTGTATTTATACGATATTATGAACATAAAAAAAGAAACGAGTAGCCTTTTCCAGCCCGAAGACCTTACTCAGTAGAAAACTCGTTTCTCACGTAGTATATTACCCTAACCAAAGCCCTTTGTCAATGATCTAGCCCTGATAAATACGCGTTGCGTCAAAATAAAAAGAAACGAGTAGGTGCTGTCAGGAATAATCCTTACCCGCTAAAAACTCATTTCTTCAATGACATCTTACCCTAACCCAACCCCTTTTGTCAATGGCCCTCAGACTAACTACGAATATTTGCACCATGCCCGCCCCGCAAATCCTGTAAAATACAAGCATAAGAAACCATAAGAAAGAGAAATGAGATTTTACAGACAAGGAGGCACTTATGTATTACGTATCTTGGTCAGAATATAAGGGAAATGAAACCATCGATTATTTAAACGCTTTTGATAATGAAGAGGACAGAGACAGATTCGCTCGCAGCCTCCACTACAAGGGCGTCCGCACCTGGGAGCAGCCGATGTGGGCGTAGAGGTGTTTACGAAGACCATTTGTCACTACCGGCAAAATGGTCTTTTTGCATGCCGCCACCCCCAACTTATGCTATACTTGATACAAACAAAGAACCCAAAGGAGGCCCCATGAACAAAGCAACCTACGGCGCAATCATCGGCGACATGGTTGGCTCCATCTACGAGCGTAACCCCATCCGCACCAAAGACTTTCCATTTTTCTCCCGGGACAGCCACTTCACCGACGACACGGTGATGACGGTGGCGGTTTCCCGCGCCCTCAAAGCCTACGACCGGGACTGCGACCAGACCCAGGCACTGCAAAACTTTCAGGCGGCTTTGATCGACGAGATGCGTACCCTGGGACGAGCCTACCCCCGCGCCGGATACGGCAAGAAGTTCATTTGGTGGCTCTTTGGCGATAATCCAGCCCCTTACGGTAGCTACGGTAACGGTAGTGCTATGCGCGTGTCCCCCGTTGGCAATTTTGCCCAGTCTCTCGACGAGGCCCTGACTCTATCAAAGGCGTCAGCCGCCGTCACCCACGACCACCCGGAAGGCATCAAAGGCGCCCAGGCTGTGGCCGCGGCCATCTACCTGGCTCGAAATGGGGCGGGGAAAGATGAGATCCGGAAGTATGTTCATGAGAACTTTTATGATATGGATTTCAGCCTGGCCGAGATTTGGGACGACTACAAATTCGATGCCAGCTGCCAGGGCAGCGTACCCCAGGCGATTATGTGCTTTTTGGAAGGAGACAGCTTCGAAGACGTGATCCGAAACTGCATTTGGTTAGGCGGAGACTGTGATACGACAGCGGCGATTGCCGGCGGGATTGCAGGCGCGTATTATGGGGTAGATGAGTGGATGGTGGAAGAGATGAAAGGTAGGTTGGGGGATTTGTTGAAATAAGTTTGATAAGGCTGGAAATTTTAATAAGTAACGTTTAACAATATGAAATTTAATTTGGAAAATTTAACGGATCGAGAGCTGTTAGAAGATGTGCTTTTAGGCAATTATGTTTACTTGATTGACACAATTCGTTACAAAATGTCCCCTTTTGTATATAAAAAGCCGTCTTATATAGAAAATTTGTTTTACAAAAGGAGAAGAGACATGACACGAACTGGAAAATCATTTGAAGTAGAAGTCTTAGAAGCTTATAGAGATTGGGGCATATTTCGTCATTCCAATACACGTACTCCGATAGAAGGAGAGTCATATGTTAAGATTCCAGCGCATGACGCAAGAAGACTTAATCTAAAAGAGGAGATCGATTTACAGCATATTTTGACAACGGACATCCTTCGATAGAGGTTAAAGCTTCTGGTAATAGCCCTCTGGAAAATGGTATTCAATATGCGAAGCAATTTGAGGGTATTGGATCTGGTGCGTGTAAAGCGTTTACCCCATGGTTCAAATCAATGGATATAAAAGCCGGAGATACAATAAAAGTTGATTTTTTATCTGAAGATGAGATTCTGTTTTCGAAGAAATAGAAGGCTGGGAGGCCTTCTTTTTTTAGGGAAATCAAGGCAATGCTAATCATAAAAGTTGACGTGCTAAACGAATATGTTTATAATAATGTTATTACAAGATAAAATCGTATACAGCGGAGGAATCCTATGAGAATAGCTGAGCAAATCAAGGTTTTGTGTGTTAGATGTAACATTAGCAACGCTGAACTTGCAAGAAGATTAAATGTTTCTCCTCAGGCGTTTAGCGGAAAGATGAAAAGAGAATCTTTTACAATTTCTGATTTAGAAGAGATTGCTGAAGCGGTTGGAGTAGAGTTTAGACATGATTTTATATTAGATAATGGAGATGTAATTTAAGGAGATTAGAACATGGCAATTTATAAAATGGGAGAATTATTCTGTGGTCCAGGGGGGATTGCATGGGGCGCAACTCATGCAACAATTGGTAACCCGGAATATAAAATAGTACATGCCTGGGCAAATGATTATGACCAAGATACGTGTAATACATATATGCGCAATATTGAAGATGCGGATGAGAGCAATGTAATTTGTGGTGACGTAAGAAAAATAGATTTAAAACAGTTTAGTGAAATCGATGGCTTTTCTTTTGGGTTTCCATGCAACGACTTTTCTGTTGTTGGTGAGCAGAAAGGTTTTGATGGAACCTTCGGACCGCTTTATACGTATGGTATTGCTGTTTTAAAGCATTACCAGCCAAAGTGGTTTTTAGCTGAAAATGTTGGTGGACTTGCAAGTGCAAATGAAGGTAGTGCATTTAAAGTAATCTTGGAGGACATGAAAGCGGCAGGCTATCACGTGTATCCGCATTTATATAAATTTGAAGATTATGGAATCCCTCAGGCGAGACACAGAATCATCATCATAGGAATCAGAGAAGATTTGCCTTATGAGTTTAAGATTCCAAGCCCTGAAAAATACAAGGATGTTGATAACACATGCAAGACTGCAATAGAGAATCCTCCTATTGCGAAAGATGCATTCAATAATGAATTAACGAAGCAGTCCGCTACAGTTACAGAGAGACTGACTCATATTAGACCTGGACAAAATGCATTTACAGCAGATCTCCCAGAACATTTACAGTTGAAGGTTAAAGGGGCAAAAATTAGTCAAATTTATAAGCGCTTAGATCCTGATAAACCGGCATATACAGTAACCGGATCAGGAGGTGGGGGTACACATATTTATCACTATGCAGAACCTCGTGCATTAACAAATCGAGAAAGAGCAAGACTACAGACTTTCCCAGATGACTTTGAGTTTTTAGGCTCTAAAGAAAGTGTTCGTAAACAGATTGGGATGGCAGTGCCAGCAAGAGGAGCTCAGATTATTTTTGAAGCAATATTAAATACTTTTGCTGGTATTGAATACGATTATGTTCCTATGAACATCAAGGAGAAATAAAATGATTAATTATTGGTGGGTAACAAGACCGAAAAGAAAATTAAACTCTGTACCTGAAGTTCTTGCTGGCATTGCAGAAGTTTCTTTAGATAATGAATGGCAAGGTCAGCGTAGCACTCACTTAAGTGTTGAAGAAGCATTGGAAAAGGCGGGCTTAAAAAGGATTGGGGAGAGACGAGACCAAACTGGTGGAGGTGCCCGCACATATCTGGCATGGCTTAGAAGTTTAGGACTGATTTTTACACAGCAGTCAAGCAAACAAACAAAACTTACACTGGCTGGTGAGGCTTTACTAAATGGAGAACCTCCTGTCGAAATTCTGACGAATCAAGTGCTGAAGTATCAGTTTCCTTCTGCCTTTTCAGTGGGGAGAGGGGTTCAAGTCTCTACAAGATTTAAGATCCATCCTTTTGTTTTCCTGCTAAGGCTTTTAGCGGATTCTAGAATAGAATATTTGACTCAGGAAGAAATTGCGAAGATCGTAATTACAGAGGCTGAATCTGATAAAGACGTGTGTTTCGAGTATATTGTAAAGCGATTATGCGACTTTAGAAGCTTTGGCGATTCTATTTTGGAAGAGGATTTTTTTGAAAAATATGCATCGGGAAAGAAAAGTATCAATAGTCAAGGTGACTTTAGTCATCTAGAAGACACTGCGAATACTTTTATTAACTGGTTAGAGTATACACAGTTGGCTCTTAGAACAAATAAGCAGCTGCGAATTGTCGAAAGTAAAAGAGAACAAGTTGACAAGATTTTAAAGCAACCGCATCCTTTTGTTGATAGATGGGATGAAGAAGAATTCTTCCAACGAAAATTTGGCGTTGACCCTCACCACAATAAGGATACTAGAAATCTTACTAATACAAAGACAATTACTCCACAAATGATTGCAGAGCAAAAGATAGTAAGCTCTTATTTGCAGTTAGCAGCAGAAAAACCAATTTCTAGAGTTGCAGAAGATGTAATTGAATATGTTGCATCTTCAAGTGGTTTTAATGAGAACATTGTAGAGGACACCCTACGAAAAAAGTTTCCATACGGATCGATTGGTTCTTTTATGACGAAGTATTATGAGATGGCATTCAAAGGCAGAGATGAAGCTACAGAATTTGAAAAAGCCACAGTTGAACTTTTTGAATCAGCATTTGGGTTTGAGACTAGACACGTAGGTCCGATAGGATTAACTCCGGATGTACTACTTATATCTGAAAAAAGTGGATACTCTGCAATAATCGATAATAAGGCGTACAGTGAGTATTCAATAAACAATGATCATCATAACAGAATGGTTCAAAATTATATTTATAATATTGAACGATATTATCCTAATGGACGGCCCTTAGCGTTCTTTTCATATATTGCCGGCGGGTTTGGTAAAAATATTGACGGTCAATTAAAAAGTATCGTTGAGGAAACTGGGGTACATGGTAGCGCGATTGATGTACATAATGTAATAGAACTAGTCAAACGAAACAAAGAAAAGCACTATAACCATGTACAATTAAAAGAGCTGTTTTCAGTAGATAGAAGAATCAATATTAGTGATTTGTAACACATCAGGGGAGGCTAAATGGCCTCCCTATTACTATTGAAAAATAAACTTCTTGAGTAGATATAGAATCTGTAAATTAAAAATGATACAATTATAAAAATGGAGAGAAACATGAAAAGATAGAGGTTCTTGATGATGGATAATTTAACACCGGAACAACGACGAAAGAACATGCAGCATATCAAAGGCAAAGATACTTCTATTGAACTGAAGCTTCGAAAAACCCTTTGGGATGCAGGATACCGCTATCGCAAAAGCTATAAAGATCTGCCAGGGAAGCCTGATATTGTGTTCACAAAATACAAAGTTGTGATCTTTTGTGATAGTGAGTTTTTTCATGGAAAAGACTGGGACGAGCTGAAGCCGCGCCTAGAACACAGTAATAACTCGGACTTTTGGATTAAGAAAATCTCTAAAAACATAGAACGTGACCGCAAGATTAACCAACAGCTCAAAGCGATGGGCTGGACTGTTATCCGGTTCTGGGGAAAAGATATTCAGAAAGATGTGGATGGCTGCGTAAAGAAAATCGGGGATGCGATATTGGAGAATATTGTTCGCAATAATAATCCTATGTCGCGGAACAAAAATGAGACAAATCGATTGGATTTGTATTAAAGGTGTAAGGCACTGCTAGATTGTAGATAATCTAGTTTAAGAAAGGATATATATATGCAACTAAGTAAGATTAGAATTCAAAATTATAGATTGCTTCTTGATGCTGAATTAGAAGTTGATCCCAAGACGACACTGATAGTAGGACGAAATAATACAGCAAAAACATCTAGCTTCGAATGTATTAGTAATGTATTAAGAGGTATTCCTTTTTCTTTTAACGATTATCCTTTATCAAAGCGTAAAAATCTTTACGATAAGATTGCAGCGTATATGGCAAAAGAAATTACATTAGAGGATCTTGCTGAACAAGTAGAACCTATGTCGATAGAGTTCTCCATAGACTATACTTTAGATGACCCAGATGACAACTTAGGTGAACTTTCACCATTCATCATCGATGTTGATGTAGATACAGCTATAGCGTTGATCCGTGCTGAATTCAAATTAAGAGAAGACGAAAAGAGTTTGTGGAGAATTTTAGAAGGAAGTTATTACAAAGAGGGAATCTTTGATCCAAATAATGATGCCCACAAAACAATTATTACCAATTTTAATAAAATATTTGATTTAACAATATATGCTGTGAATCCCAATAATCTAGAAGAAAAACAAATAAAAACCCGAAAGGAATTGGAGAATCTCTTTCCGTTTCTTATTATCCCTGCGGAACGTCTTTTGGGGGAAGATGGAACTCAAAATAATTCGTTAACTAACTTGATTTCAGAGTTTTTTGACTTAGGCGAAGAAGAGTTAGATCCTACTGTTTCTGCAAAAGTTAAGGAACTTCGAGCCATTGTTGAGGATGCTAACAAAACTGTTCAACAGAGGAGTGATGAAATACTAAGTGCTCTTGTAAACAGTTCCATTGGTTTTGGTTATCCTAATGGGGAAGAGTTGCAGTTAGGTGTAACGACCCAGTTAAGCATTGATGACCAAATAAAAAATCAAACGCAATTATCTTATACCGCAGGCACTGACAAAGAAAGTCTTCCGAGTAGATATAACGGGTTAGGTTATAAAAATCTGATTAAAATGGAATTTCTGCTTGCTACTTTTGCGAAAAAGGTTGAAAAATATGGTAATGCTTGTATTCCGTTGTTGCTTATTGAAGAACCAGAGTCGCATATGCACCCGCAAATGCAAAATGCATTTGCAGAATACCTAGAAGATTTTCTTGGCAAAATTACATCCGTTGGAATTCAGACCTTTATTACTTCGCATTCTGCACATATAGCAAATACTATGAGCTTCTCAAAAATTAGGTATGCACAGAAAACAAGGAATGGAGTTGTTTATAAAAATTTAAACACATTTGCTCAAGAAAACCTGGATAACACGGAGTTTATTAGAAAGTATTTAACTTTGACCAAATGTGATTTGTTTTTTGCCGATAAAGCCATTTTTGTTGAAGGAGCATCGGAACGTCTACTATTACCTGACATGATTGAAAAATGTGATAAAGAAGGTGCTTTTAACTCTCATGTATACAAATTATCTGCACAGTATTATGCTTTGATTGAAATTGGAGGAGCTTATGCGTATAAATTTATTCCATTTGCTGAATTTTTGGGAATACCATGCCTAATTCTCACTGATTTGGATTCTGTGTTGGGACAATCGAATGCAAATGGTAGAACTTATTACAAATCAGTGCCTGTTAATATGGGTGAAACGACGTCAAATGAAACAATCAAGTGGTGGATACGCAAAAATAAAGGTCTTGCAGAAAACGACAAAACAAAAATAGAACTGGCTGAGATTACTTCGATGAGCGATGAAGATAAAACCATAGGGAAATGTCATCTTGAGTTTCAGACCTCAGAGAAAGGATTATGTGGTCATTCCTTGGAGGAAGCTATTCGAAATGTTAAT
>JAZUBY010000026.1:0-30891 GCA_045638885.1 Emergencia sp. | reverse complement strand
TCATATTCCGGGAATTCCTCCGCTGCCAAGGGAGAGGCGGAATACACGGAAGCGCCGGCTTCATTTACGATGGTGTACTGAATGTCGTAGCTATTCTTCTTCAGGAAGTTAGATACCATTTCTTCTGTTTCACGAGATGCGGTACCGTTACCGATAACGATGACATCACAGCCAAACTTATCGATTAACTTGATTAAAGTCTTTTCAGTTCCAACGATATCGTTTTTCGGTTCTGTTGGATAGATTGTAGTGTAAGCACGTAGTTTGCCCGTTTCGTTTAGAACTGCTACCTTACAACCTGTTCTGTAGCCAGGGTCGATGGAGATGATTCTCTTACCCTTTACCGGCTGTACCATTAACAGCTTTTCTGTGTTCTTTGCAAAGACTTTGATTGCTTCTGTTTCTGCTCTCTCAGACAGAACGTTTCTCATTTCACGTTCTACAGATGGGGCAATCAGTCTCTTGTAAGAATCTGCAATGGTATCCTGCAGCAGCTCTGTGAAAATGGACTTGCCACGGATAATCTGCTTTTCAATCAGCTTCTGGATTTCTTCGTTGTCGATATTAACTTTAACTTTTAACTTCTTTTCCTTTTCGCCTCTGTTTACGGCAAGAACTCTGTGGTTTGGCATCTTTGCGATGGCTTCTGCAGATCCGTAGTACATATCGTAAACAGTCTTTTCTTCAGGATCTGTCGCTTCTGTTGCAATCACGCCCCTAGCAAAGGTCTTTTCTCTGATAGCCTTGATCAGGTCTGCATCGTCGGCAATCATTTCGGCGATGATATCCATAGCACCCTGAATTGCCGCCTCTACGGTTTCCACTTCCTTTTCTGGATTTACATATGGCGCTGCCAACTCCTCGATGGTGCCGTCTTTCTTCTGCTGTGCAAAGAAAATCATAGCCAAAGGTTCCAGACCTCTTTCCTTTGCCTTAGATGCACGGGTTGCCTTCTTCTGCTTGTATGGCTTGTATAAGTCCTCTACTCTCTGCAACACTTCTGCCTTTTCGATTTCGGACTTCAGTTCTTCTGTCAGTTTGCCCTGCTCGTCAATCAGACGAATGACTTCTTCTTTTCTTGCTTCCAGATTACGCAGGTACTGCAGTCTTTCTTCCATGTCACGAAGAATGACGTCCGTCAGTCCGCCTGTCACTTCTTTTCTGTATCTGGCAATGAAAGGAATAGTATTTCCCTCATCAATCAAAGCCACTGTATTTTCTACCTGGGCCGTTTTTACTTTAAATTCACTTGCTAACTTTTCAATAATATTCATCCAGTTACAATCCTATCCTTTTCTTTAGTCTCTCTGTTTCAGTTTTTCGTTGATGAAGTAGTCCAAATCGCCGTCCATGACAGCACCTACATTCCCAACTTCTGCACCGGTACGGTGGTCTTTTACCATGGTGTATGGTTGGAATACATAAGAACGAATCTGATTTCCCCAGGTAATCAGAGAGAAATCACCTTTCAGTTCTTTCAAGTTCTCCTTATGTTCCTTTTCAGCCAGTTCCATTAACTTTGCTGCCAGAATTCGCATCGCCACTTCTTTGTTCTGTGTCTGGCTTCGTTCGTTCTGACAAGTTACCACGATATGTGTTGGCAGATGGGTAATACGGATGGCTGAGTCTGTGGTGTTAACGTGCTGGCCACCTGCACCACTGCTCCGATAGGTATCGATACGCAAATCCGCAGGGTCGATTTCCACGGAAATATCGTCATCCAGTTCCGGCATGACTTCCAGCGCCGCAAAGGAGGTCTGTCTCTTTCCTGCCGCATTAAACGGAGAAATTCGAACCAGTCTGTGGACGCCGGCTTCATTCTTCAGATAACCGTAAGCGTTTTCCCCTTCGATAATCATGGTTGCACTTTTGATGCCTGCCTCTGTATCATCCTGATAGTCGACCAGAGTTACCTTGTATCCCTTCTTGTCTGCCCATCTGGTGTACATACGATAGAGCATCTGGGCCCAGTCCATGGCATCTACACCGCCGGTTCCCGCATGAATGGAAATAATGGCGTTATTGTGGTCATACTTACCATCTAACAAAGTATCCAGCTTGAGGATTTCCAGTTCCTCTGTCAGTTCTTTGAACATGGCTGTAATGGCCTTGGCTTCCTCTTCATCTTCCATTTCTACCGCTAAGTCAATCAAATCTGGTATATCGTTAAATCCCGATTCGAGTCTTTCGTAGCGGCCAATCTGGTTTTCCAATGCCTTTTTCTTCTTCAATATGTTCTGTGCACGGTCCGGATTGTTCCAGAAATCCTGCACCTCAGTTTCTTTCGTTAATTCGTTCAGTTTTCCCTTCAGACCAGCCAGGTCAAAGGGACTCACCTACCTCGATGAGTTTTGCTACTGCTGCTGGCAGTTCAATTTTGATCTGATCCAGTTGAATCATCGTCTCACTCCCCTCGTTATTTCGTAACTTTTATTTTAACATAGATGGATGTCGAATGCTATAAAAAAGAAGCAGGCCATGCGGCTTGCTTCTTTTCATTTTCATATCGTTTAATTCTTCCCGCCGTGCCTAGTTCTTACCGCAGCAAGCCTTATACTTCTTACCGCTGCCGCATGGACATGGGTCATTTCTGCCCACCTTTGGTGCATCACGGCGAACTGTTTCCGGCTTGGATTCTCTCTCAGGAACCTGTGCGCCTTCTGGCAGCTGGCCCTGACCCTGCATCACGCGAGCTTCCTGATCATCAACAAATTCTGCCTTGCTTGCGCCCTGGGCTTCCATGATTGCCTGTCTTTCTGTTCTTGTCTCAACTGTTACGTTGTAGCAGTACTTCACAGTATCTTCCTGAATGCCTGCAATCATTTCTTCGAACATGTCGAAACCTTCCTTCGCATAAGCTGCAGCAGGGTCCTGCTGACCGATGGCTCTCAGGCCAATACCGGATTTCAGCTGGTCCATGGCGTCGATGTGATCCATCCACAGGTTATCAACAACTCTCAGCAGAATCATACGTTCTACTTCACGCATATGTTCTTCGCCGATTTCCGCTTCCTTTGCTGCATAGATGGCTTCGAATTCAGCCAGTACAGCTTCTCTTAAGGAGTCTTCTGTCATAGCATTGATTTCGTCCATTGTGTAGGATGTCTTACCAACGTACGCGACCGTTACACGCTTCAGATTTCTAACCAGCGTTTCGAAATCCCATTCTTCCGGATACTTGGAACCTACCACGATTGGATCGATGATGGAATTCACAACGCCGCGCATCATGTTCATGATATATTCGCGAAGATCTTCGCCAAAGAGAACTTTTCTACGTTCGTCATAGATAATTTCTCTCTGCTTGTTCATTACATTATCGTACTGTAATACGTATTTTCTGATACCGAAGTTCTTACCTTCTACCTTCTTCTGTGCACTTTCGATGGACTTGGATAAGATGCCTGCTTCGATGGCTTCGTCTTCTTCCAGAGCCATTTTGGAAACCAGCTTCTGCATTCTTTCACCGCCGAAGAGTCTCAACAATTCGTCTTCCAGAGAAATGAAGAACTGTGTGCTACCCGGGTCACCCTGACGTCCGGAACGACCTCTCAGCTGGTTATCAATACGTCTGGATTCATGTCTTTCGGAACCGATGATGCACAGACCGCCCAGCTCTCTTACCTGCTTCTGCTCATCTGCTCTCTCTGCCTTGAAATGCTCGTGTAGTTCATTGAACTTTTCACGCGCAGCAACCAGTTCTGCGTCGTCGGATTTTACAAAGCTGGTAGCGAAGGAAATCTGTTCTTCTGTATAGCCCAGTTTTCTCATTTCTTTCTTTGATTCGAATTCCGGATTGCCGCCTAAGATGATGTCGGTACCTCTACCTGCCATGTTAGTTGCAATGGTAACCATGCCGAGACGTCCTGCTTCTGCAACGATTTCCGCTTCGCGTTCATGCTGTTTCGCATTCAGTACGTTGTGCTTTACACCGCGCTTCTTCAGCATTTCACTGATTGCTTCAGACTTTTCGATAGAGATGGTACCTACCAGTACCGGCTGACCTGTCTTGTGCACTTCTGCAACACGATTAGCAATAGCCTTCAGCTTGCCTCTTTCTGTCTGGTATACAGAATCATCCAGGTCCTTTCTGGCAATTTCTCTATTGGTTGGGATTACGACAACGTCCATGTTGTAGATATCTCTGAATTCGTCTTCTTCTGTCTTTGCTGTACCAGTCATGCCGGACAGCTTATTGTACATTCTGAAGTAGTTCTGCAGTGTAATGGTTGCCAGCGTCTTAGACTCAGAGCGAACCTTTACACGTTCCTTTGCTTCGATAGCCTGGTGTAAGCCGTTGGAATAACGACGACCAAACATCAAACGGCCGGTGAATTCATCTACGATTACGATTTCACCGTCTCTTACGATATAGTCTACGTCACGTACCATCAGGTTTCTCGCACGAAGTGCCTGCTGTACGTGATGGTTGATTTCCATGTTTTCCGGATCCCCGTAGTTATCGATTTTAAAGTAGCGTTCTGCGCTCTTGATCCCTTCTTCTGTCAGAGACACCTGAGAATCCTTTTCGTCAATGGTGAAATCTCTTTCCTTGATTAGGGTCGTCACAAAACGGTCAGCATCCTTGTACAGTGTTGTGGACTTGGCACCACGACCGGAAATGATTAATGGTGTTCTGGCTTCGTCGACCAGGATGGAGTCCACTTCGTCGATGATGGCAAAGTTCAGATCTCTCTGTGTCAGGTTTTCCTGATAAGTTACCATGTTATCTCTCAGGTAATCAAAACCAAATTCATTGTTTGTACCATATGTGATATCTGCACGATATGCTGCTTTTCTTACTTCGTCATCGATGCCGTGGATAACACAGCCTACAGTCAGACCCAGGAAGGAATACAGTTTTCCCATCCACTCCGCGTCACGCTTTGCCAGGTAGTCGTTGACTGTAATAACATGCACGCCTTTGCCTTCCAGCGCATTCAGATATGCCGCCAGTGTCGCAACCAAAGTCTTCCCTTCACCAGTCTTCATTTCAGAAATTCTGCCCTGGTGCAGTGCAACACCACCGATTAACTGGACGCGGAAGTGCTTCATGCCTAAACTTCTGACTGCGCCTTCTCTGCAAACAGCAAACGCTTCCGGAAGAATGTCATCCAGTGTTTCACCGTTAGCCAGTCTTTCCTTAAACTCCGGTGTCTTTGCCTGCAGTTCTTCATCAGAAAGCGCGGCCATCTGGCTATCCAGCGCTTCAATCTTATCTACAATCTTATTGATTTTCTTAATTTCTTTTTCATTCAGATCCCCAAAGATCTTTTCCATCAGACCCATAAATTGACCTTCCCCTTTCTATCCTACTCTTCCTCTTCGTGTAACTGATGTACTCTGAGGTTGATTTCAATTGCTTTTCTTTCATCCGCATTGGTTACGCGGCCTTCGAACAGTCTCTGCCCAATCTGATAGCTGAAGGTGTCGCCTACCTTCGGCAGTTTATCCAGCTGCAGTACAACCCATCCGTTGACAGTATTTACGTCTAATTCTACCTCTTCGCCAAAGTAGTCAAACATCTTTTCTACGTTAGCGTTACACATCACTCTGTAGCTACCGTCCTGCAGCATGATGATTTCCTGGGTTTCTACTGCGTCATGTTCATCGTAGATGTCGCCTACCAGTTCTTCAATGATATCTTCCATGGTTACAAGACCTGCTGTACCGCCGTATTCATCGACGATAATAGCAATATGGCTCTTACTCATCTGCAGTTTCTTCAGCAGCACTGCGGCTTTCATGGAGCCTGCTACATAAACAACCGGTTTTACGTAGTCAGAAATCGTCTTCTTGGAACCGTCGATATGGTTGTGGAAGTCCTTCTGGTTCAACACACCCAGAATCTTGTCCAAATCGCCATCATAAACCGGCAGTCTGGAGAACCCTGTTTCCAGGAACATCTTTGCTACTTCCTTCTTTGTAGAATCGATTTCAATAGCCTTAATATCTACACGAGGTGTAATCACATCCCATGCTTCCAAATCGTTGAATTCGATCGCATTCTGGATTAATTCACTCTGCTCTTCCTGAATGGAACCTTCTGTTTTCGCCTCCTCTACAATGGTTAGCAGTTCATCTTCTGTAATCCCTCTGTTGTCGTCAGCCTTAAACATCTTTGCCAGCAGCTTCTTCCACTGGGCAAAAATCCAGTTTACAGGCTTCAGAATCGCCATGAGGAACTGAATAATTGGTGCAGAAATCATAGAAAACTTTTCCGGATTTTCCTTTGCAAGGCTCTTCGGAGAGATTTCCCCAAAAATCAGCACCACAACAGTTACTACAATAGTAGACAGTGTAGCCCCGTACTTTGGGTACAGTTCCACAAATAAAAGTGTTGCAACTGATGTCAGCGCGATGTTCACCAGGTTATTTCCTACCAAAATAGTGGAAAGCAGGTTATCATAATTTTCTTCTAATTCTAAAACTCTCTTTGCCCTTTCGTCGCCTGTGTTGACCAGATTCTTCATTCTCACTCTGTTAAGAGAAGTGAAGGCTGTTTCTGTCGCTGAGAAATACCCAGACATGATTAAACAAGCGATGATAATCCCAATTGACCCTATATGTCCGTCCATAATACTTAATATTTCCTCCTTGTTATAAGTACGTGTTAACATGTAATTTTACCATAATTCCCTCTAAAAATAAAGGGATTTGGGTAAACTGCAACTTTTTTCGATGGAAATACTATGGTATACTCAAGGTAACACTTTATTTCGACAAAGAGGAGGAAGAACATGTCCACCCGTACAGAGTTACTAAAACTTTTTGAAGAAAATCCCGGCATTCATCTTTCCGGACAGAGGATTGGAGATGAACTGCAGATATCCCGCAATGCCATTTGGAAAGCTGTCAATCTGCTTCGCAAGGAAGGCTATGATATCGAAAGCAAATCCGGCGCCGGTTATCTTTACAAGAGAAAGGAAAATCGTCTGAGTTTCGACGCTATTACAAGTCATCTTCGTTATCCATGCGAACTGAAAGTCTATGATGAGATCGATTCCACCAATAACGTGGCAAAAGCATCCCATGTCGGGCTAAAACCTTTGATGGTGGTTGCCGACAGACAGACTGCAGGACGCGGCAGACTGGGACGTTCTTTTGCATCACCAGGAGGATCCGGCATCTATATGACGTTGGCTTTGCGCCCAACCTTTGATTTGGACAAGTCTCTCTACGTGACCATGGCCGTGGCAGTCGCAGTGTGCCGTGCCATGGAAAAAGTTTCCGGCGTCAAAGGCCGTATCAAATGGGTAAACGACATCTTCTTCCAGCAGAAGAAAGTCTGCGGTATTTTAACAGAAGCCCAGAGCAATTTCGAGACAGGTAAAATCGATACATTGATCATTGGTATCGGCGTCAACTGCTTCCCTGGTGCTCTTCCCGAAGAGTTAAAAGATATTGCCGGATGTCTGTCTGACACGCCGGACACTTTCTCCAGAGCACAGCTGGCAGCAGAAATCGCCAACGAAACCCTGGACATTTTGGAAGATTTAAATTCTATGGCTTTTTTACGAGAATACCGCACAAAATGCTTTATTTTGGGTAAAAATATTTATATCCATCCTAATCTGGACCAGCGTTCTATCAGAGCCCGTGCCATCGACATCGATGACAACGGCGGACTGGTAATAGAATATATGGAAGGTAAGAAAATGCGACAGATGGAAACACTGACCACAGGAGAAGTCTCCATCCGTTTAGATGAATAGAAAGGAACTAGAAATTATGGCAGAAAAGAATTTATGGCTCACTTACGACGAACGTGAAAAGACCAAGATGAAATACGTCATCGACACATATAAAGATTGTCTGGACAAAGGAAAGACAGAGCGCGAGTGCGTGCGCGTATCCCGTCAGATGGCACTGGAAGCCGGCTACAAACCCCTGGCAGACTTTATCAAAGAAGGCATCACCCTGCTTCCAGGAGACAAAGTCTTTGCTGAATACAATGAAAAAACTATGGTTCTGTACCACATCGGGGAAGATTCTCTGGAAAACGGTATGAACATTCTGGGCGCCCACATCGACTCTCCAAGAATCGACGTAAAGCAGAATCCGTTATATGAAAACGAAGACCTTGCATATCTGGACACCCACTACTATGGTGGCATCAAAAAGTACCAGTGGGTAACCATCCAGCTGGCATTACATGGCGTTATCTGCAAGAAAGACGGTACTGTTGTTAACGTATGCATCGGTGAAAAAGACAGCGATCCTGTATTTGCTATCACAGATCTGTTGCCACACCTGGGTGCGCTGCAGATGGATAAAAAGGCAAACAAAGTCATCGAAGGCGAAAACCTAGATCTGTTAATCGGGGGTGCACCAATCCTGGAAGATGAAAAAGAATCTGTAAAAGCCAACGTGCTGAAGATTCTGAAGGATGCTTATGGCGTGGAAGAAGACGATTTCCTTTCTGCAGAACTGGAGATTGTACCTGCTGCAAAAGCCCGTGACCTGGGTTTGGACCGCAGCATGGTCATTGCTTACGGTCAGGATGACCGCATCTGTGCGTTCACCTCTTTGATGGCACAGTTAGCCCTGGATGAAGTACCAAAACGTACAGCCTGCTGCTTACTGGTAGACAAAGAAGAAATCGGCTCTTATGGTGCCAGCGGCATGCAGTCCCGTTTCTTTGAAAACATGACAGCAGAAGTGCTTGCATTATCCGGTCTTCCAGCTGCAATCTCCCTGCGCAGATGTCTGGCAAACTCCAAGATGCTGTCTTCTGACGTAAATGCCGCTTTCGATCCGCTGTTCCCGGAAGTTTTCGAAAAGAAGAATACTTCCTTCTTAGGTCGTGGTCTGGTCTTCACGAAGTTTACCGGTGCCCGCGGCAAGAGCGGTTCTTCCGATGCAAATCCGGAATACATCGCAAAATTGCGTAAGATTATGGACGATAACAAGGTTCGTTTCCAGACTGCAGAATTAGGTAAAGTCGATATCGGTGGCGGCGGTACCATCGCCTACATCACAGCCAACTACGGCATGGAAGTTATCGACAGTGGTCTGGCAATCCTGTCCATGCACGCACCGATGGAAATTTCCAGCAAGACAGATATCTACGAAGCCTATAAAGGTTATCTGGCATTCCTGAAAGAAATGGCATAAGAAAAACGATTACAAAAACAACAAAGACTCGTATCAGCAGATACGAGTCTTTTTATTTATGCCCTTATTCACTTCTCAGTGCCAGTACCGGATCCTTCTTTGCAGCCTGTTTTGATGGAATCAAGCCACTGATTAACGTCAGAACCACGCTGAGGACGATTAGGATTACGCCGCCTGCCACTGGCAGAACTGCTGTAATGTCCGGATTGTCCGTCAGAGTATGGATGATATAGTTAATTGGGATGTTGAGTATCAGTGTTACAACGATACCCAGTACACCGGCAAATAAGCCTACGATGAATGTCTCCGCATTGAAGATAGAGGAGATATTACGCTTAGATGCACCGATAGCTCTTAAGATGCCGATTTCCTTGGTTCTTTCCAGTACAGAGATGTAGGTAATGATACCAATCATAATGGAAGAAACGATCAGGGAAATGCTAACGAATGCAATCAGTACATAAGTTACACTGTCTACGATGGTGCTGACGGAAGACATCAGCAAGCCGGTAATGTCTGTGTAAGAAATCACCTTATCCTCGTCTACCTTTTCCATATCGTCGTTATATGCCTTCAGGAATTCAATAAATCTTTCCTTAGAATCAAAGTCCTTGAAGTAAATAGAAATCATAGACGGTTCTTCCAGATCCTGATAGCCCAATGAAGTCATGTTGATTTCTGCATTGGCATCTACACTACTGGAGGTCATTGCTTCCATAATACCTGCGATTTCTTCTTCTGTCATATTGAACTGGAACGCACCCATCAGTGCTTCCGGATCAACCTGAAAAGCAGAAGCCATAGTCTTGGTCACGTCCGCAGTCAGCAGACCTACATTGGTCAGAACATTTTTCTGCATCACCGCTTCTGTCATGATTGCAGCCAGCGGTGCAGATGCTGCCTGCAGCTGATCCTGTGATACTAAAACCGGAACCATTGTTGAAACTAAATCTTTGGTTAATACGCCGCTGACATCCTGACCTTCTAAATCCTGCTGGGACATCTGACCATATTCCTCCATTACGGCATTTGCTGTTTCCTGATAAATTTCAGCAATTGTTTCCTGTGAAATCTGATATTCCTTTTCCAGCTGTGCAATCAGTGCTTTACCTTCTTCTGTCTGCAGATAATCTGTAACAGCCTTTTCCACATCCTGTGGATCTACTGCCGCAAAGGCATCTGCCATGACCTTCGTATCGATGCCTTTCAGGTAATCTCCCATCATATCCAGCATTGCATTTGCCATTTCTGTATCAAAGGATTCCTGCTGTTCTGGCATTTCCTGTTCCGGCATAGCGCCTGCAAGTTCTTTGGAAGCATCTTCTACATAATCTGCAATCACCTCTTCATCCAGTTCCGCCTTCGGTGCCGCATCTGCCGCTCCATTGAGGTCTGGAAGAGCCGGGCTTAAAGCGCCTGCTGCAATACAGCCCTGGACAATACCGGTCAGCATTGGTTTATATGCTTCTACAAAAACTTCCTGTGGAACCATATAATCCTTTTCCAGCTGTGCAAGAAGCTTCTTGCAGTCTTCTGTTTCCATATAAGCAGCAACCACTGTTTCCACTTCACTCATCTTCATTTCGGCCCCAGCTGCTGCCTTTGTTGCATTGTTATCAATATAGTCGTTTAACAGGTCCATAGCCATAGTTGCCAGAGCCCCGTCAAAGTCATTCTTCGCCTTGGAAGTATCTGTTGTAAGATGCTTGGAAATCTCTGCAATATATCCTTCTGTCAGCTTTGTCATCGTTTCTTCGCTGACATTGCCGCCAAAGGCTTTTGCGATAGCGTCTTCGTCAACGGAAATCATGTCTTCAAAGTTCATGCCAACGCTTTCGCTTTCATCATCAAAGCGCTTGCCGGTAAATACGTTGAACTCTTTGTCTTCCATCTGTCTCTTAACGATTGGAGAATCCTTGGCAGTTGCAATGACATGTTTTGTTAAATCCTGTGTATAACATACGCCGACTGTGGAAGCCATGGCATTTCCGCCTTCTTTCATGCACATTACGCCTGTGATTTTCAGCGGCATACCGTCTTCGTAGACGGATTCCATAAAGGACTGGTTGTCAGACATATCTTCATAGAAGTCAAAGTCTGCGTTGTATCTGTATGTTTCACTGGCATCTACGACTTTCAGTTCGATATTCATTAACTCTTCATAAGTTAATTCCATCGGGTCGTTTTTCATTTCTACCGTTTCGCCTGCCATCAGCTTACTAATCATGGACTTCAGTTCACCGGCATCACGAAGACCTAAGCTGTAAACCAGCAGGTCTGGAATGGTATGTGGATCCTGCAATACGATAATTGCTTCATCCTTTGCCTCCGGCCATCTGCCGGCCAGTACGTCGTACTGTTCTTCCCACATCTTCTGATCATCTACAAGCTCATGGAATACAGACGTAGAAGAAACTGTCATGGAGTCCATGGAATAACCGCTCATAGAGTTCAGCAGCTGGTTCGGATTCAGTTTCGCAATCTCATTGTTGCAGTCTTCGGTGAAGATCATCGGACCTGCACCATAATGGTACTGAATCTGAGAGACATCTCTTTCTACTGTCTCTTTTTCCTCTTCCATATATTTTTTAAAGGATTTCAGGTCGTTCTTTCCTACGCTGCCAAACATAGAACTCATAACCTGCATTTCTTTGACTATATCCTTTTCGCCCTCTTCATCACTTTCCGGAGGCACCATAGCCAGCAATGCCGACGTCATGTCAGCAGTATCTGCCATAATGGTCAGTGGATAAGAAGTCAACGTCTCTTCCTGAATCTGGTTGATGTAGTTGTGGAAACCTGTGGACAGTGACAGAATCAAAGCGATACCGATAATGCCGATGGATCCGGCAAAAGCAGTCAGGATAGTTCTTGCCTTCTTTGTCATCAGGTTGTTTAAGCTTAAGGATAGTGCGGTCTTAAAAGACATGGACGCCTTGCCCAGGTTCTTGTGCTGAGCCGGTGCCAGTTCCTCTTCAGCCGGCATAAACGGATCAGAGTCATCAATGATACGACCATCACGCAACTTTACGATACGGGTCGCATAGTCCTCTGCCAGTTCCGGGTTGTGGGTAACCATAATAACCAGACGGTCTTTGGCAACTTCTTTCAGCAAATCCATAACCTGTACGGAAGTTTCTGTATCCAAAGCCCCTGTCGGTTCGTCTGCTAACAGAATATCCGGATTGTTAACCAGCGCTCTTGCAATAGCAACTCTCTGCATCTGTCCACCAGACATCTGATTTGGCTTCTTATGAGCCTGTTCTGCAAGACCTACCTGAGCCAACGCTTCCATGGCTCTTTCTTTTCTCTCTTTTGGAGAAATGCCGCCGATGGTCAGTGCCAGTTCTACGTTGGATAAGACGGTCTGATGTGGAATCAGATTATAGCTCTGGAATACGAAACCGATGGTATGGTTTCTATAGGAGTCCCAGTCGCTGTCCTTATAATTTTTCGTGGATACATCGTTGATAATCAAGTCTCCACTGTCATAACGGTCCAGACCACCCACGATATTTAATAATGTGGTCTTACCGGATCCAGAGGGTCCTAAGATAGCTACAAACTCGTTGTCTCGAAAATTCAGGCTGACTTCGTCCAGTGCAACCTGTACCAGTTCCCCAGTCTGGTATTTTTTTGAAATTTGTTTAATCTGAAGCATAGTGCTTCCCCCTTTATTCGAACATTTCTACAGCCTTTTTCAGCTGGTCGATAATCTTAATATGCTGTGGGCAAACTGCTTCACATGCTCCGCAGCCGATACATTTGGATGGCACATGGACACCCTTTGTTTCCCAGGCAAAGTTCCCTTTTGCCCCTTCTACATTTCCGTAAACAAGCTGGTTGTTCATGGCTCTGAAAACACCCGGAATGGCAATATCCTGTGGACATCCCTTGACACAGTATCTGCAGTCTGTACATGGAACATGTGGCATCTTATCCAGTTCAGCTACAACTTCCGCCATGACACAGTGGTCCACTTCGTTCATTGGTCTGAAGTCGTCCATGGTTTCCACGTTATCGCGCATCTGTTCCATATTGCTCATGCCGGAAAGTACCATCATAACTCCCGGTAATGACGCCGCATAACGAAGTGCCCAGGATGCAATAGATGCATCCGGTCTTGTCTTTCTGAAAATATCCTCGATGTGATTCGGCAGTTTCGCCAGGGACCCGCCTTTGACAGGTTCCATAATGATAATCGGTTTATGATGCTTTCTCGCCACCTCGTAGCATTTTCTTGCTTCTACCGTTGGGCTTTCCCAATCGGCATAGTTAATCTGTAACTGCACAAAGTCCATTTCCGGATGAGCTGTTAAAATCTCATCCAGTTTCTCTGCTCTATCGTGCATGGAGAAACCCAGGTGCTTAATCAGACCGGCTTCCTTCTTCTGTGCCAGGAAGTCCCAAATGTGGAAGTCGTCAAAAGGTGCAGTTCTAGCATCCCCCAGATTATGCAGCAGATAATAGTCAAAGTATTCTACACCTGTACGGGCAAGGGAAGTCTCAAACATAGCCTTTGCTTCTTCTTCGCTGGACGCACACCATGCAGGCAACTTGGTTGCCAGCTGGAATGCTTCTCTTGGGTATCGATCTACAAGAGCTTCTTTGATTGCCTCTTCAGACTTACCGTTATCATAGCCCCATGCCGTATCAAAATATGTAAAGCCTCTTTCCAGGAACAGATCTACCATTTCCTTTACCTGTTCCATATCATATGTGTCACCGCTCTTTGGCAGACGCATCAGGCCAAATCCAAGCTTCTTCATATCGCTGATTTTCGTATACACAGTCGGTTCTCCTTCTTCAAATTCGACGCAGTAACCATAACCCGGCTGTGGCATCCAGTCCCACATATTGCCGTTAACCTCAGGGAACAGCAGCATCATCGCTGCCGCAATTACACCGCCATGGCAAACAACCACAGAAACAGAATCCTTGCCACTATGTCTGTGGGAAAGTTCCTTCAGGCTGTGATAACCACGCAGTTCTTTCAGGCCTTCTTCAATTCTTGCTGCAAACTCGTTCTTAGATTCTGCCCCTGGCAGCTTCACGTCACCGGTAGTGTCCCATGCCCACTTATCAAAGTCTTCATATTCCTTGACTTCCTCATAAGTAGTACATTCATACTCTCCGAAGCGCATTTCTTTCAGGTTCTCGATAGCCTTGTGTTCTTTGTTGCCAAAGAGAATCTCAAAAGTCTGCTCTGTTCTAAGCAGCCCTGTTGTATATAAGTCTGCATCTTCCGGAAATTCCGGGTAGATGTTTCTTTCCTTTAATCGTTGCAGCTCTTCCTTGCCTTCTTCAGCAAGAGGCAGGTCTGCACTGCCGTAAAACCACTTTTTCTGGTTTCCTTCTGTAATCCCATGTCGGATAAAATAAATCTTAGATGCCATTACTTCACCTTGCTTCCTAATCCGCAAAATACGCGAATCACTTCTTCTGCCTGCAGACCCAGATAAGTCATAGCTCTGCCGTTTGCTTCTCTCCAGGCTCTTTCCAGCGGATCGATGGACACGATTCCCTGGGAAATATCGTCAAAGATGATGATCTTGTCCTGCAGTTTCTCCAAATATTCTGCTAAGATGTCCTTTGCGTTGAAGTCTTCTTTTGTGCACGCATACACAAAACGTTCAGCATGGTTGATGACCTTCTTGTCAAAGTCCAGCTTCATGGAATCCATCTCACATGTATAGATGTCCCTCTCTTTGATGTCGTAATGCTCTATGGCATAATCCAGCTTGCCCTGATAGGCTCCGCCAAAAATTAAAATCATATTTGTCTCCTTCCCTATACCAATGCCAGCGCCAATACGCCTGCCAGCTCACTAATGCATATACCGTAACCTGCAATATCGCCACTCATACCGCCTAAGTTCTTGCTCGCATAGGAGATGGCAATGGAGCAGGAGGCAATAACTGTTACTGCAACAATCATGGTCACGGTCGGATCCATGCCTAAGAAGATTGCCGCTGTGCCAATGACTGCCATCTGTAAAATCACGGCAACGCGGTATTTGATTCTGCCTTTATCTTCGTAATCTTTTACATACTGGCTATGACCGATTGGTCTCAGTTTCAACACATGCAAACCGGAAACCCCGCGGCTTACAACCGGAATCAGCAGCAGATTCATATCAAAAGTCTGCAGGTGATTTTCTGTAATGGCCGTTGTCATAGCTGCAAACCATCCCAGAATCAGAAATACTGCCGTAACTACCGCAAAGGCACCAACCAAAGAGTCTTTTAGGATACGCTGTCTGTCTTCCAGCGGTCTTCTGGACATGATGGCATCATTACAATCCATAAATCCGTCCATGTGCATAAACCCGCAAATCAGGAAGATATACAGGGTCATAATCAGGCTGGTAATCATCGGCGGCAGCACCAGCCAATCGAGGACGGCATATAGCAGCATCCACAATACGCCGACAACCAGTCCGACGCCCGGCAGCATAGCCAGCATCATATTTTTTAAATTGTTATCCCATCTTTTGTATGGGCATGGCAGAGTGATGAAATTCCCCCATGCCATGAAAAATCCAATGATAAATTTCATATCGTTCTCTTTCTATGTTTATTTGTAGAAATGTGTATGACCGTAAGCAACTTCCACTACCTGTTCACAGGCCTTAGCCAAGGTTTTATCTACATAAGCCAGAGCTTCTTTGTAGTTTTCTGTATACTGGTCAAAAAGTCTTGCATCAGAATAGATGTAGTCAGATACAAAGACCGTATTGCCCGTTCTTCTGCCAAACTCCAATAATTCCTTTGCTACTTTTTCACCAGCCTGGAAATTGCAGGTTCCGTCCGGCAGGAACATTTCGTTAGACAGAAGGGCTGTTACGCTGTCCAAAAGGAACACACCTTCAGGGTCAACGGTTTCTCTGTCCAGACAGTCACAAATATTTCTGCCGATCTCGATGGTTTCATAGCCCCAGCCGTCGCGCTCGTCGATGTGACGAAGAATTCGTGCACGATCTTCGTCGTCTGTTGGAATCATCGTAGCCACATAGTACATTTTTTTGCCAGAGGCTTCTGCCATATCTCTTGTCATATGCTGCGCAAACATAGACTTGCCGTTCTTGCAGCCCCCACTGATAAATACATTCATTAAAATAAATTATCCCTTCTGATTTCTTCTAAGTAGTCGCCATCTACAGATGCTTCCTGCAGTGTCTTCATCAGATTCATGGAAGCGACAGCAGTTTCAATCATCTTAAATGCGATTGGACAGCCGCTGCCTTCACCAAGACGCATGCCCAAGTCAAACATCGGTTCCAGACGAAGTCTGTCCATGCCTGCCTGATAGCCGATTTCGAAAGACTTATGAGATGCAAACATGTAGTCTGTTACCTTTGGATTCAGTTCCTTTGCATAACATGCAGCAACTACGGAAATAAACCCGTCGATAACAACCGGCATTCTGTGTACTGCAGCACCCAGGAACGCACCAACCATAGCGCAAATATCATAGCCGCCAACTTTGCACAGTTTTTCGATAGGATCAGCCATGCACCAGCTATTGACAGCATCATCTACGATTTTGATTTTCTTCGCCAGACCTTCATCGTTAAGTCCGCCGCCACGGCCAACAACCTGTTCTCCAGTCAGGCCAGTCAGGGCACTTAACAGTGCGGAGCTGGTTGTGGTGTTACCGATACCCATCTCGCCTACACCAAAAAGCTGTGCGCCGGATTTCTTTGCAGCTTCTGCTGCTTCAAAACCAATCAGCATGGCACGTACGGCTTCTTCTCTTGTCATTGCAGCTTCCTTTGCCAGGTTTCTGGTACCGTTTGCAATTCTTCTATTTACAATCTTAACAGGAATCCTGCCCTCTTCTGTCAGCATTTCGTCAGTGTACAGCACTTCCGGAATTTCCATGGCAACACCTACGTCAGTTACCAGAAGGTCAATATCCCAGTACTTCGCCATGGAACTCACGCCAGTATATCTTCTTGTAAAGTTGATTGTCTGAGACAGGGTTACAGACTGTGGTGCGGAAGCGACGCCTTCCTCTACCACGCCATTGTCAGCACTGAAAATGGCAATACACTGTTTTGTTACATCGTTACCAACGGCCTTACCGGTAATGCCTGCAATTTTGATTGTAATATCTTCCAGGCGGCCTAAGCTTCCCGGTGGTTTTGCAAGATAATCCTGACGTTCTTTTGCTGCCGTCATTGCTTCTGTATCTAAGTCACCAATCTGGCCGATCAGCTCAAATAATTTCTTTTCGTTGCTCATATTTTTCCCTTTCTGTTATGAGGTATCTCTTTGTACGCTAATACAACTATTCTATCATATTTTTGTTTGAAAAAAAAGTTTCTCGCCTTGTAAAGGTGTTATAATTTTAATATAATAAAACGTACATCGACATTATTTAGAAATGAGAGGATTCATTATGAGTAAGAAAATGCAAAGTAATCTGATGTTGCTGTTAACAGCAATTATCTGGGGGTCTGCTTTCGTAGCACAGAAGGCCGGTACCGTATTAGAACCTTTTACTTACACCGGTATCCGTATGTTAATCGGTGGTCTGGTTCTGATTCCGGTAATCATGATTTTCGCAAAGCTGGATAAGACTCCTGATACAAGAACTGTTGAAGAAAAGAAAGCATCCGAAAAGATGAATTTAATCGGCGGCTTATGGTGCGGTATCGTTTTATGTATCGCTTCCAACCTGCAGCAGTTCGGTATGTACTTCGACACTGACGCCGGTAAAGCAGGCTTCATCACAACTTTATATGTAGTTATCGTTCCGGTTTTAGGTTTATTCTTAAAGCGTAAGGTTAAGCCAGTCGTTTGGGGCTGCATCGCATTAGCAGTTTTCGGTTTCTATTTACTGACTATGGCTGGTTCCGGCGCAGGCTTTACACTGGCAACAGGTGACTTCTTTGTACTGCTGTGTGCATTCGTGTTTGCGATTCACATCATCGTGGTTGACCACTTCATCGAAAAGTGCGATGGCATTAAGTTATCTTCCATCCAGTTCTTAACAACTGGCGTAATCAGCTTAATTCTGATGGCAATCTTTGAAAATCCGGTTATGGCTGACATCATTGGATGTGCCGGCGCAATCCTGTACTGCGGCGTAATGTCTTCTGGCGTAGCTTACACATTACAGGTATTAGGTCAGAAGCACGCAGAACCTGCTACAGCTCCCCTGCTGTTAAGCTTGGAATCTGTATTCGCTGTTCTTTTCGGCGCACTGCTGCTACACGAATCTATGACAACTCTGGAATTAATCGGCTGCGTAGTAATCTTCGTTGCAGTACTGATTCCTCAGCTGCCTTCCAAAGAAGAAAGAGCACAGAAATCCGCGTAAATCGATTTGTGCAGGAGGTATACATATGATCAATAGAGATGATGCGCTGGCATTATTAAAGAAATATAACGAAGAACCGTTCCACATCCATCACGGTCTGACTTTAGAGGCTGTTATGAGATACCAGGCAAAAAAGCAGGGCTTCGAAGAAGATGCTGAATTCTGGGCAATGTGTGGTCTGCTACACGACGTGGATTTCGAAATGTGGCCTGATGACCACTGCAAGAAGGCTCCGGAACTGCTGGCAGAAATCAATGCTCCAGAAGAAATGGTGCACGCTATCGTATCCCACGGTTACGGACTTTGCTCCGATGTAGAACCAACACACCTGATGGAAAAGATTCTCTTCGCTATGGACGAACTGACTGGCCTGATTGGTGCAGCAGTTATCCTGCGTCCATCCCACAGCTGCAAAGATATGGACTTGAAATCCCTGAAGAAGAAATTCAAGGATAAGAGATTCGCAGCAGGATGCGACAGAGAAACCATCAAACAGGGTGCAGAACAATTAGGCTGGGAATTAGAACAGCTGATGGCAGAAACCCTGGAAGCAATGCAGGCAACAGAAGACGAGATTGCGGCATTAGAAGCATAATTGAATTTGGTTTGTTTGCATTTTAAATAGGCAGTATATTACTACTCCAGGCAAGCTTACAGATTTCACAATCATATACAACGTACTCAAAGGGTTTGGGGAGTTTGATAAAATTAATATCAAACTCCATCCAAACCCTTTCTTCGTATCCTTGTATAATTGTCTGAAATCTGCAAGAAAAGACTCTCGCAGTAATATACTGCCTTTTATTTTACAAACAGCCAAAAGCCAATCCCCTGACTACTCTCCTTCCGATTTGTTAGACTTAAAAATCAGAAGTGATATATTCCCAAACGGAACGGTTTTGAGGAGCAAAGACAATCATACAAAAAACGAGAAAGACCTTTGGTTGGTCTTATCACGGGCATAAGCCATTTCGTGAAAGACCCCAAAGGTCTCGAGTTTATTGTTTATGATTGTTTGCGACGAGATCTTGTTCCGTATGGGAATATATCATTTTGGGATTTTCAAGAGCTCAAACAAGACTTCACTTATTTCACACTACCGTCCGCATTGAACAGTGGCAGTTTTTCTAAGAACAAGATATCATCTCTGTCAGCTGCTTCGCCTTCAGCAAGAACTGCCATGCTTCCAACGATGTTGCCGCCAACCTGGTTTACCAGAACTTCCAGAGATTTCAGGGATTCACCTGTGCTGATAACATCATCTACAATCAGAACACGCTTGTCCTTCATCTTGTCGATTTCGTCCTGTCCCAGACACAGTGTCTGAATATGGTCAGTTGTAATAGAGTTTACTTCTGTCGTTACCACATTTTTCATGTACAGTTTCGGGCCTTTTCTTGCAACGATGTAATCGTTCATGCCAGCCTGACGAGCCATTTCGTAAGCCAGTGGAATACCCTTGGATTCAGCAGTGATAATGATATCGAATTCAGGCGCGATTTTCAGCAGCTCTCTTGCACAGGCTTCTGTAATTTCTACGTCGCTGAACATAATAAACGCACCGATATATAAATCGTCTGTAATCTTGCATAATGGTAACTGGCGCTTACAGCCAGCGATGGTCATTTCATGGAACATAATATTCTGGATCCTTTCTACAATTAAGTTGTTCATATTACAATATTATTATACCCCTCGAAAAAGCTGGTTTCAATAGGGAGTATCTCTGATCTTATTCGGTTGTTTTTACCAGTTTTCCAAATACACAGTATCTGTTATCGTCCAACTGTGCCGTGCAGGTGCTCATCATGACAATTTTGTCTTTCACGCCTATTTCCACATCGGTATACAGTTCGTTTACTGCATCGAGACGGCTCAGGTAATAAAGTCTGTCTTCTTCACTGTAAAATTCAAACTGATACAAGTCGCTATCTGCTGGAATGGTTGCTGCAGCAAAGACTTCACAGTCATATTTCTGCGTTGGTGTTGTAATTTCAATCACTTTGTGATTTTCATAGAAATCAGCATCTGCATACTGAACCAACGGCTTAAACATGGATCCGTCTTTCATACGATGTCCGTGAAGCACCGTGTTGAAGTCTTTGAAGGGCGCCGAATTACGATAGTCTATGAAGATAGAGCCTGCTCCATTTTCCTCTCCGTTAAACATGTGATACAGGTAATAGTCGTTATTTGTAGTTTGCATAACGGGATAATCGATTACGGTGTCCTCCAGATAAATCCACGCTTTGACATCCTCATTAGCTTTTAACAGGCCTTCAAAGTTGATTTCCTCTTCACCGTCTTCCTCTTCAACCTTTGCAATTTCCTGTACTTCTTCGTATTGGCTGTTTCCCTGATGATAACCATACAAAATGGTTCCAACTTTATATGCACTGAACAGAATGATGATGATCAAAAGTGCCATTACGATTTTGTAAAGAACATCACCCTTCTTTTTCGTTTTTGCTTTTTCGTTCATTTGCCAGTCCTCCTTCTGCCGATTCATTTATTATACCACAGGCAGTCTTTTCCTTGTATAAATTCCTGCTGAAATCCAATATTAAAATCATGGAAATGATTGTGTTTTTAATTGGAGGCCTGTCCTACGGCCTCATTGAAATTCTATATCGCGGATATACCCACTGGTCCATGGTCCTGACTGGTGGAGCTGTGGTTCTGACCTTTTACTATCTTCTGCCTCTCCTCCTTCATCTTCCCCTTTGGAATGCCGCACTGCTTGGATCGGCAATCATCACGCTCTACGAGTTTGCCATGGGCTGCGTGGTAAATCTTTGGCTTAAGATGGAAGTATGGGACTACACTGACCAGCCGGGAAATATTCTGGGTCAAATATGTCCCCGCTTCTCTGTCTGCTGGTTTTTATTATGCCTTGCGTTCTTTTCTTTGGTCAAATATAATAAGAGTATATTCTTTTAGAGAAACGACATAAGGAGATTGATTATGGCAAGATATGATTATACAAAACTGCAAAACGGCAGCGACATCAGAGGCGTCGCGCTGGACGGTATAGAAGGTGAAACAGTCAACCTGACCAAGGAAGCAGCTGGAAGACTTGGCCGCGGCTTCTTATTCTGGCTGACCAACATGACAGGAAAAGGCGCACATGAACTGACAGTTGCAATCGGCCGCGATCCGAGACTTTCCGGCGAGGACATTGCAAAGGCACTAATTGAAGGCTTGCTGCCTCATGGCTGCAAAGTTCTGGATGCAGGACTTGCATCCACGCCAGCCATGTTCATGTCTACAATTTTTGAGGAATACAAGTGCGATGGTGCCATCATGATTACAGCCAGCCACTTACCTTGGAACAGAAACGGCATGAAATTCTTTGATGCATATGGTGGCCTCAACAAAGGCGACATCGTGGACATCATCGCATTCGCAGAATCTGACTCCATGCTGAATTCCATGAGACCAATTCCGCCAAAAGATGTAACGGAAATTCCGTTAATCGATACATACGCTGCACATCTGCGTAAGTTGATTGTTGATGGCGTTGGTGCAGGCGAAAGACCACTCGATGGCATGAAGATTACAGTAGATGCAGGAAACGGTGCCGGTGGTTTCTATGCAAGCAAAGTTTTAGAACCGCTCGGCGCAGACATTACCTCCAGTCAGTTCCTGGAACCGGACGGAAACTTCCCAAATCATGCGCCAAATCCAGAAGACAAGAAAGCTATGGCTGCAATCTGTGCCCGCGTTAAGGAATGTGGTACAGATTTAGGTCTGATCTTTGATACTGACGTAGACCGTTCCTCCGCAGTAGATGAAAAGGGTAACGAAATTAACCGTAACAGCATCGTTGCCATGGCGGCAGCTTTGATTGCTGATGCTTATCCTGGTACAACTGTTGTAACCGACAGCATCACCAGCAATGAGCTGACTACATTCTTAGAAGAAGGTCTGGGTCTGAAGCACCTGCGCTTCAAGAGAGGATATAAAAACGTCATTAATAAGTCCGTTGAACTGAACGATGCCGGTATCGACAGTCAGCTGGCTATCGAAACAAGCGGACATGCAGCATACAAGGAAAACTACTTCTTAGATGATGGTGCCTACCTGGCAACCAAGATTGTCATCAAAGCAGCCCAGTTATTTAAAGAAGGCCGTGGTATTTCCACACTGCTGGAAGACTTAAAGCTGCCTGCAGAATCCGAAGAAGTCAGATTCCCAATTTTAGCGGAAGACTTTGGCGCTTATGGCGATGCGATTATTGCGGAGTTGGAAAACCTGGCTCGTAATGGTCAGATTGCCGGTGCGACTTTAGTAGAACCAAACTACGAAGGTGTTCGTATCGCTTTCGACAGACCAGACTTTGGCGGATGGCTGCTACTTCGCAAATCTTTACACGATCCAATCATGCCGCTGAACATCGAATCCGATACTGCTGGCGGCTGCGCAGAAATCCGCAAAGTGCTGAAGCCATTGCTGGCAGGCTATGCAGAGTTGGATATTGCAAAATTATAATCTCAAAAACGCCAAACTGGGCAGTCACATGACTGCCCAGTTTTTTATTCACAATGTTCTTCCATTGCCTTCTGCAAGATTTCACTGCCGAAAACCTGAAATCTTTTTCCCGTGCTGTCCATTAACACCAGGATCTGCTGCTGTGTCGGGATGTTCCAATCAAAATATCTTTCGGTATCTTCTGTGCGCCAGATGCGATATCCTTTGGTCTCTACTTCTTTGCAATCCGGATTGGCACTTAAAAACAGCTTCAGCTCGTCTTCAAACTGTTCCATAATTTTTTCCGTGCTCAAAAGTTCCGGCCAGGTCTCTCCCTGAAGCCAGTGAACCAAAGACGGTACTTCTGGTGGGGCTGCATCGGTCTGCTCTTTCATTAACTTTAAAGTTTTAAAGTTAAGAGTTGTCAGCCAGACCACAACCAAACAGCCCGCGATCACAACAATACGACGCAACATTTCGTCTTCAATCAAAATGCCTGCTGTCGCAATCCCGATAATCATCAGAAAGCACAATCCGCTAACCGTTACAATTTTCTTTTCCATAATTCCTCCATAACAAAAGCTATCTTTATGCGCTCTGTTATTTAGAACTTGAACAATCCGCTAAGCGCAGACTCTAAGGAACTGCCTACTTCGTCAATTGGATTGTTAAAGCTGCCGCTGTCTCCAGTGCTGTATCTGGATGCTTTGATAATGGCATCTGCCATTCGGCTAAATGGCAGGGACTGCATCCATACCTCCCCTGGACCTGTCAGCGTTGCAATGAAGATACCTTCTCCGCCTAAGAATCCATTCTTAATATCGTTCTGAATCTGCACATCGTAATTTACCGTTGCACTCATCGCAACCAGACAACCTGTATCCATTTTGATAGTTTCTCCTGGGGCCAGCGTCTTTTTCACAATGGTACCACCTGCGTTGAGGAATACGACACCGTCGCCAGTCAGTCTCTGCATAATGAACCCTTCGCCGCCGAACAGGCCTGCTCCAAGCTTCTTCTGCATGTATAAGTCAATATTTACACCCTTTGCCGCACAGAGGAATGCGGACTTCTGGCAAATTAAAGTCTGATCGAAAGTATCCAGATCTACAGGAATAATCTTTCCCGGATATGGGGATGCAAATGCAACCTTTGCCTTCTTTGCAGGATCTGCATTCTGGAATACGGTCATGAATATGCCCTCTCCAGTCAGTGCGCGTTTCCCTGCACTGAACAGCTTCGCACCAAAACCCTTGCCTTCGTCATTGCCGCTTCCGTCGCCAAAAACAGTCTCCATTTTAATGCATCCATCCATGTAGTTCATAGCGCCTGCTTCTGCGATCACGCTCTCGCCCGGATCCAGTTCAATTTCTACCAGCTGCAAATCATCGCCAATAATTTCGAAATCTATTACATCTGCCTTCGTAAAGGTTACGCCGTTCTTTTGCACTCTATTTCCTGCACCGCCAAAAATGCCGCCGCCTTGAGGTGCACCACACACGCCACAAAATCTGCTGCCGTCAGCAATCTGTGCTCCACATTTATTACAAAAAGCCATCGTTCTACCTCCTTCTTTCATTTCTTACAGAATCAGCATGCCCGCTGCATAGGTTTCTGCAACCAGCAGCATCAACGCTGTTAGAATCTGAGGGATACGCATTTTCTCTTCTGCTGCTTCTTCCGGCAGATCCATGTATGTGGCGATACCTCCGCCAATCGCCATAATAGTACAAAACATAACCGTTCCCTTATGGGGCACATCTGTCCCAAAGAATTGAATTCCCAGTAATTCTAATAATCCTGTTATAATAATTGCTATAAAAACTTTCCGTCCGTATGCTACTTTCATATATTTAAAGACCTTTCATATGTACTGTTTTTAATATTCCTGGGCTCTTTCGTCGCCCTGCATCATTCTCACCGCACCCTGTGCCAAAGCTTCCAGCTCACTTTCTCCTGCTAATACTACAATTGGCGCAATATGTTCGCAGTACTCTTTGATCATGCCTGTCAGCTTATGGGAATGTGCGATACCGCCAGTCAGGATGATTACATCCACCTGACCCTTCAGCGTACAGGAAAGACCTGCAATTGCCTTTGCCACCTGCAGTACCATAGCTTCGTAAATCATCTTTGCGTAGTGATCGCCGTCAGCAATCATACGTTCTACTTCACGGCAGTCCTTTGTGCCTAAATAGGAGAACAGGCCGCCGCGTCCGCTGATTAACTTATCGATATCTGCTTCAGTATGCTTGCCATCAAAGCAAAGACGCTTGAACAGCAGCAGTGGAATACCACCGGAACGTTCTGGAGCCATTGGACCATCATCATAAGAAGATACGTCCACAACCTTGCCGGCTTTCCATGCGTTGGCTGTAATGCCGCCACCCATGTGGCAGACGATGAACTGCTTGTTTCTGTAGTCCTGATCCTTTGCGCTGTAATATTTGATTGCCTGGGCTCTGGAATTGAGCAGATGGATACCGCCGTGGCGTTCTACTTCCGCAATACCAGTTACCTTTGCAATGTCCAGCAGATCATATCCCATAGTAGAATCGTAAATATATGCCGGCAGTCCTAAAGGTTTTGCGATGGCATAAGCAATCAAAGCGCCCAGGCTGGATGCGTGCTGTGGGATGTCAGCGCTGGCCATTCTGGTACAAAGCTTTTCGTTCACAATGTAACCGCCGCCCTTTAGTTCCGGTACCATGCCTCCACGTCCAACAACTGCAGACAGATTGCTCATATCGTAATTCTTCGATTTGAGAAATTCCATAACGGTTTCTGTTCTGTAAACTCTCTGTGCTGCCACATTTGGGAAGTCGTTGATTTTTTCTTCGTCGTGAACGATATTTGTTTCAAATACAACTTCTCTGGCTTCATCTGTGTAAACTGCAATTTTGGTGGATGTAGAACCCGGGTTGATAACTAATATGTCTTTGATTTTCATAACTGTACTGCTCCTTTCAGCATTTCGATTTCTCTACCATAGCCGTCCAAGTCTTCCTGCGGTGTTTCTAAAATACATGGTAATCCGGCTAATTTTGGATGACTTAAAACTTTTACAATGGTTTCTGTTCCTAAATATCCGTCTCCGATGCAAGCGTGTCTGTCTTTCTTTGCCCCTGGCGGATTCTTACTATCGTTAATATGCAACGCCTTTAACTTTTCCAAACCGACAATGCGGTCAAACTCTGCAAGGACACCCTCTAAATCATTGATGATATCATACCCGCCGTCGCTGACATGACAGGTATCCAGACATACACCAATCTTATCTTTTAATTCTACTTTCTCGATGATAGATGCAATTTCCTCAAAAGTGCTGCCAACTTCACTACCTTTTCCCGCCATAGTTTCCAGTAGGACGGTGGTGGTCTGTTCCGGTTTCATCACTTCATTGAGCAAGTCTGCAATCATTTCAATCCCTTTCTCCGCACCCTGTCCTACATGGCTGCCCGGATGAAAGTTGTAGTAATTTCCCGGTAAATATTCCATTCTGGCCAGGTCATCTGTCATGGCCATCTTTGCGAATTCTCTTGTCTTTTCTGTCGCTGAACACGGATTCAGTGTGTACGGTGCGTGGGCAACCAGTTTTCCAAAACCTTCTTTATCCATAAGTGCCAGAAGTGCCTTCGCATCTTCCGGATCTATCTCTTTTGCTTTCCCTCCCCTTGGATTTCTGGTAAAGAAGGCAAAGGTGTTTGCCCCGATTTTTACTGCATCTTTCCCCATAGCCGCAAACCCTTTGGTTGCAGAAAGATGACATCCAATATATATGTTCTTTTTCATACTTAGATTATACCCTACTTTTTGAAATTTTCATAGCAAGCCGCTGAATTTATGGTAAAATAGGGGTATATCTATGAACAATTAGGAGGTGCCCTATGCAGCATCAAATTTTGACAGCAAAGCCGCTGCTGGATGAAAACGGTCATCTGACGGAACCCGGCTATGCGACAAGTTTATTACCTGTTTATGACAGAAACGCCATCAAAGCAAACAAGTGGCGAATCAAAGAATGGGACTACTATTACATCGGTAACGATGATTACGGCGTTGCACTAACCATCGCCGATAACTCCTACATGGGCCTGGACAGCATCTCTCTGCTGGACTTCAGAACCCCTTGGGAGCAGACAACCAGCCAGATGTCCTGGTTAACTAACGGAAAGGTTGGATTCCCGGCAACATCGGTAAAAGGCGATGTATTCCATAGCAGCAAAAAACACGCGATGTATTTCCGTAACGACGGTGAAACACGTGTCCTCGAATTCTCTATGGACAACTTCTGTGACGGAAAACCAATCAAAGGAAAAATTGAACTGATGAATCCAAAGGGCGATTCCATGGTCATCGCTACACCGTTTGCAGGTCACCCAAAACATTTCTATTACAATCAGAAAATCAACTGCCTGCCGGCCAAAGGCGTAGTTGAATTTAACGGCGTAGAATATGTTTTTGAACCGGAAACTTCCTTCGGCGTCCTGGACTGGGGCCGCGGCGTTTGGACTTATGAAAACACATGGTACTGGGGCAGTGCTTCCGGACTGGTTGACGGTGTACCGTTTGGCTTCAACATCGGCTACGGTTTCGGTGATACATCTGCAGCCACAGAAAACATGCTGTTCTACAATAACAAAGCACATAAATTGGAAGACGTGACGTTCCACATTCCAATGGGCGAAAAAGAAGAAGACTTCTTATCTCCTTGGACTTTCACAAGCAGCGACGGCAGATTTGAGATGGACTTTGAACCGATCATCGACCGTCACGCGGATACTAACGTTGGGGTAATCCGTTCCAACCAGCATCAGGTATTCGGTAAGTTTAATGGTAAAGCCGTATTAGATGATGGAACAGTATTAGAAATCAAAGACCTTCTGGGCTTTGCAGAAAAAGTATATAACAAATGGTAATCAAGTAGGAAAGGGAACTATATCATGAAATTAATCAAAAATATCGAAGTATACGCTCCAGAAAAGATGGGCATCAAAGACGTTTACATGGCAGGCGGTAAAATCTGCAAGATCGCTGATGAAATCAACCTGCCGGAAGAATTAGGCGTTGAAATCATCGATGGTACTGGTAAAATCCTGTTACCTGGTTTCATCGACTCTCACGTACACGTACTGGGTGGCGGCGGCGAAGGCGGCTTTGGTAACAGAACACCAGAAGCAACGCTGTCCGGTCTGACTCGTTACGGTATCACAACGGTTGTTGGCTGTCTGGGCACAGACGGTATCGGCCGTGACGTGAATGCACTGGTTGCAAAGTTAAAAGGTCTGAAGGAACAGGGCCTGTCCGCTTACGGTTACACTGGCAGTTACCAGATTCCGGTTCATACACTGACAGACAGTATCGTAAAGGACATCATGATGATTGATGAATTCATCGGTTGCGGCGAAATCGCAATCTCCGACCACAGATCTTCCCAGCCAACTTTTTCTGAATTCGCAAGAGTATGCGCTGACACAAGACTGGGCGGTGTATTATCCGGCAAAGCAGGTATCATCAATATCCACTTAGGCGATAGCCCAAGATGCATGGATCTGATTGAAGAAGTAGTTGAAAACACTGAAATTCCAATTACACAGTTCATGCCTACACACGTAAACAGAAATGCTATGCTGTTTGAAAAGTCTCTGGAATATGCAAAGAAGGGCGGCTACATTGACTTCACCGGTAACGAAGATATCGATTACTGGGAAACTGTTTGTGACGAAGTTCGTGTTTCCACTGGCGTAAAGAGATTAATCGACGAAGGCATCTCCACTGATTTATTTACATTCTCCTCCGATGGTCAGGGCAGCTTACCGCTGTACAGTGCTGACGGCGTATTCTTAGGCATGGGCATGGGCCAGTCCAGCTGTCTGCTGAAGGAAGTAAAGGAATGTGTAGAAAGAGAAAACATTCCTCTGGAAATCGCGATCAAAGCCATCACTTGCAACCCTGCAAGAGCACTGGGGCTGAAGAAGAAGGGTGTTATCGCAGAAGGTAACGATGCTGACTTCTGTATTATGACTAAGGATTTAGAAATCGATACTGTTATCGCAATGGGACAGACTATGATCCAGGGTGGAGAAATCCTGGTGAAGGGCGCATTCGAAGCATAAAACTACATATCAAAAAACAACAAAAGCCGATAGGTCCATCCTATCGGCTTTTTCTTTTATCTTACAGAAGCATCTGCCTCTTCAATTTCTACATCTTCTTCTACGATTGGCACATCAAAGCTGACGCGAAGCACCGCCTGTGACCAGTTGAATCTGACATGGGCATGCTTTTCTTTCTTCGCAGCTTCTTCTTCAAAGATATGCAAAAAGTCTTTCAGCCGCTCGCGTGTCAGGTAATCACCTCTCCAGTGGAAGGTGAGAATCTTTCCTTTCTTCACCGCCTGGGCACAACGTTTGCGCACCTCTTCTTCCTTGGTCCAGGACAGTTTTTTCACTTTGTAATAGAAGTTGTCTCCATCTTCACACTTTGGCATCGGCCAAACCAGCGGTTCATGATCGCGGAAAATCTGCTTATCCGGCAGGCAGAAGTAATCATAACGAATATCGTCGGTTTCCCTACACAACCCATTATCAAAGGTCGTATCCAGGTGATAGAACTTCCCACCGACTTTCACAATGTTCCAGGCGTGACGGTATTTGACGCCTTTGTCCGGGTTCGCCTCGGAAATGGCGATAACACTCCAGATGCCAAGGGCGTCGCAGAGAATCTTTACCGATTTTGCCATCCCTTCGCAGACACCTACACCCTGCCCTAACGGTCCGATGATTTCGTGGGCGTACGGCTTACGCAGTTTATCATAATGGACATTCTGGCAAATAAAGTCGTGAATATATACGAGCTTATCCCATTCTGTCTTCAATTCCTTCGCAGGACGGGCCAGCTTTTCTACGCGGGCTTTCAAAGCGCTCTGATGCTGCTGGATTTTCTTCTTTTCAAACAAATATTCCGGGATCAGTTCCATACTGTCTGCATGCTCATAGTAACGATACTTATAGCTGGCAGAATAGAAGATTTCCGGCTGATCCAGGCGTAGCAGAAAATAGACCTGAGTCAGTTCCTTTCCGTCGATGCGGGGAACCTGAATCGATGGCGCCAAAGCTTCCAGTCCTTTTTTGATGGCATGATATGCTGCCTGTTGGGGCTTTGTCATACGGTTATAGTAGTAGTTTTCCATAAGTCTCTCTTTCAAAAAAGAACCCGCCAGCATGGCCGGCAGGTTCATCATTTCTTTATGTAATCTTACAGTTTTTCAACTTCTGCTTTCAGAGTTGCTAAAGCATCTGTTAATTCTACTGGCAGGGAATCAAACTTGTCGTAGAATTCCTGAATACCAGCAACTTCAGCTTCCCAGTCAGCCTTGTTTACTGCGAACAGCTTTTCCAGTACTTCATCGGACAGATCCAGACCTGTAACGTCCAGGTCACCCTTCTTAGGTGCTAAGCCCAGAGGAGTGCTTTCTGCATCGATTTTGCCATCACATCTGTCTAACATCCACAGGATTGCTCTTAAGTTATCACCGAAACCTGGCCACATGAACTGATCATTTTCGTCAGTTCTGAACCAGTTTACATGGAAAATCTTAGGAGGGTTTGTCATCTTCTTACCCATATCAATCCAGTGCTGGAAGTATTCAGCCATGTTGTAGCCACAGAATGGTAGCATTGCCATTGGGTCATGTCTTACGACACCAACCTGACCGTTTGCAGCTGCAGTTGTTTCGGATGCCATAGCGGAACCGATAAATACACCGTGGTTCCAGTCCTTAGCCTGGTAAACCAGTGGTTCAGCCTTTGCTCTTCTGCCACCAAAGATGATAGCGGAAATAGGAACACCTTCGCCAGTTGCGAATTCGTCAGCGATGATTGGGCAATTCGCTGCAGGTGCAGTAAATCTGGAGTTTGGATGTGCGCCCTTCACGTCAGCTTCAGGACCATTCCATGGGTTACCTAACCAGTCTTC
>JAZUBY010000025.1:0-6878 GCA_045638885.1 Emergencia sp. | reverse complement strand
CACAACACACCAAACTTACAGGGTATCGCAGCTTGCCAGGCATGAATGCCAAACACTCCAATGGTAGGTGTATTCGATACAGCATTCCACCAGACAATGCCACCTGAATCCTATCTGTATGCGATTCCATATGAATACTATGAAAAGCACGGTATCAGAAGATACGGCTTCCACGGTACTTCCCACAAGTACGTTGCTGAAAGAGCAGCAGACATGATGGGCGTTGATATGCACGACCTGAAGTTAATCACTTGCCACTTAGGTAACGGTGCTTCCGTATCCGCTATCAAGCACGGCAGATGTGTTGACACTTCCATGGGCTTCACTCCATTAGAAGGTCTGGTAATGGGTACAAGATGTGGTGACATCGACCCTGCTATCGTAACTTACATCAGACAGAAGGAAAACTTACCTCAGGGTGCAGCAAACGAAATCCTGAACAAGAAGTCTGGCGTATTAGGTATCTCCGGCGTTTCTTCCGACTTCAGAGACTTAGAAGATGCTGTTGCTGAAGGTAACGAAAGAGCTGCATTAGCTCTGAAGATCTTCGTACAGAAGGTAAGAGGCTACATCGGTTCCTACATCGCAGAAATGAATGGTGTTGATGCTATCATCTTCACTGCAGGTGTTGGTGAAAACGCAATCGGCTTAAGAGAAATGATCTGTCAGAACTTAGGCAACCTGGGTATCAAGATTGACGTTCTGAAGAACAACGTTAGAGGTAAGGAAGTAGACTTTGCTGCGGACGATTCCAAGGTAAGACTGTTATTAATCCCTACTAACGAAGAATTAATGATTGCAAGAGACACTTACAAAATCGCTAAGACTAGAGTAAAATAATTGTTGACAAGCTGAGTGTTTTAGTATATACTTTAGTAGTTGACGAAAATTATTTGTTTAGCATAGAATCACACGAGCAGGAGGAGGTGTAGAACATGGCAGTACCTAAGAGAAAAACATCTAAAGCTAAGAGAGACCAGAGAAGATCCCCTAACATGAAGAAGTCTTTACCAGGCGTATCTATCTGTCCTCAGTGCCACGAGCCAAAACTTCCGCACAGAGTATGCCCTAACTGTAACTATTACGACGGCAAGGAAGTTGTTGCTGAAGCATAAGCTAAAGATAATTAGAAAGCATTTAAAAGAGCAGTTTTTAACTGCTCTTTTTTACGTTTTTGCATTACTTTATCGGAATTCCATAACGTTTCATTTCATCGTAGAGAAAATAGAGTGTTTGGTTGGATGGTTCGCATAACGGCAGCCGGTATTCTTTTTGGATTTTTCCCATAATGTGTAAGGCAGCTTTTACCGGGATTGGGTTCACTTCAGCAAAAACGGCACGGATGAGCGGCAGCATGGCAAGCTGTTTTTTTGCAGCTGCTTTATGCCGGCCTTCTAAATAGTCTTTGGTCATCTGGTGGTATTGGGCCGGAATGATGTTTGCTACTGTGGAAATACAACCTACTGCTCCTAAAGCCATCATGGCAATTGTATGGTCATCATTACCGGAATAGAGACAAAAATCATGATCTGTCATTGCAGCAATGTCGCAGATTTGGGATAAATCACCGCTGGCTTCTTTGATACCGCAGATATTTGGGTGTTTCTTTAACTCTTTTACGGTAGAAGGGCTGATATTAACACCAGTTCTGCTTTTTACGGAGTAGAGGATAATCGGGATATCTACATAGTCAGCAATGGCGTTATAGTGTTTGATAAGGCCTTCCTGAGTTGTTTTGTTGTAATAAGGCGTGACAATGAGAAGTCCATCAGCGCCTGCATACTGCATCTCCTTTGAAAGATACATAGCATGAGACGTATCGTTGCTTCCTGAACCGGCAATAACAGGGATGCGACCATCGGCTTTTTTGATGGAAAACTCTAATAGTGAGAGCTTCTCGATAGGGGATAACGTGGCGGATTCGCCTGTGGTGCCGCAGACAATCAGAGCGTCTGTACCGGCCTCAATGTGCCATGCAATGAGGCCTTCCAGGGCAGCATAATCAATGCGTCCGTCCTTGAAAGGTGTAACAATTGCGACACCGGAACCTTTGAATATAGACATAGGCGGCTCCTTTCTGAACTTTACTCCCATATTATGTGAAGCGTGCCTATTTCGTGTTGAAAATTCAGCGAATAAATGGTAAAATATTATGATATATTGTACAATGCGACAAGTATAAAATCGCCTTCGGGCAGTTGATAAAGGAGATAGAAAATGAGACAGTTAGACAGAAAATTAAAGGTTGGTATCTTAGGCGGAACAGGTATGGTTGGTCAGAGATTTATCTCTTTATTAGATAACCATCCATGGTTTGAAGTAACAACCATCGCTGCAAGTGCAAGAAGTGCAGGCAAGAGATATGAAGATGCTGTCGGTGCAAGATGGAAGATGACAAATCCAATGCCAGAAGCTGTAAAAGATATTATCGTAATGGACGTTGCAGAAGTAGAAAAGGTAGCTGCTACTGTTGACTTTGTTTTCTCTGCAGTTGATATGTCTAAAGAAGAAATCAAAGCGATTGAAGAAGCTTATGCAAAGACAGAAACTCCGGTTGTTTCCAACAACAGTGCACACAGATGGACAGAAGACGTTCCAATGGTCGTGCCTGAAATCAATATTGACCATTTCGATGTAATCAAATACCAGAAAGAAAGACTGGGCACTACAAACGGGTTCATCGCTGTAAAGCCAAACTGCTCTATCCAGGGCTATGTTCCTGCATTAGCAGCTTGGGCAGAATATGAACCATATGAAGTTGTTGCAACAACTTACCAGGCAATTTCCGGCGCTGGCAAGACTTTTGCTGACTGGCCTGAAATGGTAGAAAACATCATTCCATACATCGGCGGTGAAGAAGCGAAGAGTGAACTGGAACCACTGAGAATCTTAGGTTCTGTTGACCACGAAAAGGGCGTTATTGTAAAGGCTGAAGAACCTGTGATCACATGCCAGTGTGTAAGAGTACCTGTATTAGACGGTCACACAGCGGCTGTATTTGTAAAGTTCAGAAAGAAGCCAACACTGGAACAGTTAATTGAAAAACTGCAGAACTTCAAGGGATTCCCACAGGAAACACAGCTTCCAAACGCACCAAAGCAGTTCATTCATTATTTAGAAGAAGAAAACAGACCACAGGTTAAACTGGACGTTGACTGTGAAAACGGTTTCGGTGTGTCTGTAGGCAGACTGAGAGAAGATACCGTTTATGACTTTAAGTTTATCGGTCTGGCACATAATACTGTAAGAGGTGCTGCAGGCGGTGCTGTACTGTGTGCAGAATCTTTAGTTGAAAAGGGTTACATTAACCACAAATAAATTCGAAAGGGAAGATTTATGAGTTATATTGAAGCGATTATTCTGGGGCTGGTGCAGGGCTTAGGTGAATTCCTGCCTATCAGCAGCTCCGGTCATTTAGCATTATTACAGAACTTCTTCGGCATTGAAGGAGAGCAGATTCTGTTCTTTGCAGTGATGCTGCATCTGGGCACACTGATTTCCGTGTTCATTTGTTACTGGAAAGATATCTGTGAATTAGTAGTGGAACTTTTTGTTACAATCAAAGACCTTTGTACCGGTAAGGGACTGAAGCTACAGGAAAGACCTGTTCGTAAGCTGGGCGTAATGATTATTGTTGCAACTATTCCAACAGCAGTCATTGGTTTGTTGTTTAACGACCTGTTTGAAAGTTTTTATGGTTCTTTTGTTGCTATCGGCATCGGTTTCTTATTTACAGGCGTAATCATGTTCCTGGCGGAAAGAATGGGTTCTTCTAAGAAAGAAATTGGAGAAATGGGATTTGGTACTGCAATCCTGGTAGGTATTATGCAGGGGATTGCGATTTGCCCAGGCGTTTCCAGATCCGGATCCACACTGGTGGGGGGCTTGTCTACAGGCCTGAAGAGAGAATTTGCAGTTAGATTTGCATTTCTGATTTCCATCCCGTCCATTTTAGGATCTGTGGTTTTAGAAGTTCCTGATGCAGTTGCACAGGGAATTGATCCTGCTTTATTTGGTCCAATTGCAGCAGGAATGGTTGTTGCAGCCATTTCCGGATATGCCGCAATCAAGGGCATGATTAAACTGGTATCAAAAGGCAAGTTAAGCTATTTTTCATATTATGTTTGGGCACTGGGTGCATTTACTGTAATTTACGGTCTTTTCATCGCATAGTGTGCGGACAGACGTAATTTAGGGGGTAAGAACGTGGCACAAACGAAGAAAAAACCTGGACGACCTCCAGGTGCAAAGAATAAAAATACAAAGAAAACAACTGCCAAAACAACGCAATCTAAGAAGGATGTAAAGACAGCAAAAAAGGAAACGAAGGCAGCTGCAAAAGCTGATGTAAAAGCAATGCAGGAAAAGCGCAAAGCTGACCAGCGTGTCATCGATGAAATTTGGGGCGTTATTTTCGTTGCCATTGGAATCTTCCTCTTCGCAGCTGTTCAGTTCCATGCAGCCGGAGAGCTGGGCAATACCATCGGAGATATTCTGAGAGGCGTGTTCGGCCTGATTGGCCTGGTAGTGCCATGGTATTTAATGGCCTTTGGAATCTTGACTTTCACCAACAAAACGGTGCATATTTCTGTATACTCCGTCAGCTTATGTTTTCTGATTCTTTTGATGATGTGTCTGCTGAACTCCGGCCGCTTCATCGATGAATCGAATTTAGCATATGCTTTTGGAGAGTTTTATAGCAAAGGCGTTACTTTGGAAAACGGCGGGTTCTTTGGCATGACCGTGGGAACACTCCTGGTAAAGACCATCGGTATGGTTGGATTGTATATTTTCTCATCTGTGACGATTATTGTCAGTCTGTTGCTGTTAATTAATACACCGGTTTCAAGAGGAATTGAGGCTATCAAAAACAAGAACGAAGAGCGTAAACTTGTTCGAGAAAAGCTGAAGCAGGAACGTGAAGAAATGGTACAAAGCACAGAAGAGCAGTTACAACTGTATCTTCCGGAAGAGACCGTTGCAGTTCCAACTCCAACTGTTGAGGCGGTAAAGCCAGAAGTTCAAATTATCAATCCATATGATGAAAAGAAACCTGAACTGGAACCTGAACCGAAAAAAGTGGGTAACAATATCCTGAAATATATGAGAGATGATAAGCTCTTTGGAAAGAAAACAGCCAAGAAAACAGGTTACGGTTTGGATGGCGGACCTGTAGCTACAACTGGCGCAGGATTCGGATTAGATGGACAGACTCCTGCAAAATCCACAGATCATACGCAGGATTTGACAGAGCTTCCATCCGGCGTGATGCAGAAAGAGCCGGAACAGAAACTTTCCAAAAAAGAAGCAAGCTCTATCACGTTAGATCCAAATGAAATCACTGCCGTAAAGACGGCGAAAAAGTATAAAAAACCGCCTATCAGTCTGTTGAACAGACCGAAGGCACAGGGAAATACCAACTTAAGTTACAGTCTGAAGCAGAAGGCTGCGAAGCTGGAAGAAACCCTGCATAATTTCAAGGTGGATGCCCGCGTTGTTCAGGTGACCCAGGGGCCAGCCGTAACCAGATACGAAATTCAGCCCAATATCGGTGTAAAGGTTAGCAAAATCGTAAACCTGGTAGACGACATCGCCCTGAACCTGGAAGCAAAGAGTATCCGTATTGAAGCACCGATTCCGGGAAAAGCCGCAGTCGGTATCGAAATCGAAAATGAAAATATCAACATGGTAACCTTGCGTGAAATTATCGATTCCCAGGCTTTCAAGGACGCTAAGTCCAAGATTACCTTTGCTGTCGGAAAAGATATTGCAGGGAATGCCATCGTTGCAGATTTAAAATCCATGCCGCACTTATTGATTGCCGGATCTACCGGTTCCGGTAAGTCGGTATGCATCAACAGTATTATCACAAGTATCCTGTACAAAGCAGACCCGGATGAAGTTAAACTGGTTCTGATCGACCCGAAAGTAGTAGAGCTGGGCAACTATAACGGAATCCCACATCTGCTGATTCCGGTTGTGACGGAACCAACAAAGGCAGCAGCTGCTCTTAACTGGGCCGTTGCTGAAATGACAGACCGTTATAAGAAGTTTGCTGAAGCACAGGTTCGTGATTTGGAAAGCTACAATGACACCATGAGAATTCAGGATGAGGAAGATGAAATCCTGCCGCAGATTGTGATTATCATCGACGAGCTGGCTGACCTGATGATGGCAGCGCCTTCCCAGGTAGAAGAGTCCATCTGCCGTCTGGCACAGATGGCCAGAGCTGCAGGCATGCATCTGATTGTAGCAACACAGAGACCTTCTGTTGACATCATTACCGGTGTGATTAAGGCTAATATTCCATCCAGAATCGCCTTTGCCGTATCTTCACAGTTTGACTCCAGAACCATCTTAGATATGTCCGGAGCAGAAAAACTGGTAGGGAAAGGGGATATGTTATTCAATCCTCTTGGCATGGGCAAACCGGTTAGAGTACAGGGAACCTTCGTGTCTGACAGTGAAGTACATCATGTGATTGAGCACGTAAAAAGTCAGGTAGAAGAAGTGGCTTATTCCGGTGATGTATTACATACCATCGAAAAGGGAAATCTGCCAGAAGGCAAAGACGATGACGGTGACGAGCTGCTGGCTGAATCCATCGAATGCGTTGTTGCGGCTGGACAGGCCTCCGTTTCCATGCTACAGCGAAGATTCCGTATCGGATACAACCGTGCGGCAAGAATCGTAGATATGATGGAAGCCCGCGGCATTGTAGGCCCCTTTGAAGGCAGCAAACCCCGTACCGTGCTTATTACCAAAGAACGCTGGTATGAAATGAAGCTGAACAGCGACCAGTAAAACAACATAAAAAAATCCCCCCACATGTGTGGGGGGATTTTTATTTGCTTCAGCTATCTTAGCCGATAACAACC
>JAZUBY010000024.1:0-4319 GCA_045638885.1 Emergencia sp. | reverse complement strand
TCATCTGGTTCGTGCAACCTTAGAATCTCTGGCTTACCAGTGTAACGACCTGCTGAAGGCTATGGCTTCTGACATGGGGAGTGAACTGGTAGCGCTGAAGGTGGACGGTGGTGCTTGTGCCAACAACTTCCTGATGCAGTTCCAGTCTGACGTTCTGGGAAAAGAAGTTCTCCGTCCGGAATGTATTGAAACGACTTCTTTGGGGGCTGCGTATCTGGCAGGGCTGGCTGTTGGTTATTGGAATGGCCTCGATGATGTCAGAGCAAACTGGCAGATTGATAAGACTTTTACGGCAGAAATGACCGAAGAAAAGCGCGGGGAACTGTTGGCAGGCTGGGATAAGGCTGTAGGCAGAACTCTGGGCTGGGCAAAAGAATAAAGAACGACAATGCAAAAGCTGCTCGAAAGAGCAGCTTTTTTTGTACTATCTATAAAATTCCACGGTGTATATTGACCAAATCCCTTAATACAGATGCCGCTGCAGGTGTTGTCCCTGAAGCACCACCCATAATAACCAGTTCGCCTAAGGTGTCGCTGACATAGCGAACTGCTTTGTTTTTGCCGCTGACAGCATAGAGTAGATGATTTGCGGGGATGGGATCTGGCTTGACGGTCAGGTGAAGTTTTCCATCAGATATTTCGGCCCTTCCTACCAGCTTATACTTATATCCACTAGCCGCAGCCTCTTTGATGTCGGCAGCAGTCAGTTTGGTAATACCCTCCACTTCTACATCATCCAGTGTTGCGGCCTGATCCATCAAAACCTTTGTCAGAATCAAAAGCTTTCCGGCTGTATCCCAGCCTTCTACATCCAGTGTCGGATTGGCCTCTGCAATGCCATCCTGCTGTGCCTTTGCCAAAGCTTCGGCATACTCACAACCCGATGCCTCCATCTCATCTAAAATGAAATTAGTCGTACCGTTAAGGATGCCCTCGATGGATACGATGTTGCTTCCTGCCATGTCGAAGATGCCGGCGTTAATAGAGGGCAGGGCGCCTCCTGTGGTGCAGCCTAAGGCCAGTTTTACACCCTTTGATGTGGCTAAATCCCGAAGCTCTGTGTAGCCGTGGATGATGATGCCTTTGTCTGCAGTCACCACGTGTTTGCCGGCAGACAGAAAGGCGCGTGCATAGTCCAGTCCCGGCTGACCGTTGTCTTTGTTGGTAGGTGTCAGGATGACTGCTGTATCTAAATCAGAATCTGCCAGGGCGGGTGAGACATCGTCACCACGTCCGATGATATATTTTACATTTATATGTAGATTTTCTTTTGCTAAGAGGGTTTGCTGCCTTTCCAGCAGGGCCAAAAGTGCTTTTCCTACGCCTCCGCAGCCAATGATTGCAATGTTCATAAGTCGTCTCCTTTGCATGATTTTATCATACAACAAAACATTGAAAAATTCACGAAAATTACATAAAAATCTTTCGATTATCTGTTGACTTTCCGCCTCTGTAGTAGTACATTATATATAGTGATTAGCACTCGGACTGAGTGAGTGCTAACAAAGAAAGAAGGGAGGGAAAACATGGAATTAACAGAACGTAAACTGAAAATCCTGCAAGCCATTATTAGTGACTATGTCAGATCAGCAGAACCTGTTGGTTCAAGAACCCTTTCGAAACGTTTTGACTTGGGTATCAGTCCGGCCACCATTCGTAATGAGATGAGTGACCTGGAGGAAATGGGTTACCTGACACACCCACACACTTCCGCCGGCAGAGTTCCATCAGACAAAGCTTACAGATTGTATGTAAACGATTTGATGCAGAAGCATGAACTTTCCGCTTCTGAGAAGAGCCTCATTGCAGAAAGACTTCGCGGTCACGTCAATGAGTTTGAAGACACCATCAAATATGCGGCGAAACTGCTTTCTGAAATCACCAACCTGACGTCCTTCGCCATGACGCCGACAAAGAATGAAGAAACTCTGCGTTTTATCAATCTTCTGCCGGTAGACGAGAGAACTGTAGTGTTGATGATTGTCTCTGAAAGCGGTAAGATTTCCAACACAGCACTGAAGCTGAGAGTGCCATATACAGAAGAAGGCCTGCAGCTCCTTGCAAAGAACATGACCTATAAGTTCAACGGCAAGCGCATGACCGACGTATTGAAGGAAAACATCATCTCCCATGTAGAATCTGATATTGCAGCCATGAGCATGCTGGAAGAAAACATTATGCCGAGCTTCATGAAGACGCTGGAAGATATGCTCAACGTTAACCTGTACATGGATGGCTTAACAAATATCTTTGATATTCCGGAGTACAACGACCTGACAAAGGCAAAGAACTTCCTATCTCTGTTAGACAAAAAGGAAGACTTTACTAAGAAGCTTTTGGAAAGAGAAGATGGCATTATCGTAACCATTGGTGATGAAAATGCTGATGACATGATGCATGATTGTTCTATGATTACGGCAACCTATCATGTAGACGGCAAGATGGTTGGTAAGATTGGGGTAATCGGGCCGACAAGAATGAAATACGACGAAATCACTTCCATCATTGAGTATCTGACAGATAACCTGAACGATACATTCAAATTGGAAGCTAATATATATGAAGAAGAGTAAGGAGATTAGAATAAGATGACTGAAATGTTCAAAGAAGAACAGATGCAGGAAGAAGCAGTGGAAGAGACTGTAGAAGAAACTGTTGCGGAAGAAACGGAAGAGGTAACAGAAGAAGCTACAGAAACTGTTGAAACACCTGCAGAGGATCCGGAAGAAGAAGCGTGGAGCATGAAATACATGAGACTTATGGCTGACTTCCAGAACCACAAGAAGAGAACAGAAAAAGAAAAAAGTGATATCTACGCATATGCAAACGAAAAACTGGTAACAGAATTACTTGCAGTGTTAGATAACTTCGAAAGAGCTTTAGCTCACGAATGTGCAGACGAAAGCTATGTAGAAGGTATGAATATGATTTTCAAACAGCTCGCTGGGGTGCTGGAAAAGGCAGGGCTGGAAGAAATAAAGGCGTTAGGAGAGGATTTTGATCCTATGTTCCATAACGCAGTCATGATGGAGGACAACGATGCTTACGAAAGTGGCAAAGTGACCAATGTCATGCAGAAGGGGTATATGCTAAATAAAAAAGTTATTCGTGCTGCTATGGTCAGTGTGAATAACTAACAGAATTCGTTAAGATTTTAGGAGGAAATAAAAAATGGCAAAAGTAATTGGTATTGACTTAGGTACAACAAACAGCTGCGTAGCAGTATTAGAAGGTGGCGACCCAGTCGTTATCGCAAACGCAGAAGGTAATAGAACAACTCCATCCGTAGTTGGTTTCACAAAGGGTGGCGAAAGATTAGTTGGTGAAACTGCAAAGAGACAGGCAGTTACAAACCCAGAAAGAACAATCGCATCCATTAAGAGACACATGGGTGAAGACTACAAGGTAGCAATCGATGGTAAGGACTACACTCCACAGGACATCTCCGCTATGGTATTAGCAAAGCTGAAGGCTGTCGCAGAAGCTTACCTGGGCGAAAAGGTTTCCGAAGCAGTTATCACAGTTCCAGCTTACTTCTCCGATGCGCAGAAGCAGGCAACAAAGGACGCTGGTAAGATCGCTGGTCTGGAAGTAAAGAGAATCATCAACGAACCTACAGCTGCATCTTTAGCTTACGGCTTAGACAAAGAAGAAGGTTCCCACAAAATCTTAGTATATGACTTAGGTGGTGGTACATTCGACGTATCCATCTTAGAATTAGGCGATGGCGTATTTGAAGTATTACCTACAAACGGTGACACTCACTTAGGTGGTGACGACTTCGACAACGCTGTACTGAACTTCTTAGCAGATACATTCGCAAAGGAAAACGGTGTTGACCTGAGAGCTGATAAGATGGCTCTGCAGAGACTGAAGGAAGCTGCTGAAAAGGCAAAGAAGGAACTGTCTTCCGCACAGACTACAAACATCAACCTGCCATTCATCACAGTAACTGCTGATGGTCCTCTGCACATGAACATCGACCTGACAAGAGCAAAGTTTGATCAGTTAACTGCAAACTTAGTAGAAAAGTCCATCATTCCAATGCAGAAGGCTATGCAGGACGCTGGCGTAACAAACAGCGACTTAGCAAAGGTTATCCTGGTTGGCGGTTCCACAAGAATCCCAGCTGTACAGGAAGCTGTTAAGAGAGTAACTGGTAAGGAACCATTCAAGGGCATCAACCCAGACGGATGCGTAGCAGTTGGTGCTGCTATCCAGGCTGGTGTATTAACTGGTGAAGTAAACGACGTTTTACTGTTAGACGTAACTCCACTGTCCCTGTCCATCGAAACACTGGGCGGCGTAGCTACAAAGTT
>JAZUBY010000023.1:0-10987 GCA_045638885.1 Emergencia sp. | reverse complement strand
GCGCCTCTAGCGATAGCTTCATCGCCTGTTAATAATCTTTTCATAGGTCATCGTCCTCCTCAAAAATTTTCGTTCTTATAACAATGTTCATCGGAACACTATTTATCACTTTAAATACATTTTAAGAGCCTGCAATCCCTTTGTCAAACAGTTTACTGCCAATCAGGTCCTTTTTCGCTTCCTTTTTTGATTTTTTATTTTTTGGCATCAATTTTTTTAATAGTTTTTATTCGTACAAACAAATGTATACACGATACATTTTTCATAAGCTTTTCTTGGACAAACCAAGTATTTCCAACGGTTTGATAGAACGAAACCTTCATTTTCGATAAATCTAATACATAAAAAACAGTAAAAATCACGCATTATCCATTATTCATGCAATTCTGCGAATAGCTTGACTTTTCAACCTCCCAAGGCTAAAATATAGGTATATTAAATACGAAATTGAAAGGGCATCATGTGTTATGAACTCGATTAAAAAAGAACCTATCAAAGACCAGATTTATCACATCATCAAGAAGAAGATTCTAAGCCATCAGTATGAGCCCGGCAAAAGACTTAGCATCATGTCCATCTCCCGTGAGCTGAACGTGAGCAATTCTCCTGTCAGAGAAGCCATCTCCATGCTGGAGAGGGATGGTCTGGTGGAAACTTATCCAAATGCAGGCCCCAGTGTTATCACTATCTCCGAAGAACGATTAGCACAGGTCGCAGAAGCCATTCTTAGCATGCTGCTTGGAGCACTGGAGATTTGCGAACAAAAAGATAAAATTGACCAGTTAGTCGGACTGCTGCAAAACGCACTGAAAGTGCAGACTTCCAATCTGCAGTTGGAAGATGAACACGAGTATGCAAAATATTCCATCGCCTTTGAGGCGGCCTTCGTCGCATGCTGCGATAATCCGTACATGACCAAACAATACAAGGAAATTGAAGACCTGTTCTATCTGATCGTTATGTACGACCAGTTCTACATTCACACCGTCAGAACCCAGGCCGTACTGGAACACCAGCAGATTTTAGGCTGCATCATGGACGGCAGACTGGAAAAAGCAAAGGAACTGCTTTCCAAGCACTATAACAGATTCAAGAAATTAACTTAATTGCTTTCATATAATATAGAAAAGACCAGCCGGAAGGCTGGTCTTTTCTCTTGTTCTTATTTAGTTTTTCGATTCTTATCTCTTAATATAGTGCGTATGTAACAGGTGGTGAGACTTTTCTCCGCCTGGCTCGCCTAAGTAATTTGCATATAATTCTTTGATTACCGGGTTCTTGTGAGACTTTCTTAAGAAGCTCTTGCTGTCACTCTTGTACAGTGCACTCGCTCTTTCTGCGGCAATGTTTCCCCAGTTACGTACGGAGGATGGCTGCTGTGGCTGACCGCCGCCGTTTACACATCCACCAGGACATGCCATCACTTCTACGAAGTCGAAGTGTTCACCGGCTTTGATTCTATCCATCAGCTTTCTTGCATTGCCCAGACCGTGAGCTGCTGCTGCCTTCAGTGTTACGTCGCCAACCTTTACATCTAATTCCTTGATGCCTTCCTGGTTACCACGAACGTCCATATAATCAATGGCATCGGAGCTTTCACCACTTAAGATATCTGCTACAGTTCTCAGTGCTGCTTCCATAACGCCACCAGTTGCACCAAAGATTGTGGATGCACCTGTAGAAATACCCAGTGGATGATCGAAATCACCATCAGGCAGTGCTGTAAAGTCGATACCAAAGGCTTTGATGACTCTTGCCAGTTCTCTTGTTGTCAGAACTAAGTCTACATCAGGATAACCGGAAGCCGCCAGTTCTTCTCTCTGTGCTTCGAACTTCTTCGCTGTACATGGCATAATAGAAACTACTGCAATGTCCTTTGGATCCAAACCTTCCTTTTCTGCATAATAAGTCTTTACCATTGCACCCATCATTTCATGTGGGGATTTGCAAGTGGACAGGTTATCCAGCATATCAGGGTAGAAGTGTTCACAGAACTTGATCCAGCCTGGAGAACAGGATGTGATCAGAGGCAGCTTGCCGCCGTTCTGGATTCTTCCCAATAATTCTGTACCTTCTTCCATGATAGTCAGGTCAGCTGCTGTGTCTGTATCGAACACTTTATGGAAACCAATCATACGCAGTGCTGTTACCATCTTACCGGTTACGTCTGTACCGATTGGCATTTCAAATTCTTCGCCCAGGGCTGCTCTTACTGCAGGTGCTGTCTGCACAACGATGTGCTTAGAAGGATCCTTGAACAGTTCCCAAAGTTCGTCCTGGTTCGCACTTTCCTGCAGTGCGCCTGTTGGACATACGTTGATACACTGACCACAGTTTACACACTTCGTGTTGTCAATGCCTCTTTCAAACGGTGTACCGATAACCGTTTCGTAACCTCTGTTGATGACGTCGATAGCACCGACAGTCTGTACATTATGACATACGCTGACGCAACGACGGCAAAGAATACATCTGTTTGGGTCACGATAAATGGAAATACCTTTATCAATTTTCCATGGTTCGTTGATAATCATCGCTTCCATATTCTTTGCGTAGCTTGCAAATTCTGTATCCATGTTATTTGCCAGCTCTCTCAGTTCACAGTAAGAAGAACCTCTGTTACAGCTCTGGCACATCGCTCTGTGGTTAGACAGAATCAGTTCCAGATTCTTCTTTCTGAAGTTTAAGATATCAGGCGTATGGGTCTTTATAACCATATCTTCGGAGACTTTCTGCACGCAGGAAGCCTGCCAGTTCTTCATGCCTTCTACTTCTACCAGACACATACGGCATGCGCCGATTTCACAAACGTCTTTTAAGTAACAAAGGGTTGGAATTTTAATATTTACTTCTTTTGCGGCCTGCAGAATGGTGTAATCTTCCGGTACAAAAACCTGCACGCCGTCAATAGTCACTTTTACTTTTTTCTTATTCATCTTTCTACTCCTGTACGCTTATTCTTTGACAATAGCCTTGAACGGACACTTGCTCATGCAGACACCGCACTTGAGGCATTCTTTCTGGTCAATCTTGTAACCGTCATCCTTTGTGCCGGAAATGCATCCGCCAGGGCAGTTCTTCTTACAAATGCCGCAACGCTTGCAAATATCGTCTTTGATCACGTACTTCATCAGGTTCTTGCAGACACCTGCTGGGCACTTCTTGTCAACAACGTGTGCTTCATATTCATGTCTAAAGTATTTCAAAGTAGATAATACAGGGTTTGGCGCTGTCTGGCCTAAACCGCACAGTGCACCCTTCTTGATGTTGTTTGCTAAATCTTCCAAGTCATCGATGTCTTCCAGCGTACCGTTGCCTTCTGTAATCTTTGTCAGGATTTCCAGCATTCTCTTCGTACCGATTCTACAAGGAGGACACTTACCGCAGGATTCATCTACTGTGAATTCCAGGTAGAACTTCGCAATATCAACCATACAGTTGTCTTCGTCCATTACGATCATACCGCCGGAACCCATCATGGACTGCAGCTTCAACAGGGAGTCGTAATCGATTGGTGTATCCAGATGTTCTGCAGGGATGCAGCCGCCGGAAGGGCCACCTGTCTGTGCAGCCTTGAACGCTTTGCCGTTTGGAATACCGCCACCAATGTCGTAAACGATTTCACGTAAAGTGGTACCCATTGGAACTTCTACCAGGCCGGTGTTGTTAATTTTGCCGCCTAAAGCGAATACCTTTGTGCCCTTGGAGCCTTCTGTACCGATGCCCTTGAACCAGTCTGCACCCTTCAGAATAATCTGTGGGATGTTGGAGAAAGTTTCTACGTTATTCAGAATGGTTGGCTTCTTGAACAGACCTTCTACTGCAGGGAATGGAGGTTTCAGGGTTGGTTCACCACGGTTACCTTCGATGGATGCGATCAATGCTGTTTCTTCACCGCATACGAAAGCGCCGGCACCCAGTCTGATTTCCATATCAAATTTGAATCCTGTACCCAGTACGTTATCACCTAAGATGCCATATTCTTTCGCCTGATCGATGGCAATCTGCAGTCTCTGTACTGCGATTGGATATTCTGCTCTAACATATACGTAGCCCATGGATGCACCGATAGCATAACCTGCAATGGCCATAGCTTCGATAACTGCATGTGGGTCACCTTCTAAAACGGATCTGTCCATGAAGGCACCCGGGTCACCTTCATCGGCATTACAGCATACATACTTCTGCTCGTTCTGCTGTTTTGCTGCAAAGTCCCACTTTACACCAGTAGGGAATCCGCCGCCGCCACGACCTCTTAAACCGGAGTCCTTCATAACCTGAATGACGTCCTGCGGTTCCATTTCTGTCAGCACCTTCGCTAAAGCTTCGTAACCATCATATGCGATGTAATCATCGATGTTTTCAGGATCGATTCTGCCGCAGTTACGTAAGGAGATACGCATCTGCTTGGAGAAGAAGTCTTGTTCGTTTTCAGAAGTCAGTCTCTCTACGATTCTGCCGTTTTTTACGTGTGCTTCCCAGATTTCGTTGATGTCATCCGGTTCTACGTGAGTATACATTACATTTTCCGGATGAATCACTACGATAGGACCTTCTGCACAAAGACCAAAGCAGCCGGTCTTGATAACCTGTACTTTGTCCTGCATGCCGTCTCTTTCGATTAATTCTGCTAATTTATCTTTACTCTTCATAGAGCCTGAAGAAGTACAACCCGTACCGCAACAGGTCATGATGTACATTTTGTCGTCGTCGTTTCCAAGTCTGCCACCCATTACAGCCAGCTTTGCTTCTTTGATGGCCTGGAGATCTTTAATTGTTTTACTCATGATTTCCTCCTGCTATTTACATACATTCATATTTTGCGATGATTTCGTCTACTTTGTCTGGTGTCAGTCTGCCGTAAACTTCATCGTTGATGGTAACAACCGGTGCTAAACCGCAGGCACCGATACATCTGCAGGAATCCAGAGAGAACTTTCCGTCCGGTGTGCATTCACCGACTTTGATTTTCAGTCCTTCGTTGAACTTTCTCAGGATTTCTCCAGAACCCTTTACATAGCAGGCAGTACCTAAGCACACATTTACCTTGTATTTACCTTTCTGCTGCAGGTAGAACTGTGCATAGAAGGTTACAACGCCATATACCTTGGACATTGGAACTCCCAATCCGTCTGCAATACGTTCCTGAACTTCATAAGGCAGGTATCCGAAGATTTCCTGTGCTTCGTGAAGAACCGGAATGAGCGCGCCTCTTTCTGCTTTGTGCTTGGCAATGACTTCGTCAAGCTGCTCGAATTTCTTTTCCATTTCTTTGCAGTTACACATAATTTCCTTCTCCTTATACTGTAAAAATTCCTTCTCGAATTTTCAGATTTTTCACGATTGTATAAACAAAATTATATCGTTATTTTTATGTATCGTCAACAAATAACAAAATATCCCCTTATATTCTTTTTGCTTTGTATGAATTGCATTTACTTTCTTTTCAATCTACGTTAAAATATTGATATCTATGTAAAAAAAGAGAGGAACATTATGAACTATATCAGTATTTTCGATGTTATCGGACCTGAAATGATCGGTCCGTCCAGTTCACATACTGCCGGTGCAGCTGCTATGGCACTGCTGGCAAGAAAATTATTTGCAGAAGAACCTGTCGCTGTAAAATTTACATTATATGGATCTTTCTCCAAGACTTACAGCGGTCACGGCACGGACAAAGCCTTACTGGGCGGCGTGCAGGGTTTTGAACCAAACGACGTCAGAATCCGTGATGCATTCGCACAGGCTGACCAGTCCGGTCTGAAGTACGAATTCATCATCGACGAAGAAGGTGACGGTGGTCATCCAAATACAGCTGACATTCTGCTGACTTCTGCAAGCGGCAGAGAACTCTTTGTTCGCGGCTGGTCTATCGGCGGCGGTAAAGTAAAAATCGTAAAGATTGACAACATCGACGTAGACTTCACTGGCGAATACAGCACACTGATCGTAAAACAGCTGGATAAGCCAGGTGTTGTTGCATGGCTGACAAGCTGTCTGGCTCTGCAGGATGTAAATATCGCATTTATGCGTCTCTTCAGAGAAGCAAAAGGTGAAATTGCCTATACCATCATCGAATCCGACGAAAAGATTCCGGCAGACGTATTAGAAGCACTGGGTGCTCACAAGCACGTGCTGGCGACAAGACTGGTTCAGATTTAAGGATTGGATTGGAGGTTATAGAAAATGGATTTTAAGAACGCAAAAGAATTGCTGGCATTATGCCAGGAAAAGAATATGAAAATTTCAGAAGTGATGCTGGCAAGAGAAGTGGCACTGGGCGAAGCAGATGAAGCTGCAGTATTGGAACGCCTGACCGGTTCTCTCAACATCATGAAAAATGCAGCCCATGGCCCAATCGAAAGCCCGGTAAAGTCTCTGGGCGGCCTTATTGGCGGCGAAGGCAAGAAGATCACAGATGCTGCAGCAGGCGGACAGATTCCTGTTCTCTGCGGAGAACCTCTGACAAAGGCAATTGCTTACGCCATGGCAGTATTAGAAGTGAATGGCACGATGGGTCTGATTGTAGCGGCACCGACTGCAGGTTCTGCGGGAGTTATGCCTGGCGTATTAATCGGTACCTGCGAACACTATGGATTCGGTGACGACAAAATACTGCAGGGTCTGTTAAACGGCAGTGCACTTGGTTATCTGCTGATGAGAAACGCATCTGTTTCCGGCGCGGAAGCAGGCTGTCAGGCAGAAGTCGGCGCAGCATCCGCAATGGCTGCCAGCGCACTGGTTGAATTATTCGGTGGTACACCGGAGCAGTGTCTGTCTGCAGCAAGTATGGCTATGTCCAACCTGCTGGGTCTGGCATGCGATCCAATCGCAGGGCTGGTAGAAGCGCCTTGCCAGAGCAGAAATGCCATCGGCGCAGCCAATGCATTTACCTGTGCACAGCTTGCACTGGCAAATGTGCTACACCACATCCCATTCGACGAAATGGCAGATGCCATGTATCAGGTAGGCTGCAGCCTGCCGGTAGAGCTGCGTGAAACTGCATTAGGCGGTAACGCAGGCACGCCAACAGGATGTTCCCTGTGCGGCGGATGCAAATAAAAAATGTAAATAAAAAGACGGCAATATTGCCGTCTTTTTTACATTCTCACTTTACTGTGTTTTACATTCTCTAAGATTTCTACTTTTTCTGCATCGTCCATGTGTTCTTCCATCTCTTCCGGCAGATCGTCCTGATAACGAACCAAGTTGCCACTGCCGCCGACACAGCCGCCGACGCAGGCCATGCCTTCGATGAAGTTGTGTGGCAGAACGCCTTTCTTCGCACGGTTCAATGCAGGCTTGCACTTTTCGATACCGCTGCAAACGATAGGATTGAATTCAAAATCTTTGATTTCCATTTCTTTCAGCGCCTGGGTAACCGCTTCTACCAGCCCACCAGACATAGCAAATCCTCTACCGTAATAAGTGGCCTGATTCAACTCTGTCTCTTCTAATGAACGAACGTCGATGTCCTTGCTATCGAACAATGCCTGTAACTCTTCGAAGGTAATGGCCCAATCCACATATTTACTTGGAACCGGTTTGCGGACTTCAGACTTCTTGGAAATGCAAGGTCCGATAAATACAATTTTACATTCCGGATGACTCTCTTTGATGAATTTCGCCAGTTCTACCATTGGAGAATGGTTGTGGGAAATATGATCTACCAATTCTGGGAACTTTGTTTCAATGTACTGGACAAAAGCCGGACAACAGGAAGAGGTCAGGAACCCCTTCTCTACCAGTTCTTCCGCTTCTTTCTTTGCGACCATGTCTGCACCCCAGGCAGCCTCATAGACTTCATGGAAGCCTAACTCACGAATCCCTGTGATAACCTGTCCCAATTCCGCATAGAGGAACTGACTGCCGATGGATGGTGCTACGATAGCGACCGTCGGGTTGTTGGAGTCTTTAGACTTGGATTCTTTGAGAGAGTTGATAACATCTACGATGCTGGATGTGTCAACCGTCGCCCCAAACGGACAGGTATAAACACAGGCTCCGCAGCTAATGCATTTCTCGTAATCGATTTCTGCCTCTCCTCCATCGGACATGGAGATGGCGTCAACAGGGCATGCTTTTTCGCAAGGTCTCTGAAAGTTGACAATGGCAGAATACTGACAGACTTTCGCACAGCGGCCGCAGTCTACACACTTTGTTTTATCGATTTTCGCGTAGTTTCGGCTGTCCACGTAGATTGCATTCAGCTTACATGCTGCCATACAGCTGTGGGCCAGACATCCACGGCAAAGATCCGTGATGACATAACCGGCTTCCGGACATTCATCGCAGGCGATGTCAATCACCTGTACCACGTTGTTATTGTAACGGCTGCCTCCGATGGCCAGTCTCACACGCTCTGCAACAACAGCTCTGTCCTTGTGAATACAGCAGGTCTGCGGTGGTCCATCTTTTGGGATTACCTTACTTGCAATTTCATTAAACTCCGCGAAAACGTCGTTTCCTTTCCAGGTCTGCACGGCAACTTCACGAAGTACGTTATATTTGGTCTCTTGTACTTTAGTGTCAAAAATCTTCATGTATTACCTCCCTTTTACTCAACATTCTCAATATTTTATTGTTTTAGTGCAGAAAAGTCAAGGACTACTTTTCGAAAAACAAAGATGGCAGCCGTCCTCCCGGACGTCTGCCATCTTTGCTATCACTTATGCTATCTTTCTTAGTTATCTCAAAGTTTCTACAATACTGTCTGCCAGATCCTCCAGCTGTTCGTAGGAGGACTTGTTCAGAGCAGATAGCACAGTTGGCTGTTCATTCAGTACGGTAAATTCCTTCATAGCATCCAGTTGTTCTACCATAGAAGGGCCGGACTGTGGCGCCCAGCTGCCGCTGCCTACCACCCCTGCAAATCTCTTCTGCAGGTTCAGTGCTTTCATGTCATCGATGAAAGCCTGCATCAGTGGGAATACCTTCAGATTATATGTAGCGGATAACAGTGCCATGTGGCTGTACTTGAAGGCATCCGCAATGAGGTAGGATACGTGGGATACAGATACGTCATGCAGTGTTACGTTGGTCACGCCTCTTTCACAAAGCATACCTGCCAGAATATAGGCTGCATTTTCTGTGTTACCGTACATGGATGCGTATGCAATCATGACGCCCTTTTCTTCCGGCTCGTATCTGGACCATTTGTCGTACTTATCGATGAACCAGCCCAGATTTTCTCTCCATACCGGTCCGTGGAGTGGACAAATGATTTTGATATCCAGGCCAGCGGCCTTCTTCAGCAGGTTTTGCACCTGCGGGCCGTACTTCCCTACGATATTCGTATAGTATCTTCTCGCATCATCCAGCCAGTCTCTTTCGAAGTTCACTTCGTCAGCAAATAGTTTGCCGTCCAGGGAACCGAAGGATCCAAAAGCATCAGCGGAGAATAATACGCCGTTTGTTGTGTCGAAGGTTACCATTGCTTCCGGCCAGTGTACCATCGGCGCCATAGCGAATACCACGTTGTGCTTACCGAAGGACATACCGTCACCTTCTCCTACCACGATCTGCTTATCGATATCAAAACCGAACTGGCTCATCATCATGGTAGCTCTTTCGGTACAGATCACCTGTGCATCCGGATAACGGAGCAGGACTTCTTCTAAAGAAGCCATGTGATCAGGCTCCATATGGTTGATGATCACATAATCCAGGTTTCTGCCGTCTAATACGTATTCTACGTTTTCTAAAAACTGTCTGCATACAGACCAGTCTGCTGTATCAAACAATACTGTCTTTTCGTCCAGGAGGACATATGCGTTATAGGATGTGCCTCTTGGAATCGGATGAATATTTTCAAACAGGGCCAGCCTTTTGTCATTTGCGCCTACCCAATATAAATCTTCTGTTACTTTTCTTACGCAACGCATACCTCTATGCCTCCTTTTCTACCTTTACAAACTCTTCTTTGCCTTCTGCGCAGTATGGGCAAACCCATTCTTCCGGCAGTGCTTCCCATGGTGTGCCTGGCAGGATGCCGTTTTCCGGATCACCTACTGCAGGATCGTACTCATATCCACAGCCGTTGCAGACATAAGTCTGGTATGGGGAAGGTTCTTTCTTCACCGTTGGCTTTCTCATCTTCACCATTGGCGGTGCTTCCTTCTTTGGTTCACCGTTATCTAACGCCGCTGTCAGCAGTGGAAGAATTTCCATCACATCGCCAACGATGCCATAGTCTGCGTTCTTGAAAATCGGTGCGTTTTTGTTTGTATTGATAGCAACGATGGTTGTTGCGGTTTTGATGCCTTTCAGGTGCTGTCCTGCACCGGAGATGCCGCATGCGATGTACAGATTTCCGTTGAAAGTCTGTCCGCTCATACCCACGTATCTGTCCAGTGGTACATACTTCAGCGTTTCTGCTACCGGTCTGGAGGAACCTACTGCTGCCCCTGCCTGGTAAGCCAGGTCTTCGATCAGCTTCATGTTTTCCTTATCGCCAATACCCTTACCTGCACTGACGACTCTGTCAGCCAGAGAAATCGGAGTCCATGGGTCAATGCCTACTGTGAAGTCGTAACCGTCGGCCTTCAGAGATTCTACTAAAGCATCTACCTTTTCCTGAGCTGTGCCCTTTGCGAAGATCTGCTTCTTTCTTGCACCTGTAATCGGGCCCTTTTGTGCGGCTGCCGGCGCATTCTGTTTTGGCGCCTTGCCGATGATGTGGGATGCGATTACCACGCGCTGGATTTCGTTTGTACCTTCATAGATGGTACAGATTTTCGCATCACGGTAGAAACGTTCTACATCCATGCCCTTCAGGTAACCTGTGCCGCCGTGAATCTGCAGCGCATCGTTTACCACTTCCAGACAAATGTCAGAAGCGTACTGTTTTGCCATAGCAGATTCCATACCGTATGGCTGATGGTTTTCTTTTAATTCGGCTGCGCTGTAAACCAAAAAGCGTGCCGCACGAAGTTTTGTTGCCATTTCTGCAATCTTAAACTGGATTGCCTGAATCTGTGCGATC
>JAZUBY010000022.1:0-18580 GCA_045638885.1 Emergencia sp. | reverse complement strand
CCCTGACTTCAGAGAAGATCTGATCAAGGACGCAGAAAAGATGGGTATCTGGAAGAACTCCAGCAAGCTGTCTCTGTAATTACATACGTATACAACAAAACTCCCAAAGCAAAGCTTTGGGAGTTTTTTATTGCAATCATTTAATTCACGTCATTTCTCGCCAGAATTTCTGCAGGAGTCTTTCTCATGGTTCTAAATACCGGAACAAGACCTGCCAGAATATCAAATGCAAGAATCAGCACAAAACAAATGCCGAAAATCACCGGGTTCATCATCAGGGTATCACCGATAAATGGTATCTTTGTCAGTTCGTGCAGAATATATGACATCATAACCATGCCCGGTACTGCTGTCAGTGTAAAGAGCGCTATAATTTCGCCCAGGAACATCTTGTAAACATCCTTTTTCTTCAGACCAATGGCACGAAGCACGCCCACTTCTTTGATGCGGGATAGGAAAGAGGCACGAAGCATCAGATACATCTCGATGAGAGATACCAGCAGAAGAATCGCCGCAACCCAAATGGTTGCTATAACCTGCTTCTTGATACTGTCACTGTATTCTTTCTTAGAATCAGCATAAGGATCTTTCACTTTAACACCAGCTTCGCTAAGGGTTGCGAAGGTTGCCTCCTTATCATCCGGACAGAGCGTCAGATGTTTCTGCGTGCTCAGGAAGTGATAAGTTGCAGTTTTGCTGTTCACGTAAATCTTATCGCTTTCCATACGTTTACTGGTGTAAAATCCACAAACGACCAGATTCCTGCCGTTGATCTTGTCTTCCAGAGTACTGCCAATTGCCACATCGTACTGTCTATCTAAGCTAACCAATGCCTCATAGAGGTTATCTGGTGCTTCGCCGTACGCAATGTCAATGTCTCCACTCTTCCGAACCAGGTCGTAGTCGGTTACATTGGTCGCCGTGTTTTCCAGCGCTTCATCCATTGTCATGGCATCTTCTGCACCATCTTCGGGCTGACACTGCAGGATAGATAACAACATGGACTTCGACCCATAGATAGACGGACTGCCCTGGTTCGTAATGCCTCGAATCACGAAGTCCCCCAAAGCATCCAGTTTTACTGTTCTGCCAATAAATTCTTCGTAAGTATCGATACCAATCTGTTTTGTCATCTGATTATCCAGAATCTGGTCGATAATCATCTTGTCCACTAGTAGGCCACGTTTTCCTGTAGGTATTCCCCCAGCAATCAGGGTATCTTTATCCGCCAGGGTGCTTGCTACCAGAGAACCTTCCACCATGGTAGACGCGCCGACGGACTGATAATAATCATCCAGCGGCATGATAAAGCTAACCCGGGAGTCTCCTGGCAGAACATAGTCAATGCCATCCATCTTCCGGTATTTCTCGTATGTATCCGCAGTTACCACGCCAGTCTCCACGGTCAGATACTGTTTATGTACTTTGACGAATTCATCATCAGTAATGTTTGTCACGCCTGCAACGTTACTAATGGCGTACATGGTGAACATGGCTGCCATCACAAAGCCTGCAAGTAGGATCTTCTTAATGATGGAATAGGAGAAAACTTTCTTGTATCCACCGAGGAGCAGTGTCACCGGATTGAAGATGGAAGTATATTTTACTTTGCCTCCTTTACCGCGGCCTTTGATGTCCTCGTATTGGAACTCGTAATCTTCATAAATTTCCTTGGACATCTGCTTGTAATGGTCATCCACCAATTCCATCGCCTGTGAACCTTCGCTGATAGATTCCGGTATTTCAATATAGAGGTGTTTGTTCTTGATGACAACCTTTACCTCCAGATTCTCTGTATCCTCTTCACGGTCACTGAAGTAACGGATTCGAATTCCCTCCGAAGACAATTCTTTCTGCACGGGCATATCCTTCAGATAAATCTTATGCTCCATGCGGTAGTCCAGCAGGCCCTCTTCATCGTTGCTCTGATCGCTAACGATACGGCCATCCAGAATTTCGATGACACGACTGGCATAGAACTCAGCGATTTCTCGCTCATGCGTTACCAAAATCACCAGTTTTTCTCTGGAAATGGCCTTGATGATATTCATAATCTCAATGGTGTTCTTGCTGTCCAGATTCCCTGTCGGTTCATCAGCAATGATAATCTTCGGGTTCTTAACAATGGCCCTTGCAATACCCACGCGCTGCCGTTCCCCGCCGGAAAGCATCTTTGCCGGACGATTCTTGTAGCGGCCGATGCCAACACGCTCCAGAACAAACATAACTCGTTCTTCTATCTCTGCTTTATCTTTGACACCCATCATCTTCAGAACCAGCGCAACATTCTCAAAAACAGTTGCATCTTCAATCAGGTTGTAGTTCTGGAAAATATAGCCTATGGAAGCATTACGAATTTCATCCTTCTTGTTATTGGATCTGCATGTAACCTTGTCATCATCCAGCCAGATTTCTCCGCTGTGAACTTTATCCAGCCCGCCGATGGCGTTAAGAAGCGTGGTTTTCCCGCAACCGGAAGGCCCCAGGAAGGTAACCAGACCTTTTTCTTCTAAAACCAGTGAGGTGTTATTGATAACATGGATTTCGTTGCTTTTCTTTCTATTATAATACTTGTTTACATTGTTTAGCCGAATCATCCCTTACACCTCCTCTTTGTATGCGTTCATGGCAGTCTTAGCGAAGAGCTGTTTTGCGTATCTTGCAGCCAACAGAATGGTCATACCACATAGAATCACGTAAAGTGCAACCAGGTCACCTGTTCCAAGGTAGGACATCATCAATGGCAGCATATCGATGCCCAGTGTATCCTGCTTTAGGAACAGCACCACTGCCAGGCTGATAAAGTATGCAAGATTGAAAATGACAAAGAGTTCAATCTTCAGCAGACTGCTGCAGTTGGCTTTGCTTGCACCCAGCATTCTAATGGTAGAAAAGTAAACATTTCTTGACTTCAGAACCAGCTTCACGATGAAGTAGGTAATAAAGAATAACACAATGAGACCGCCACCCAGCAGGAGCAGAATCAGGATGTCATATACCGGTTCAAAGTCATCGTTATAGCTGATTTTTGCATCATGAACAACCAAGGTCTTATAGCCTGCGTCCTGAATATCTTTTTCTGTTTCGTAAACCAGCATCTTGTCTGCAACCAATACGCTGGACTGGAAGTTTTCCTTATCAAAGAGTTTCTCATAGTCCTTCGGGCTGACATAGAGAGCTGTGGTATCTACAGCATCAAAGTCTTCAATACCCAGATAGTAGTTACAATTAGCCTTGTTATATGTCACGCCTACGGTGTAGGTGAACTTATCTTCAAAGTAGAGGCTCTTATTGACTACCTTCAGCTCCTGACCTGTCGCCTCATACAAGGAATACATGGCGATGTCTTCCGGAATGTAAATCTGTCCCTCAGGTACATAGGAAGAACTATAAATCGGATAAGATCCCCATCTGCCGCCGGCTTCGATGATATTGTCAGCGAAATGGATTTCCTGCGTGCAATACTGCACCAGGTTAGATAGTCTGATCTGATCCATCGCTTTGTCGTTCATACACAGATAGCCGTCGCTGTAGCTACCTTCCTGACGCAGATTGTCCAGCTCTTCCTCGGTTAAGAATCCATATCCGACAACCTTCACTGTATTTTCCAGTAGCTCTCTACCGGTATAGTCATCGGTAATACGCAACTTCCCATTCATAATCTGTTCCAGATTTTCTCCGGCATAGCTGTCTTCACCAACCAGAAGAAAAGCTTCCTCTGCTGTCTTTGGCAGTCTGCCATCTATAATCTTGTTCTGATAGCGTTCTACTTCAGCCAAAGACACGCTGCCCCACCAGTTTCCGTCATCACCTGCACTGGCAAGTCCAATCATCAAGTCCAGAGTAATATCGTTTTCCACCACGGTCTTTACATTGGAAATACCGGCCAGCTTGTCGTAATCTTTCTGTCTGAACTCACTTTTGTCTTCCTTTGTAATCAAAATACGGTCTTTGCCCGTATAGCGGAAGTATTCACTCCATCCATCTTCCATTGAATCGCCCATGTTCTGCCAGGATACATACTCGAAGATAACACCAAAGCAAAGGAACAGGAACACCAAAAGTAACAAACCGAATTTAGCCGGGATGTTAAAGGTATTACGAAGCCCCAGTCGCAGTTGACTTCCAAAAGTCAATGCATCCGCTTTTGTCGCCATCCGTTCTATATTTTCTTCCTTCTTTGCTTCCGCAGTAACCTGTTTATCTTCTGCCACACGGCCATCGTGCATGGTAATTTTTCTTGTTACATAAGGTTCCACCTGCTCATAGTTATGAGTAACGATGATAATCAGCTTGTCCTTTGACAGTTCATGAAGCAGTTTGATGATTTCTGCCGCTGACTGACTGTCCAAATTACCGGTCGGTTCATCGGCCACGATAACCGGCGTTTCTTTTGCCAAAGCTCTTGCGATGGCAACACGCTGTTTCTGTCCACCAGACAACTTCGATGCTTTCTTTTTCTCGAAACCTGACAAGCCAACTTTTTCTATAATCTCATGAACTCTGTCAGGGATCTCTTTCTTATCATAGCCGCTGAGCAGTAAAATCAACTCCACGTTTTGATAAACGGTGTAGCTGTTGATTAAATTAAATGTCTGGAAGATACTGCCGATATACTGTTTCCGATAATTCTCTAAATCTTCTCTGGAATATCCGCTGGTCGGCTGACCTTCTATGTACATTTCTCCCTCTTCAAAGGAGTCCAATCCTGAAATTACATTGAGTAGGGTAGATTTCCCGCTGCCGCTTTCCCCAGTGATGGCAACGAATTCTCCAAGCTGAAACTGCAAATCAACTTTGGAAAATCCAGCCGAGACCAGGCCGCCTGCAGAATAGAATTTCGATACCCGTTCTAATCTTAACATAAGCTGCCCCCTTTCTTTTGCTACCTCTATACTACTGCAAAATATTCTCGCCGTCTACTATACCTTCCTAAAATTAAGATTCTTAAGGAATTTGTAAAAAACTCATCCTATTTATGGTATACTGTTATGGTAAGCATATTTACATAAGAAAGGAAGAGAATCATGGTACTGGAAACAAAAGATTTGATTATCAAAAGAACCGTTTTCGAAGATTTAGATACATTCTACCTTTGGGAAAGAATGCCAGAAGTAACCAAATACTTCAGCATCAAGGATGACCAGACAATGGAAGAAATATTAGAAAAATATTATGCAGACAAGGCAGATCCTTCCGCTGATCAGTTCAGCGTATTCTTAAAGGAAGCTGACGGTAGCCTGAAGTTAATCGGACGTATCGTTTTAGGCGACATCATCGAAGGCTGGAAGGGTGAAATCTGGAGAATTTACATCGGCGATTTAGATTACAGAGGAAAGGGTCTGGGCCAGCAGTCTCTGGAAGCGATGATGAAATACTGTTTCGACGAGCTAAAGTTTGAGCGACTGTATCTGGACCACTACACAGGTAACCCGGCATCTCAGTTATATCTGAAACTGGGCTTTCAGTACGAAGGTGTATTAAGATCTAACTGTCGCAAGAACGGCATTCTGTACGATGTACACCTGATGTCCATGTTGAAAGACGAATATTATTGTGCTAAAATGTAAGGTAGGAAATTTTTTAAAAGATATATAGGAAAGAGGTTTCAGACATGTATAAAGACGCAATTAGACCGGCATGGGTCGAAGTAAACTTAAGCAATTTAGACTACAACATTAAGAACATTCAGGCAAAGGCTGGCGACAGACCTTTAATCGGCGTTATCAAGGCTGACGCTTATGGTCACGGCGCAGTTATGGTTGCAGAAGTATTAAGACAGAACGGCGTGAAGACTTTCGCTATCGCTACACTGCAGGAAGCAGTTACACTGAGAGAAGCGGGCGCTACAGAAGAAATCATCATGTTAGGTCTGACTCCTGATATGTATGCTGACACCATTATCAAATACGACATCACTCCAGTTGTATGTGATGCAACTAACGCAAAGGCAATCAGTGATGCCGCAGCTGCAGCTGGCAAAGTTGTAGAAGGTTTCATCGCAGTTGACTCCGGCATGGGTAGAATCGGTTACCTGGCTGACGATCTGGAAAACGCAGTATTCGATGTAAAGAAGATTGCACAGCTGCCTAACTTCAAGATCAAAGGCTTATTCTCCCACATGTCCACAGCAGATGCTGCAGACAAGACTTATTCCCACTATCAGGAAGACCAGTTCAACAAGTTCTACGATGCATTAGTAGCTGCTGGTATCGAAGTTCCAAAGAAGACATTAGCAAACAGTGCTTCCATTATGGAACTGCCTACAATTCACTTTGATACAGTTCGTCCTGGTATCATCCTGTACGGACAGTACCCATCTGACGAAGTAGACAGAGACGGCCTGCACATCAAGCCTGCAATGAGCGTAAAGGCAAACATCATCCACTTAAAGGACGTTCCTGCAAACTTCTCCGTAGGTTACGGCAGAAAGTATATCTCCGAAAAGCCTGCAAGAATCGCGACACTGGCTTTAGGTTATGCTGACGGTTATCCTCGTCCATACTCTGCACACGCAAAAGTTATCGTAAACGGCGTTCTGTGTCCAATCGCAGGCAACATCTGTATGGACCAGTGCATGGTTGACGTTTCCGAAGTTCCTGACGTAAAGGTTGGCGACGAAGTTATCGTAATGGGTTCTGACGGCGTACACGAAGTATCCGCAGAAGACATCGCAAAAGCAACAGGTACTATCAACTATGAAATCTGTTGCGCATTTGGTCAGAGACTGCCAAAGGTATACGTAAAATAGTTTCATAAATTACAAAATCGGACCTGACAGTGCCAGGTCCGATTTTTATTTTCATATTTTAGCGAGAAAGCCCTCCCTTTTGCTTTTTTTCAAAATGCTCTTGGTAGACTTTGATGATATCTCTTCTTCCATGGGTACGGATTGGTACAATATCACCGCCTTCTATCGTAAAGTCTTTGATGGCTTCCTTCACATAATCCATATTTACCAAAAAGCTTTTGTGACAGCGTACAAACCGGTCATCCCTCATACGCGCTTCCAATTCATCCAATTTGGCGTAGATGGTTTCTTTGCTCCCATCTACTAAATGAATCATCACGCGGTGTCCGCTGCTTTCCAGGTAGCGAATTTCTCTGTAGTCCAGGTTCCGCACTCTTCCCCTCTGTTTTATCGATAAGCTTCTCGGTCTTTCATCCTTTGTCAGCCTCGAGAACAAAGCAAACAGCTTTTCCTCCTGTAACGGCTTCAGTAAATACCCCACAGCACCTATATCATAACTTTCCACCGCGTAATCTCTGCAAGCTGTAAGAAAGGCAATCGGTACCTGGGGATTTAATTCCCGGATTTTCACTGCTGTTTCAAATCCATTGGTTGTTCCCAAATGAATATCCATTAAAATCAAATCAAAAACAGCGGCTTCTTCCTCTATCTCTGCTAAGATAGCTTCTCCGCTGCTATAAGTCTGTATGGAGTAGTGCAGATTTTCCTTTTCGAAAAATGCTTCTGCTTTCTCCATAATTATATTCCGCTCTTTTTTTTCATCTTCGCAAATTCCAATTCTAAACATGTCAATTCCTCCAAATAGTCTACATTCATTGTATCACATTTTGTCTAAATTTGTAATAAAAACTGCTGAATTTGAAAACTGTTACACAGAGTTACATTTCTATGTTATCTTGTATACTGTATGCTTGTACTTTTGTACAAGTCGGTCGCAATTGCGACCCCCACCATACAACCCAATCCTACACACATTGAAGCCTCCGCTTTGCCGCGGAGGCTTCACCCATTTTTTGCCCAGAATTCTTGCCATATTCCGTCGAAAAATGGTATAATTGGGGGTAAGGTATGTATACCCTATTAGTTAGGAGAGAACAATGAACGAAATTAAAAGACATAAACTTTTCTATAAGTATGGACGTAAAATCGTAAAACCTATCTTTTGCAAATGGTTTAACTACGAATGTCCTGTTGTTAATCCGACGGAAGAACCTTACATCGTTTTGGCCAATCACAATATGGAGCTGGACCCGGTGTTGGTCGGTTCTGCATTTCCAAAGCACATGTACTTTGTGGCAAGTGAGCACATTTTGAGAAAGGGCTTCGGCAGCTGGTTCCTCATGCATTTCCTAAAACCGATTATTCGAATGAAGGGAAAAGTGGAAGTCAAAACCGTAGCGGAGATTCTTCGTACGGCAAGAGCAGGTCATAATATCTGTATCTTCGCAGAAGGTGCCCGCTCTTTTAACGGTTTAACCTGCAATATTCTTCCATCTACAGGTAAGATGGTAAAACGTTCCGGCAGTGCTCTAGTAACCTATCGATTGGAAGGTGGCTATTTTACCCAGCCAAGATGGAGCACTACATTACGTAAAGGAAAAATCCGCGGCGTTGTAGCCGGTGTATACTCTTCAGAAGAGTTAAAAGCGATGACAGAGGAAGAAGTAAATGCTCTGATTGTAAGAGATCTTCAGGAAGATGCATATGCAACCCAGGCGAAAGAACCTGTTCCGTACAAAGGAAAACATTTGGCACTAGGCATGGAGTCTACCTTGTTTATTTGTCCGCAGTGTGGTCAGATTGACACATTAAAGAGTGATGATACTTCTATATCCTGTAGCTGTGGAGCACATTTTACTTACACAGTTTACGGGGAATTAATTGATAAAGAAGGGAAGAAACATTCTATTACGGAATGGGATTTATGGCAACAGGGACAACTTCGTCAGTGTTTTGAAACTGCAAAAGAGACTACACCTGAAGCCCCGTTATTTTCTGACGAGGTTACACTGTTTGATATCGATGAAAATCATCAATTTAGAAAAACAGAGCAAGGCACGTTAACAGCATATTTAGACCGTGTCGAATGCTGTGGCCATACTTTCTTCTTTGAAGATATGCTGGGGTTAGATATTTTTTCAAGAAATTTCATGATTATGAACTATGGAAAAGATGCTGCGCACTATGAAATCAAAGGCGACCTCATGCTCTGCGCACTAAAATATTTATATCTCTATAAACTAGCGAAAGGAGAACAACTGTAACTTATGGATTATTCATCAATGAACACAGGGCTTTGGAGCCCGATTATACAGATTGCAATTGTTGCTGCGGTCATTCTGCTAGCAAATGTTATGAGAAGAAAAATTGCATTCATTCGCAATGCTATGATTCCAACAGCTGTTTTAGCAGGGTTCATCATGCTGTTTGGCAAGTTTGTCGGTTTCATTCAGGTTAACGTAGAGTATTTTGAAATGTTAACTTATCATGCCATCGCGATTGGTTTTATTGCCATGTCTCTTAGAACACCAGAAGACAACAATCTGGAAGCCGGGAAGCATATCGGCGTGAAGAGTGGCGCGATCATCGTTAGCACCTATATGGTGCAGGGAACCATCGGCTTACTGATTTCCCTGGGATTAGCCTTTACCATCAAGCCAGACATGTTTAAAGCAGCTGGCATTCTTCTGCCAATGGGCTTTGGTCAGGGTCCCGGACAGGCAAATAACATCGGTGCTACTTATGAGGCATTAGGATTCGCTGGCGGCCAGTCTTTCGGTCTTGCAATTGCTGCAACCGGTTACATCTGCGCATGCATCGTCGGTGTTTTCTACATTAATCTGCTGGTCAAAGCAGGTAAACTGAAACGAACAGACCATGACGAGATTAGCGGATCTGTTACCATCGATACCTTCCAGGATGAAAATGAAATCCCTGTTGCAGAGTCTTTAGATAAATTCTCTGTGCAGGCTGCTCTGGTATTGGTAGTCTATGGAATTACATATCTGGTAACCTGGGGCGCAACTTCCGGTATTTCCATGATTTCCGCTGATGCTGCAGCTACGTTAAATCCGCTTCTTTGGGGATTTAACTTTATCATCGGTTCTGCGCTGGCAATGGGCGGCAGATTTGTATTATCCCACCTGCGTAAAGTAAAACTGATGAACAGACAATATCAGAATAACTATCTGTTGAGCAGACTTTCAGGCCTTGCCTTCGACGTAATGATTGTTGCCGGTCTTGCTTGCATCGATATGGAAGATTTATCCGGATTAATTTTACCTTTCGTTCTGATGATTACATTAGGTGCTATCGGTACATTAGTTCATCTCCGCTTCGTATGCCGCAAGGTTTATCCGGGTTATTACTACGAAGGTCTGGTTTCCATGTTTGGTATGATGACTGGTACTATTAGTTCCGGTGTACTTCTGCTTCGTGAACTGGATCCGCAGATGAGAACCCCTGCGGGTAACAATCTGGTACTGGGATCCAGCTGTGCAATTCTTCTGGCTATCCCACTGTTAATTTTGGTTGGTATGGCGCCAAAGTCTACAGCCTTTGCATTCCTGACATTAGGATGTCTGATTGCATATTACTTCATTCTGTTAGCAATTGCTTTATCCGGAAACAAGACAAAGAAATAAGACTTATAAGAGCGTGGAAATCCACGCTCTTTTTTTATTGCAAAAGAATTTACGTAAACTTAACAAAAATGGGGTATAAATAAAAAAGATATCCCGTTATAATAGCGGTAGATTGGTAAATAACTTCAAAAGGAGATGATAAATATATGGAAAAATTAAGATCAAAAAAAGGCTTCATCTGTGATATGGATGGCGTTATCTACTGGGGAGGAAGACTGCTTCCCGGCGTGAAAGAATTCGTAGAATGGCTGCATAGAGAAAATAAAGAATACTTATTCCTGACGAATAACAGCAGCCAGACTCCGGCAGAACTGCGACTGAAGCTGCAAGGTATGGGTTTGGACATCGAAGAAAACCATTTTTACACTAGCGCACTGGCCACCGCTAAGTTTGTCAGTGAGCAGGCAAATGATCCAAGTGCTTATGTCATCGGTGATCCCGGACTGGTTGGCGCTTTATATCAGCACGGTATCAATATTACCGATAAAAATCCAGAATATGTTATTGTAGGTGAAACGCCAAACTATAATTACGATGCAATATGCAAAGCCGTCACGCTGGTACGTAACGGCTCCAAATTAATCGGTACAAATTTTGATATGACAGGTCCTTCCAACCGCGGCATTATTCCTGCCTGTAGGGCTTTAATTTCTCCAATCGAAATGGCCACAGGAAAACAGGCTTACTTCGTTGGTAAGCCAAACCCTTTGATGATGCGTACCGGGCTGCGTATGTTGGGTATCCACTCAGAAGAAGCGGCAATGATTGGTGACCGTATGGATACAGACATTGTAGGCGGTGTAGAATCCGGTATGGACCCAATCCTGGTACTTTCCGGGATTACCAGTCGTGATGAAGTGGATTTATTCCCTTACAGACCACGCCTGATTTTAGAAGGTGTAGGGGACATCGTTCCTCGTTAGGAGAACCTAATAGAGGAGCCCTCCCACTAAAACGAAATAGTCTGGCACCTTCCCTTCTTCCATCCACTGGAGAGGCACGCCAAGAAGTTTCGTGCAGGTGAGACCTACATTACCGCCGAGAGATTCAATAGAATATCTTAATTTATCGGGGAACCTGCAAGGTTCTCCTCTTTTTCTTGCGCAGTTATTCTGTCCGCAAATGCGACAGCTGCCTGCAGACAAAGACTGGCTTCCTGGAATTTGCAGTTCTCTCTCAAAGAGCTCTGCGGTCAAAGCATCTTGTACCTGACCCACGCGTTCCTGCCAGTTTTCTTTTTCTCCTTCTTCTAAAAACATCTTTTTTCCAACGACTCTTAATGTTTCAAACTTTTTCCAATAGTCTTCTACCGGATCAAAGTCATAGGAAGGGCAGGACCATTTTCGGTCATAGTTTTCACAGGCTTTGCACATTTCTAAAAATTCTTCTACGCACACATAACCTTCAATATAGTCTGCTACTTTTATTTCTTTTTCATATGTTTCAATCTTCATATGAGAAGTTTACCATATTTTGAATTTGTGATACAATAGATTTATCGAAAAACAGGAGGTAGACTATGGCGTTTGGCTTTTTGGAGAAAAAGATATCTGCTGACATCGTTTATATGAACGGGCATGTATATACACAGGATCCGGAATATCCATGGGCAACTGCAGTTGCATGTAAAGATACTGAGATTATGGCTGTTGGTGATTTTGAGGCTATGTCAGATATCGTCTCAGATGAAACAGAGATTGTGGACCTAAATAACCGTTACTTGTTTCCGGGCTTTATCGATGTTCACAGCTCACCGGTTCTCACGGCTTTCGATGAATCCTATCTCAAAATCAATAACGAATGGGATGTAGAGCCAATTTTAGATATTTTAGCTGACTATGCTGATGAGTGTGAATATGACGTGATTTTTGGATATGGTTTCCACGAAAGAATTCTAGAACGCTATAACAGCGCAGAAGCTGCACAGGCAGCCTTAGACGAAATTGACCGTCGCAGACCAATCCTACTTCTTGGCGAAAGCGGCCATCACATCTGGCTTAACTCCGCTGCCGCAGCAATTGTCCGCAGCGTTGCCGAAAAGGAGGATGTGGATTATGTTACATCAAACTTTGTCCTAAATGTATTATCTCCATTGCCTTTGGACAATTTGGAAAAAGCATGGAAAAAGCATGGGGAAGACATGGCGGACAAGGGTTTTACCTCTATTTTTAATCTATCTGCGCCAGATTGTTTTACAGATGTATATTTGGATAACATTCTGAGCTCCATCGGCGAAGGCGAAGGAGATATTATGCAAAGGTTCCATGGCAGTACTTTTGTAAATCGTCCTTTCCCGCCACAGATGATTCTTCGAAGACTGGCTGCAGCCAGAACCAGCTGTATCGAACTGGATAATCTGATCACTGCAGATTTCGCAAAACTGGAAATCCGAGAAGATACAGGAGAAGCTGTATTCTCTCAAGATGCTTTGAATTCCATCTGTCTCAGTCTTGCAGAACATGGATATAATATACATCTCGATGCAAAAGACAAAACATCTTTTGAAAAAGCAGAGAAATCCTTTGCATTACTTCGTGAAAAAGGCTATCGAAATACAACACTGGTATTGGCTTCCCGCTTCGAACCGTCTGCAGATTACGAAGATACTTATTTATCCACTCGTGCAACAGATATATGGGATGAAAATTTCATCTGCCAGATGAATACGGTGGAAGAAGCAATTCAGGCATTAACCATGGAAGCTGCTGAAATCTTAGGTCTCTCCAAGATGTTAGGCTCCATCGAAAAAGGAAAACGCGCTGATTTTGTTGTATTCAGCGAAAATCCACTAAACAGCAGCGTCGAACGTTTTGCCAGCATGCATGCTGACATGACAATCTTAGATGGCTGCATTGTATATGATGCCGACGAAGCCGCTGCTGATGAAATGTGTGATTTACTGTTTTCTATGCAATTATAAAATATGAAAATCGTGTGATACTATGAAAAGATTGTGAGGGATATCGATGAAAAAGAAAATTACAAAAGTTCATTTTTTCTTCTTACTGACGCTTCTTCTGGTCCTGGGTTTGTGTGGTTGCAGCAGCCAGGAGGCGCAAGAGACACCAACGGTAGATCCTATTGAAATTACTATTTCCATTGACTATCCAGGAAAAGCTGCCGATTTAAAGGATCAGTCTTTCCGTGTAGAGGAAGAATCTTCCGTTTTAGAGGTCGTAGAATTATATGGTAATGTCAACGATGTTTCTGTTCTTGTAGATACTACCTATTCCACTTTGGAAGGTATTCACAACGTCATCAATCATGTTACTTACAAGACTTGTGCATGGCAGTATTCTGTGAATGGAAAAATGAAAACAAAAGAAATTGATAAATTTATTCTCGAAGATGGGGATCATTTAGAACTCGTATATGCAAAAGAGCCGCAATAAATGCGGCTCTTTTTTTATAGTTTATTCATCCATGTTATACTGGAGCTTTGCGCGGCGTTGGGACATCTCTAAGTGTTCTGCCATTGCCTTTTTCGCACCTTCAACATCTCGGTCTATAATCGCAGCTAAGACAGCTTTATGTTCCTTTAAAATTTCCTCCAGATAAGCCTGCTCATAGAGTATCACCTTTCGTGTCTGCTCTATATATTCTTTGTAAGAACGCAGAATCTGTGCCATAAACCGGCTTCCGGCTGCATCATAGATAATGTCATGATAGGCAGAATTCAGTTCCAAGACCTTATCACTATCTTTCTTCACTGTATAAAATTCCATCAGTTCGCTTTGCTCCTGTAACGCCTGAATCTGCTCATCAGAAATACGGCTGACTGCCCATTCAACGGCCATAATCTCCAAAGCCTTTCTCACAGCATAGATATCTTCAATATCCTGTCTGGTAAAACCCTTTGCAAAACAGCCTCGATTTGGAATATAGTCAATCAAGCCTTCATTCTCTAACTGTTTAAAGGCTTCTCTAATTGGAGTTCTGCTTACCTTGAATTCCGTCGCGATTTGATTTTCTTTGATCTTTTCACCAATCTTATATTCCCCTTTCAGAATACGGTCTCGTATAATATCTACCAGCTCGTCAGTAAGGGAAGAGACATTGATGAAGTTCTGACTGCCTGTCATTTGATGTTACTCCTTATTATCAATCAAAGATTATAAAATGTGGTTTTCTAATACCTGGTTGTGGAAGTCGAAGTCTGTGATCTGCAGATAGTATTCTGCGGAGTCAATTAATGCCTTCATTGGGCACAGGCCGATGATTTCTGTACCAGTTACAACAACGCCGTATCTTGCTGCTTCGGACTTAACCATTTCTGTTACTCTGTACAGTGGAGTCTGTTCGAAGTTTGTCATGTTGATGGATACCTGTGCGTACTTCTTACCAGTCTTTTCATCTTCGATATCAAAGCCCATAGCCTTAACGCAGTTCAGACCGCCATCTCTTTCTCTGATAATCTTCGCGATGTTCTTTGCAACTTCTACGTTTTCAGTGTTCAGGTTCAGGTTGTATGCTACTAGCGGTGGTCTTGCGCCTACTGCCATAACACCTGCAGTTGGGTGAATCTTTCTGCCGCCGAAATCTGGTTCCCATTCAGGTTCCTGTACCTTTTCAGCCATGCCTTCGAACTGACCCTTTCTGATTTTAACCAGGTTCTGTCTGTCAGGAGTCTGTGCAGAGTGTTCATATAAGAATACTGGAACGCCAGCTTCTTCTGCAATTCTCTTACCAACAACCTTGGATAATTCGATACAATCTTCTACTGTGCAGTCTTTGATTGCTAAGAAAGGCATTACGTCTACAGCGCCCATTCTTGGGTGTTCACCAACGTGCTGTGTTAAGTCGATTAATTCAGCAGCCTTCTTTACTAATTTTACACTTGCTTCTTCAACGCCTTTTGCGTCGCCGATGTAAGTGATTACTGTTCTGTTGTGGGATTCATCGGAGCTGTAGTTTAACAGTGTGCAGCCTGGAGTTGTTCTAATCTGGTCTACACATGCTTCGATGACTTCTGGTCTTCTACCTTCGGAAATGTTAGGAATACTTTCAATAATCTGTGCCATTGTTTTATTCTCCTTTTTATTTATCTAAAAATAATTTGTTCAAAACTTACAGGGAAGCTGCCACGGATTCATACAGACCGCTTGCGATGGCGTCTGCTTCGTCGTACATCTTCTTACCTTCTGCACTGTAGTATGCAGCCTTTTCTTCATCCTTTACGCCTGGCAGGTTGATCATAACGTTCAGCCATGCACCCTTGATACATGCAGTCAGGTTCAGGATTGCAACGCCTAAGTCACTTGCTGCGTTAGGGTTGGACTTGCCGATCATTTCCTTTGCGATCATCAGGCCTTCGTAACCCAGCTGCATTGTTCTGAAAGGAACCTGTGTAGCAACCAGTGTACCGTCAGCGATTGCCTTTCTTCTTGCAGCCTTTTCTTCGTCTGTTTCTTTTGGCATCTTGAATGCATCTGCAATCAGGTTGAATGCGTCTGTGTCCTTATCGATAGATTCAACCAGTTCTTCGTACAGAGCCACGCCTTTTTCCTTTGCTTCTGCGCAGATTTCCTGGAAATCAGCATATTTTTCTTTGCCTAATGTCAGGTCAGCAACCATCATGAACAGGCCAACACCCTGTGCGCCAGCCAGTGCAGATACACTGCCGCCACCTGGAGCAGGTGCATCGGACTTTAACAGATCTAAATAATCTTTTACTTGCATATCAATTAATTTCATTATACTAACATTCCTTTCTTGATTGTCTGTAACGCTAAGTTAGAACCGAAACGGTAACATAAGAAGTCCATATCAGGCGCATCCCAGATTACCAGGTCTCCCTGCTTGCCAACTTCCAGTGTACCAACTTTATCGCCCATGCCTAAAGCACATGCAGGGTTGATGGTCACTGCAGTCAGGATTTCTTCTGGCAACAGCTTGTATCTTAAGCATGCCAGATTCATAACAAACTGCAGGTTCAGGGAAGGGCAGGAGCCAGGGTTAAAGTCGGAAGCTGTCGCTACCGGAATACCCATATCAATCATCTTTCTTGCCGGTGCAAAGCTTACACCCAGATTGAAAGAAGTTGCAGGCAGACACATTGCTGTTACACCAGCCTTTGCCATGGATTCCAGGCCAGCCTGGTCAATAGCGATTAAATGTTCTGCAGAAACTGCACCGATTTCTCCAGCTAATACGCTGCCACCCATCGGTTCGATTTCGTCAGCATGAATTCTCAGCTTGAAGCCCAGTTCCTTCGCTTTTTCCAAGTACTTCTGGCTCTGTGGTGCATCAAACACACCTTCTTCGCAGAAGATATCTGCGTAATCTGCCAGGCCGTGTTCTTTTACGTAAGGTAGCATTTCTTCACAAAGCAGTTCGATGAACTTATCTGCACCGTTTTCCATTGTCTTATAATCTTCCGGAATCGCATGAGCACCCATGAAAGTAGTTACCACATCAACCGGATGATCTTCGTTTAACTTTTTCAGAACTTCCAGCATCTTAACTTCAGTTTCCAGGTCCAGACCGTAACCGCTCTTTGCTTCGCAAGTTGTTACGCCCATACCCAGCATTTCATCTAAGAAACCTTCTGTCTTTCCATATAATTCATCAAAGCTTGCAGCCCTTGTTTTTCTTACTGTATCCAGAATACCGCCGCCTGCTTTCAGGATGTCCAGATAAGTTGCACCCTTGATTTTCATTGGGATTTCGTGCTGTCTGTATCCACCGAAAATCATGTGTGTATGTCCGTCAACTAAACCTGGTGTTACCAGCTTGCCTTCTGCGTCCACAATCATATCGGCATCTTCACCACCTGCAGGAACCTGTCCGTCAGCTGTGATTTCTTTGATGATGCCATCTTCGATTAAGATTGCTGCATCTTTTAATTTCAGGTTTTCGCCCTGCTGCTCACCCTTATGGCTAAAGCTTCCAACTGGTGTCTGCAGCACGCCGATATTTTTTACTAATAAAGTCGCCATGTATTGATCTCCTTTACAGTCAGTAACAGGGCTGCCTCTATAGAGAATCAGCCCTGCACATTGTCATCTTATTTTACGAACTGATCTACTGTCTTTTCTACTAAGTCTTCATCTGCCAGGAATGGAATTGTGATATGTCCCTTACCAGCATAGTTCTTGTTGTATTCTACGGAAGTAGACAGAGCGTTTTCGTTTCTAGCCCAGTTTCTTCTAGCAACGCCGCCCATTACGTCCCACATCATTGCGGACTTGATGATTTCGTCAGTTCTTTCGGAACCGTCCAGTAACAGACCGAAACCGCCGTTTACAGACTTACCAATACCTACGCCGCCGCCGTTATGTAATGCGCATAAGGACATACCTCTTGCAGCGTTACCAGCGAAGCACTGTACAGCCATATCTGCCATTACGTTGGAACCGTCCTTGATGTTAGAAGTTTCTCTAAATGGAGAGTCTGTACCGGATACGTCGTGGTGGTCTCTACCCATCATGATAGGGCCGCACTTGCCTTCTCTAACCAGCTTGTTGAATGCTAACGCGATGTTAGTTCTGCCTTCAGCATCCTGGTACAGGATTCTAGCCTGTGTACCTACAACCAGCTTGTTTTCTTTTGCATCTCTGATCCATACCCAGTTATCTCTGTCCTGAGCTCTTCTTGTTGGGTCGATGCAGTCCATAGCAGTCTTGTCTGTTAAGTCCAGATCTTCTGGCTTACCGGATAAGCAAACCCATCTGAATGGACCATAACCATAGTCAAACAGTACAGGACCCATGATGTCTTCTACATAAGAAGGCCAGATGAAACCATCTTTGTCATCGTAGCCGTTCTTGGAGATTTCCTTAACGCCTGCGTCGTACATTGCCTTCATGAAGGAGTTACCATAGTCAAAGAAGTAAGTTCCCTTATCGGATAATGCCTTGATTGCCTTGTAATGTCTGTGTAATGTCTTATCAACTTCTTCTACAAACTTGTCTCTGTCTTCGCCTAACAGTCTTGTTCTTTCTTCGAAGCTCATGCCAACAGGACAGTAACCGCCGTTGTATACGTTGTGGCAGGATGTCTGGTCAGACAGCAGTTCGATATGGAAGTCTTTTTCTACAGCTGCTTCTAACAGGTCTACAATGTTACCGTGGTAAGCGATGGAGATGGATTCCTTTGCTGCCTTCTTTTCAGCTGCCAGCTTGAAGATTTCATCTACGTCATCCATGATCACATCTACCCAGCCCTGTTCGTGACGGGTCACGAT
>JAZUBY010000021.1:0-22695 GCA_045638885.1 Emergencia sp. | reverse complement strand
CTGCTGTACAATAGCCTCCAGTTCAATATACTCGATGTTGACCGGAATGGAACCACTGGAAGCTTTGGCCGCCTCAAACAGGTCTTCCGTCAGCTTCTGCAGGCGACGGGTCTTTTCGTCGATGATATCCAGATATTTCGGTGCGTTCTCACTATTCAGACCTTCCGTTTTCAGCAGATCCACATAGGAAACCATAGACGTCAACGGCGTCTTCAGGTCGTGAGACACGTTGGAAATCAGATCTGTTTTCATGCGCTGGTTCTTCAGCTCGTTGGCAACAGCAATAGAAGTCGCCTCGGAAATGGCGTTGATATCATTAGCCAATCTGTCCAGCTCGCCCGGTTTTTCGCCAGGACGCAGGGTGCTGATTTTCTTGTCTAAGATTCCAGCTTTTACTTCTGCTACACCATCGCGGATGGCTTTGTACTTCTGAATCTGACGAGGCACGAAGAAGATAATGAACACCAGCACGGCGATAAGGCCAATCCAGGTTGCAGACAAAACGGCACCAAGAACCAGGATGCCAATGATTTTACCATTTACACCGTGGCTTTCGCGGATGGCATCGCGGATACCCATTACCAGCCATCCAATCAAAGTGTAACGCCAGAAACAATGAGCTTTGATTTTTTTGATCCAGGAGAGGAGGAACAGCAAGCAGATTGTCAATAAAACCGCCGTTGCCACATAAGCAAAGAAATCTTCCAGCCACTTGGGTTCAAAACTGGAGTGCCCCCCACGATACTCGTAAAAAATCTGCTGGTCTTTCTTATCATGCCATAGGAAACCTGTCAGCGTATCATACCACTTCCCGCGGTCCAGGCAGTCAATATGAATCACAAACATGCCGGCAAAACCAGTTGCCGCCAGTGAAAACAGAACTGCTTGTATTTCGAAAAAAATCTTATCAAACCAACTCAGTTTCTTACCTGTCAGCCAGATGCAAAGGGCAAGCGTTGCTATGACAATCGCACCATAAAACAATGTGCCTTTCCAGCTTTCTGACAGCATCACGTTCATTGCTGACAGTCCGTCTGCAGAAGGCTCGCGAATACCGAGCTCCTCGGTTCCCCACCTCAAAAAGTTTTCTAAATCATAAATATAGAAAATTTTACAAATTCGGTCAAAGAGCAGCGTCCCTGCCGCTATAAACAGTAATCCGCTCAAGAAGCAGCTAAACTTCTTTGCCCCATCATAATTTCTCAATTTTGTATCCAATTCCCCACACCACCTTTAAATATTTCGGATTTTTCGGATTGATTTCAATCTTTTCACGGATGCGTCTGATATGTACGGCCACGGTATTTTCCGGGTTGTAAGCCGGCTCGTTCCACACGTTTTCGTAAATCTGCTCCATAGAAAAGACTTTGCCGGCGTTTTCGGTCAAAAAACGTAAAATGCCGAATTCAATTGGCGTCATCGGCACCGTTTCGCCATCCACCCGAACCATCTTTTCTTCGTCGTCCACTTCCAGTCCCCCTGTTTTGTAAACGCTGCTTTTCTGCTCCAGGCTGCCCAGGTTCACATATCTTCTCAGCTGAGATTTCACTCTGGCGATTAACTCCAGAGGATTGAAGGGTTTTGTGACGTAGTCGTCTGCACCCACGTTAAGGCCTGTGATTTTATCATAGTCTTCCGACTTGGCAGAGAGCATGATAATCGGTATGTTTTTCTCTTCTCTAATCTTCATGGTAGCCTGCACCCCGTCCATCTTCGGCATCATTACATCCATGATAATCAAATGGATTGGCTGGCTGCGCACCACCTGCAGCGCCTCTACGCCATCAAAGGCTTTCAACACCGTATACCCCTCATTGCGCAAGTAGATTTCGATTGCCCCAGCAATTTCTCTGTCGTCGTCACAAACTAGTATGTTCATTCCTGGTCTCCTTTCCTGTTTACAAAACCATGATACCCCGTAAATATTACAAAATCTTTATCATAAATCTTACAAAATTCTTAATAAAGAGTATATCATATTTAACTTTTCTATGATAGAATGGTGGGGCATTTTGATTTTTAGAAAGGTATAAAAGAAATGGAAAATAACAATAGCAATACTGGCATTCAGATTAGTAAGAAAGCCTTCTTCTCTTCTGTTGCCATCCTGTTTGGCCTGATGATGGCGGCAGGCATTCTGACTTATATTATCCCTGGCGGTGCCTTTGAGAAGACAATGGTTGACGGCAAAGAAAGCATCATCCCCGGCACCTTCCAGTTCACAGGAGACGGCGGCTACCCAGTCTGGAGATGGTTCACAGCGCCTTTTGAGGTGTTCGTAAGCTCCGATGCGGTAACAGTCATTTCTATCATTCTGTTCATCTTCATCATCGGCGGTACTTTTGCAGTGCTGGACAAGAGCGGCATGCTGCAGTACATCATGACTGGTTTAGTAAGACGTTACCAGGATTCCAAGTACAAGCTGATGGGCGTGCTGATTCTGTTCTTCATGTTATTTGGTTCCGTATTTGGCATCTTTGAAGAACTGGTTGCACTGGTTCCAATCGTTATCTTGTTATCCTATGCACTGGGATGGGACTCCCTGGCAGGTCTGGGTATGAGTGCCCTGGCTGCAGGCTTCGGTTTCTCCTCCGCAACGCTGAATCCGTTTACATTGGGTGTTGCACAGGAGCTGGCTGGCCTGCCAATGTTCTCTGGCATCGTATTCAGAATCGTATTCTTTATCGTTGCATACCTGTGCCTGTACATGTACCTGATGCGTTATGCAAAGAAAATTGAAAAGAACCCGGAAGCTTCTTCCGTATATGCAGATGACCTGGCAAAGCGTTCCCTATATTCCAACATCGGTGAAATGGAAGACCTGCCAAACCAGCAGTACCTGGGCAAGACAGTAAAGATCTTCGTAGGCGCACTGGTTCTGGTTATCGCATTTATCGTAGCCGGCTTCTTTATTCCTGCACTGTCTGCAGTATCCCTGCCGGTCATGGCAATCCTGTTCTTAGTGGGCGGCCTCATTGCGGCAAAAGCTTCTAAGTATGGCGGAAAAATTTTCAAAGACTTTGTGGCTGGCGTTGGCGGTATCGCACCATCTGCCCTGCTGATTATGATGGCTATGTCCGTAAAGCTGATCATTGCCAACGGCGGTATCATGGATACAATCTTATATTACGCTTCTGAAGCGGCTGCTTCTATGGGTCCTTACGGTGCTATCGTCATGATCTTCCTTCTGGTTCTGGGCCTGAACTTCTTCATCGGCTCCGGTTCTGCAAAGGCGTTCTTACTGATTCCAATCATCGCTCCCCTGGCTGACCTGGTAGGTCTGACAAGACAGATGGCTGTGCAGGCATTCTGTTTCGGTGACGGTTTCACAAATATGCTGTATCCTACAAACCCACTGCTGATGATTACACTTGGCGTAACTGTAGTCAGCTATCCAAAATGGTTCAAATGGTCCATTCCACTGCAACTGTTCATGCTGGGAGTACAGGTTGTATTCCTGTTGATAGCTGTGCTGATTGGATATGGGGCGTAGCTGAATTACTACTATTTTGAAAATTAAAAGAAAGTGTTAATGTTCCTTTTCGGAATGTTAACACTTTCTCTGTTTTTTGATTCGTATAGGAAAATAATAAGTAAACATCTCTATTTCCATATACACTTTTGTACAAAAATATTATTCTCTAGTAATTTTATCAGCTAAATATCCAGCTTCAGCCCTACTCCTACTTCTTCCACATCCAGCTTTTCCATCATCTTGGCTTTAGCCTTGAGTGAAACACAGTGGCATGGATAGAAATCACGGATATTGCAGCTGTCTAGGTAATCAATGGTCTTTTCCAGACGCTCATCTACATCAAATAAATGAAAACCGCCTAAAATCCCCGCAATACGATTATCCCCGCAAAGTTTCTTTGCCTGTTCTACAATATTGCAGATGCCGCTGTGAGAGCATCCTGTGATGAGGAAGATACCATCATCTGTTTTATAAGCAAGAGCTGTATCGTCATAGCAGTAGTCGTCAGTCCAGCCAAAATTACCGTCCGTGCAGCAGCTCCGCTTGCCGATTGGACGACGCTTTTCAAAGTTAAAGTTATCTGCAATCTGTCCCAAGTATCCCAGTCGTTCTGTCAACCAAATCGGTTCTGCGCTTAAGTGTAATTTAGCAAACACTCTGACCTCTTCAGCTGCATAAGGCGCTCCAAATCCAATTCCGTCCTCTTCACGCGGGAAGAAACAATCCGGGTGCGCAATAATTTCTATATTACTCAGGTCAAACTGCTCATGAAGAAACTGCAGACCTCTCGTATGATCATCGTGACCGTGGGAAAAAACAATATGCGTCAGCTTTGATAAATCAATCCCCATAGTCTCAGCATTTCGAATAAATGCATCAGAGTAGCCACAGTCTAGCAGCATTCTCACATCACCATCTTCGATATAGTAGCTGACTGCCGGTTCACCCAGATAATATTGATCAATATATGTGTTATTATCCATCAAAACGGTTAATTTCATGCATTACTCCCCCGCTCTTTCTACTGCAACCTGCAGCACCTCATTTGCAATTGGTGCCGCCACACCAGCACCGGTTCCTCCATCTTCCACACAGACGATAAATGCATAAGGTGCATTTTCATTTTTGATAAATCCCGTAAACATGGCGTTAGGGTCACGACCTGCCACTTCTGCAGTACCGGATTTTGCATAAATGTCCAGCCCCGGGAATCTCCAGGAACCGTAAGTATCTTCTACAGCAGATTTCATCATGCCTGTCAGTTTTTCTGCAGTTTCTGCTTCAATAAATCTGTTTGTTTTTGAAGGCATGGAAATCGCAGAATGTCTCAGCTTTGGTTCTACTGCCTCGCCTCCATTGGCAACGGCACCCATATAGACCATCATAGAGCATGGATTTAATTCGTCGTTATACTGTCCGATTCCAGCCCACGCCAGATTCAAATCAGCATCATCCGGGAACTCAAAAGATCCCTCCAGATTTTCAATACCATCTATGTTATAGGCTTTCGTCAATCCTAATTTTTCAACATATTCTTCCATAGTTTCATGGCCTATTTTAATGGTCAGATCTCCAAATCCGCAATTACAGGAATGTGCTACAGCACCTTCTAAATCTACAGTTCCATGTGCATAGGTGCAGGTAATCTTCTCACCATTAATTTCCATCTCACCATCACACACAAAAGACCAATCTTCTATATCCTCATAGGTTTCCAAGATTGCTGCTGCGGTAACCGTCTTGAAAATAGAACCTGGTACCATGCGAGAAGATAGGAATTTATTCAGGTACATACCGGATTCTTCTTCGCTGCTTTCCGGTGGATATTCCGGATCAAATCCAGGAGAGCTGACCATACACAGGATTTCTCCTGTCTCATAATTATATACGCCAACACAGCCATCATAGCTGCCTAGTGCCAGATAGGCGGCTTTGCTGATTTCGTCATCGATAGTCAATGTTACATCATTACCCTTGCCACCAAGGCTGTAGGTTCCTGTCAGCAGGCTATAGCCTACGATTTCACTACGGAACGCGCTGAGCGCACCGGTAGAAATATTTCCGTTCATATCACCTACTGCATGAAGGGTCCCGCGACGTACGTATTCATCATCATTGTAAGAAAGTTCCCCTTCTTCACTTTCCAGCAGAACATCTCCGTCAACATCATAAATATTACCGTTAGCCAAGTGCCCTTCATCATAAATACTTTGATTTGCATAGAACAATGCCCAATCAGGACCCTGGGTCACAAAGCGATAGCAAAAAATCCCTACGCCCAGGAATAACACTGCTGCCAGCAGTAAACAAAGGATGGCTCGCTTTTCTAATTTTTTCATTATCTGCGCCCCCTTCCTTTTTTGTGAACCTGGTGCATTCCCTTCGGAGACAGGCTAATGGCAATACTCGCATTCTGACGGGTATCTGCCGCTTTCAGATATGCCAGCAGGCCCCAGGATGCAATCATGCTTGTTCCCCCATTGGATACAAATGGGAAGGTAACACCAGTCAATGGGAACAAATCTACAGATCCAAAGACGTTCAAAATCGTCTGGAATAAATACATGGACATTGCAGAACACGCTGCAATGGTATAGAAGGTAGATCTTCCCGACAAGATAGAACGATAGGCAAAAATAGCCAATGTAATAATGGACAGTATCGCCAGTACTGCGACAATCAGTCCCCATTCTTCAATCAGCATACCGAAAACCAAATCCGTATCTGCCGCTGCGATTTGATTCAGCCATCCGTCACCGGCTCCAACACCGACCAGTCCACCGCTCGCTGCTGCAGACATAGTTCTGGTCTGCTGATAACCTAAGCTGTCTGCATATTCCCAAACATTTCCCCAGGCAGAAAAACGCTCTGCAATATAGGAATAGAACTTCAATACCATCAGGCCGCCCACAAAGGCTGCGCCTACGACCAGAATCAGTTTCGTGAAGTCTCCGCTTCTAAGAAAGGTGATAATCAGGAATGTTACAAAGAAAATAATTGCCGTACCAAAGTCTCCCATAATCGCCAGGCAACAGAAGCAGAAGCCAGAGAATATCATAAAAATCAATGAATTTTTCTTATCAAGCAAGTCGTTCAACGAGGCTGCTCCTACCCAGATAAACGCCAGTTTGACAATTTCCGACGGCTGGAAGGTAAATCCTCCGATTTCAACCCAGTTGGCTGCACCATATCTGACGGTAGCAAATGCCAGGTTGAAAATCAGCAGACCCGTAGCCGCCGCATACATAAATGGCTTAATCGCCTTTACACGATTCAGATTTCTCATGAATGTGCACATAAAGATAAACAGACCAATCCCTATTACGATAGCAACAAACTGCTTAAAAACAGATTCCGGATACTTTGATGCAGTGACCGCCAAACTCAATGTACATAGGAAAAAAGCAATAAACTCCATCTCAAAGCCTTTTCTGCGAAGCGCACGGAAAATCAAAATATACGCCCACATAAGAATGCATAAGCCACCAAACGCAAAAGTAATAGATGGTTCAAATCTTTCCCCTAAAGCAATATTTAGCTGCGTCAATGTCATAATCTGAAAGATTGTCAATGCCAGCAAAGATGACCATGGAGATAATAGCATGGTATCCATTTTTCTCATTTCTAAATTATTACGGTGTTCCTCAAGACTGACCGGAAAAAGATTACATATCACACGTCCCAGCTGTATCTCGTCGCCAGGTTCAATTTCAAACTTTCTCCATGGACGAATCCTATGCCCGTTGACAAGGGTTCCATTGCTGGAGCCTAAATCCGTAATACTCCAAACACCTTCGTGGTCTCTGCAGAGTGTTGCGTGATTTCTGGAAATCCCACCATCTTCCATCTCAATATCACAGCTCTTGGCTCTGCCAATGACATTTTCCCAATGGCTAATAGGAATACTCATTGCACTCTGGGAAGCGTCGGTAAGACCTCCACTCGTGTTAAAATGCCAATATCCCCATACCTCTGACGGGTTTTTTGTTCGTAATAATGAATAAATCGACCGTAGCAGAATAAACAAGGCAAGGAAAATAAACACCCATCTGGCGATAGCTGTATAATACATGCCTCCGTCTACTGCGAAGTCGATTGAAAAGTTCTCAAATATCTTCCCCATTTTCTTCCCCCTTTCTGAAAATAGTGAGTTTATTCTGTTAGTATACCATATTTAGGCCCCATTGTAAAACTGCTCACCTTATGCAAAACCCCCTCCGCCGTATCTTCGGCGGAGAGGGTTTTTTTGTTCAATATGTTATATAGCCTGCTTTTATAGAATTAGACCTGTTTATTCTGCATCCGGACCTTCGTATTCAACATATGTGTCCTGATCAGCAACCTGTACCCAGGAGGAACCTACGCTTAATTTGAACTCCTTACCTTCTGCATCTACAAATACAGTTCTGGAATCTAAATCTGCTCTTGTCCATGTGCCCTTAACAACCTTACCGTTTGTAAACAGCATTGCGTCACCGCCTGCACACATATCGATTTCCAATCTGCCTTTGTTGTCTAAAACTTCGCTGGTAACGTTCTGAACCAGTACGTTAGAAACTGCAATCTGTTTGTCTGTTTCATGGTCTACATATGGTTCACCATCGATACTTCTGTAGTACAGATTCTTTTCTGCATCGTAAGTATATTCACATTCAGATGCACCGTAATCAACTTCAATATATGTAGCTGCTTCACCTGCGCTCTGTTCATCTTTTCCTAAGAAAGCAAACGGTTTGATATCCTGTTTTTCTTTCCACCAGCCTTCTTCTTTGATTGCTGATTTCACTTCAGACCATTTGATGTAGGAATCGTGTGGACCTTCTTTGTCATCAACACGATAGAAGTCTAAAGAGCTTGTCATCGCGTTGATATATGGAACCACATCACTCTGTAAATATCTTCTAGCCGCAGGGCTCCATCCGTGAGCCAGGAAAATACCCTTATATTCTCTAGTCAGGTCTACGAAATATGGTCTTGTACTTCTAATCGGACCAAATTCTTCTGGGAATTCGCTGTGGTAAATTGCGTTCAGTCTGCTCTGCTGACCTTCTACAGGAAATTCATAAACCAAGTCTGCTTTAGAAATCCAGGACTGTGGAATTGCATCGCCTACGTTATCGATGGATACAACCAACGGTCTTGCAGGGTATTCTTTTTCAGATTCTTCCCCAATCAGCGGACTTACATATCCTACTGGTTCATCTTTTGGTTCAGGAGTGGTTTCGCCACCCTTTCCGCCACAACCGGAAAGCAGACATAAAGCCATTATTGCGATAATAAGGCATAATAAATTTCTTCTCTGTTTCATAGTTTCGACCTCTCAATATTTATTTCTTCCATTCTAACATAGAATTCAGCCTAATGCAAAGAAGAACCGCATCCTTTGCGGTTCTTCAAAAAATTACTCATCTTTTCTTTTCTTCAAGATCAGCAACACGATAATGGCACAAACTGCTGTTGCTAATAACAGTACATACAGTCCAACCGGCGTATCATCACCTGTCTGTGGTGCTATTGCTTCCTTTACCGTTTCTGCTTTTGCGCTGTCGCCCTCACCCTTTGGCTCCGGCTGTGAGATGATTTCTTTTTCATCCTCTTCTTCTGGGACAACCGGTTTCTCTTCAATGACAAACTTCAGCTCTGCCATGCCCGATGTCCAAACTATTTGTACCACATGTTCACCAGGATCTAACGTATCCATATATTCTGCCTTCAGGGTAACAATCGTGGAGCCTTCTTCTACAGTGTAGAATGCCTTATCCACAGTCTTACCGTCTACCAGAACATCCTCAAAGTCTTTGTAATCACCATTTCCTGTAACCACAAAGTCCTTACCACAGCCTGTTGTATAAGCGGATTCCCCTTTCAGTTCCAATGGCTCTTCTACCAGGATATAACGTAATACAAGACCGTAGATTTCAGATTCTTTATCCAGGACAAACTCGTCCAACGCATACGCAGAAAAGTCCCCCGCAGGATCTTCTGTCCAGATTGCATCCTCATTATAGCTGCCTACATAAGCGAACTTCTTTCCTGTATACTTTTGATCTGCACCTTCATAGATTTCCCGTACAAAGTCTTTGCCGTAAACGGTCTTTCCAACCTCATCATATAGGTGAAAATTTTCATCGTCGATGAATTCTTCTTCATAAAGCCAATCAACTTCAATTAGTTTTCCGTCTTTTTCAACCAGATACTGATGTGAGATACTGTATTCAACCATCCATGGGCAGTCGCAACATAAAACCATGGAAATATACATCCCAATTGGATATTCCTCAGTTTCTGCTCTGGCCGCTGCTAATTCTTCATCAGATTTTCGAAGTTCCGCAAGAGCTTCCTGAATTTCTGCTTCTGTAAGTTCGTTGATTGGATCCCGCAGTACCTCCTCATAGCTGTTATACTGCTTTTCTCCAGATACGTTTGTCATAAGGAGCATGAACGCCTCATAGGTCTGTGGCATTTCTTCCTCCGTTAAGGTTATTGGTTCCTCACCGAGTTCTTCTGCAAATATATTATACATCTCTATGAGAAACTCCACTGCGAATTCAAACTCCAGAATGATGTCTTTGTTACTGGTTATATCTCCGTCAAAAAGTTCTCCCGTCCAGTGACAGTCTTCTCCCAGATTAAGAGAAACGGTGTATCCGTCAAATAGTGCCGCCACATATTCTTCCGGCTCAATTTCATCCTCCCACCATGCATCTACAACAGGTGCACGATTTGCTAAAATATGTTCCATTATCGCAGTCATTTCTGCGGAATCATCATAAGTTTCCACAGAAAACTCCTGCCATTCTTTATCAAAATTCAGTTCAAAAGCGGCAGTTTCCAGTGGGTTCGCATTACTTGTAATTGTCATAATCAGAGGTAGATCCGCTAACTTGTCCAGAGATTCCAGTTCCTTACAATATGGATTGTCTAAAGAAACATCTCCGTTGAAATTAGGTTCCTGCTTCGTCTCTGCAAATGCCGTAGCCGGCAGCATTCCCATTACCATCATAAGTGCTAAAACAATAACGATTCCTTTTTTGAATTGCTTTCTCATCTTACATCTCTCCTATCGCTTGCAACAACTCCTGAATGTCTGTAATTTGATTTACTCTTCCCCTGAAAGCCGCGCTTCCATGTTCCCCTTTTAAGTACCAGCCCACATGCTTACGCATTTCGCGGACTGCGGCGTACTCTCCTTTTAGCGCCATGATATCACTTAGGTGGCGTTTCATCATCTCTTTTTTCTCATCCCGGGTCGGTTTCGGTGGAAGATCTTCTCCTCTCCATGCCGCATTCAGTTCACGGAAAATCCAAGGATTTCCCAATGCACCTCTGCCAACCATGATAAAATCACATCCGGTTTCGTCAAACATACGCATGGCAGATGGACCATCCACTACGTCACCGTTGCCGATAACAGGAATACTGACAGCGTTCTTCACCGCTGCAATCTGGCTCCAATCTGCCGTTCCGCTGTAATACTGTTCTCTGGTTCTGCCATGTACTGCTACTGCCGCAGCTCCGCCTGCTTCGATCGCTTTTGCAGCTTCTACCGCACAGATGGACTTTTCATCAAAGCCGATTCGGATTTTCGCTGTTACCGGTTTGGACGTATTCTTTACCATGGCACAAATCAGGTCATAGATTAAATCTATATTTTTCAGCAGCGCAGACCCTTCACCGTTCTTCACAATTTTCGGCACCGGGCAACCCATGTTAATGTCTAAAATCACATTGTCACGATTGTCCAGTTCACGGGCCGTATAAGCCAGAATGTCCGGTTCGCTGCCAAAAACCTGGAATGCTACCGGTTTTTCTGCCTCATCGATATGCAATAGCTGATCTGTCTTCTTATCTTTGTAATATAATCCTTTGCCGCTGACCATCTCAGAATATACCAAAGCCGCTCCCATCTCGCGGCATAGTTTGCGAGTGGGAGCGTCTGTAATTCCTGCTAATGGAGCCAGTAAAAAAGGATTCTCAAGTTGTACGTTTCCAATTTTCAGCTCTTTTTTCATGTTTATTTTCCTTTACAAGGTTTCGCTGGTTTCTTATTCTTCTGATAAATAATTTCCAGACCTTCCAGTGTCAACATCTTGTCTACTACATCGATGCAGTCTACACCACCGTCAATAAGAGTGGATAAACCACCTGTTGCAACAACAGTAATCTTCTTGTCCTCGCCGCAAATAGCGGACAGTTCTTTCTTCATGTTGCGAACTATGTAATCAACCATGCCCATGTGACCATATACTAGGCCGGACTGCATGGACTGAATAGTGTTCTTACAAATGGTATGACCCGGTTCTTCCAGTTCAACCTTTGGCAGTTTTGATGTCTTTTCGAACAAAGCATCTGATGTAATCTTCAGACCTGGTGCAATGGTACCGCCCAGGTACTCTGCTTTATCTGTGATTGCACAGAAAGTTGTCGCTGTACCAAAGTCAATGACAATCAGAGGACCACCATACTTATGGATCGCTGCAACTGCATTTACAATTCTGTCAGCACCTACCTGTTTTGGATTGTCATATTTCACAATCAGGCCGGTCTTTACACCAGATTCTACAGTAATTGCACGTCTGTTGAAGTACTTCATGGATAAGTGCTGCAGCGTAAACAGCACAGATGGTACTACAGTAGAAATAATAACGTCTTTTACATCTGTCGTTTTCAGCCCTTCATACTGAAACAGCTGGTTTACCAGCATGCCATATTCATCGGCACTCTTTCTAGGGTCTGTCTCGATTCTCCAGTTGGTGATTAACTCTCCGTCTTTAAATACGCCAAGTACGATGTTACTGTTACCAACGTCAAAAGCTAAAAGCATTGTTTTTTCTCCTTACTTATCAGTTCAATTTGCAATATTTATTTTACAACTCTGTCCAGTCTCTTCAGTGCCAGAGCCATAGTCAATCCAGGAATCACTCGGTTTCCAGTGATTTCCGCACCCAGAACTTCGTTAATTCTTTTTAATCTGTACTGTACAGTATTAGTATGAATTCCCATAAATTCTGAAGTTTTTCCGCTGTTCATGCCCGCATCCAAAACGAAAGTTTCCAAAGTATCCAACAGCTGTTTCGCTTTGTTTTCTCCCATTTCCTTGCGGAACGGTTCCAGCAGATCCATATAATTCTTTTTCAGATAGCCGCCCTGTACCTGCAGATTAATGCAGTTAGATACCAGTGCAAGCTCATACTTTGTGAATACACGCTTATATGGGAATACGTTTTCCACAAAGGTCCAGGTTTCGCTGATCAGACGGAAAGCATCGCCTGCACCTTCGATACCGTCAATGCCGGTTGCATGGAAGATTCTTACGGTCTTGCTTCCTTCTTTTAATTTTTCAAAGAGTTTCAAGCAGGCAGCCTTCTGTGTTCCTTCATCATCCAGTGGTTTTTCACCAGCCTTCAGAATCATACCGTAGGTTTCTTCACCTTCCGTAATTCGCATAACCTCAATATGTTCCTTCTTTTCGAAGTCACTAATCGTGCTATTACACTGGTTGTTTTCAATACCCTTTGCATAGAACACGCCCAGCAGGTTCTCAGCCTTGATTTCCATTTCGTCTTTCAGTGAATATGCCAAAGACTTATTCCCTCTGATTAACGCTTTGATCAATTCTGCACGAAGGTCACGTTCCGGTGTGTACTTCCACATGCCCATCGCCAGTTCAATGATTTCTGCCAGCTTTGTAATTTCACCTGCAGAGTAATTATCTTCGTTATCAACGATGAACAGGAAATACTTTTCCTTATTTACAGTGATTGGTCCCCAATAGGTCAATACACCGTTTACATCGATGAAGGTGTACACGCCGCCTTTTTCCACGTCGCGTTCTTTTCCCAGTCTGATAGCATCTGCAATCGTTGCTTTCTGACGTGTTTCGACAGAAAGAATCGGATTAAAATCTTTTGACAGCAGAATAACCTGGAATTCATTGCTTACAGCCGCTTCTCTGAGGGCTCCCTGGAAAGTCTTATGCTTTTCAAAGTTAAGCAAATGATAAATCGTATTATTAATCAGGCTGTTCTTGAAATTATCTCCATATAACAGCTTATCCATAATCTGTTCAATGGCATCTGCATACTCAGCCTTATTGTTTTTTGGAATTACAATCAGAGGCAGTCCAACCTGTTCTGCAGTTTCGATAACTTCACTGCCGACGCTGGTCAAGCCATTTTCCAGATGGAATACGGCCAGGGCGCTAACGCCTGCTTTCGCAAAGCCCTTTACAACCTCACACTGCATTTTTTCTTTCCCAGCCATGCCGTAGAATGAAGTGAGCACGATTTGTTCTCTCACACCATTGCTCTGCAGCGCAGCCTCCACGTTGTCTGCGTCCATAACAGAGACAGAGCGCACGCGGTTTCCAATATTTCTTTTACCAGCTGCCAGAATGCTAGGGCTGAACGCTTCTAAACTCAAGCAATCATTTACAGTTATCTTCATGTTTTACCTCTATTTTTCTTCTTTCTCCTCTGCATCACCAGGTTCCGGTCCTACATCAGATTTGGTGTCGGCATCAGACTCAGTGCTAACTTCTTCTGCCAGCTCCGCAGTTTCAGTCTCACCTTCAGCCTCAGCTTCATTCTTAGCTTCCGCCGCTAAAGATGCTTCATCTTCTGCCATATAGTCTTCGTCATATTTTGCAAGTTCAGCAGCCAGTCTTTCTTCTTCTTCCTTACGGAGTCTTGCGAATTCTGCTGCTTCTTCTTCATTGATTCTCTGGATTTCTGCATCCTTTTCGCGGACCTTCTGTGCCATGCCTTCAGCATCAATTTCTCCAGTATATAACGCTTCGAACTGTTCTCCGTCTAACGTTTCTACTTCTAACAGTGCCTGTGCAACTCTTTCCAGCTTATCCATGTTTTCTGTGAGGATCTTTACAGTATCCTCGTATGCTGCTTCGATGATTGCCTTCACTTCGTGGTCAATTTCAGCAGCAACACCTTCAGAGAAATTCTTTCTTGTAGAGAAGTCCTTTCCTAAGAAGATTTCATCGGAATCACTGTAGTTTACAGGACCGATTTTTTCACTGAAGCCGTACTTCGTTACCATACCGCGAGCGATTTCTGTAGCTCTCATGATATCGTTGCTTGCGCCGGTACTGATATCATCCAATGTCAGCTGTTCCGCTACGCGGCCGCCAAGCAGATGCTTGATTGCATTGATCATGCCCTTCTTGGTTTCATATGCTCTGTCCTTTTCAGGCAGGGACATGGTGAAACCGCCTGCGCTGCCTCTTGGAATGATAGTAATCTGATGTACCGGATCAGATTTTGGTAAGGATCTCATCACAACAGCGTGACCAGCTTCGTGGTATGCTGTCAGTTTTCTTTCTTCGTCACTGATGACTCTGCTCTTCTTTGCAGGGCCTGCCATAACCTTTGTCGCCGCTTCTTCAATTTCAGCCATTCTGATCTTACGACCGTTTCTTCTTGCCGTAATCAGTGCTGCTTCATTCAGCAGGTTTTCCAGGTCAGCCGGTGTAAATCCTGGTGTTCTTCTAGCCAGAATCTTTGGAGATACCTCTTCAGATAACGGCTTATTCTTTGCATGTACTTTAATAATTTCTTCTCTGCCTTTGATGTCCGGAATGCCGATGACAATCTGTCTGTCAAATCTGCCCGGTCTCAGTAACGCAGGGTCTAATACGTCTGGTCTGTTGGTTGCCGCCAGGATAATGATACCGGAATTTTCACCGAAACCATCCATTTCTACCAGCAGCTGGTTTAATGTCTGTTCTCTTTCGTCGTTGCCGCCGCCAAGGCCCGCACCTCTCTTACGTCCGACTGCATCAATTTCATCGATGAAAACGATACACGGTGCATTTTTCTTTGCCTGATCAAACAGGTCTCTTACACGGGATGCACCTACGCCGACGAACATTTCAACGAAGTCAGAACCACTGATGGTGAAGAACGGTACCCCTGCTTCCCCGGCTGTTGCTTTGGAAACATAAGTCTTACCTGTTCCCGGAGGACCTACTAACAGGATACCCTTCGGAATTCTTGCACCGACTTCGTTATATTTTCTTGGATCTTTCAGGAAGTCTACAACTTCTTCCAGTTCTTCCTTTTCTTCGTCTAAGCCTGCTACGTCATCAAAGGTGATGTCTCTGCCTTCACCCTTCTTGTACATTCTGGCCTTACTCTTACCAAAGGAAAATGCCTTTCCGTTTCCACCCTGGTTCATCATCATGTAGAATAAAAATCCTAATGCCAGAACCATAATCAGCGTCGGCAGAATGCTCATCACCATGCCGCCCTTGCTAGGTGGCGGTGCTTCTACCGTCAGCTTGCCTTCTTCCATCTGCGGATAGATATAATTTTCCTGCAGGTGATTCATCATCACCGTATCGTTTACATAAGTAAAGACACTCTTCTCTTTACTCAGTTTCGCAGTAATTTTCGTATCTTTGATGGTAACAGCAGAGACCTTACCCTGCTCCAGATACTCTGTCATCGTAGAATACTTTACCTGCTTCATGCTGGTGCTGCCGTTTGGATTATAGAAGACCGCAACCGTCAGAATCAGCACAAAAATTAGCAGATAAATGCTAATATTCTTTGCAAATTTCTTCAATTTCTCTTTCTCCTCCCATTTCTGTATGACACAAATCGAAATTTGTTGTTCATTCATAAATAATCTTTACAATTTTATCATAAATCACAAATTATTTCAATACAAATCACATTTTTTGTGTCTGGACACAGTTTAAAATTTCCGCAAAATCTACCTTTTCCTTCATAAGGTGTAATCCAAAGAACATCATGACCGATTTTTACAACCGCAATCTGATTTCTTTCGTCTTTTGGAATTTTTCGATCTACAAAGTAGTCCTGCAGTTTCTTTCGCTTCCCTTCTGCCATAGCGATGGTATCTCCTGCCTCGCGACATCCCAAAACAATACGGTCTGTAAACTCCCAGCCGTATACTTCTTCCATCGCTTCTTTATCAAAAGCAGCATGATAGTTTTTATCTAAGTCTAAGGCGTGATATTCTTCTACAGGCAGCACACGAGTGCGAAGCTGCCTGTCAGCTCCGTTACGTTCTGACAGAAAAATCTTCACATCATCATAATTCTTTGCAAGACAATACCCTCTCGGCAGGTCCAGCCGTGCCGAAGGATGACTGTGAAAAACAATTTCCTCGCACTTGGAAAAATGTGCATAGGATAAGTCTTCTGTCAGGCCGATTTCAGAGAGTGCTTTTGCAATAACCCTCTGGCGAACACTCTTATGCAGTTTTTTCAACTTGCTGCCATCCAAAAGAATTCGGTTCTCTGCTTTGTCTTTGCAAAGTTCCGCAAAGGATGCATTGGCAGTTTCCCATAAAAAATCTTTATCTGCTGCACAGCTTTTTCCCATTCTAATCATTGTATCCGTAATGTTAGGATTATATTCTTCCAGGTAAGGAATGAGTTCCAGCCTGATTTTGTTTCTTGTATAAACGGCCTCCAGATTTGTTTTATCGATACATGGGTTCAAATCCGCTGTTTCGCAATATGCAAGGATATCTTTTTTGCGACAGTCTAAAAGCGGTCTGACAATGCGAAAGCCTGACTCATCAAATCGGTGATAGCCGATTCCTGCAAGACCGTCTGTTCCGGCACCACGCAGCATGCGGAACAGAATCGTTTCTGCCTGGTCATCTGCATTCTGCGCGACTGCAATGACGATGTTTTCTTTTGGGATTCCATGATCCACAAGTACTTGTGCCCGTTTTGAAAAAGCTTCATAGCGAACCTTTCGCCCAGCCTCTTCAGATGTCATTTTTTCTTCTTCCGCAATTTTGTTGCAATCATACACAAAAGATGTGCAAGGCCAGCCTCTTTCGTTGCATAAGTTTTCCACATAAGCCTGGTCCGCCTCAGCATCCCCCGGTCTGAACTTGTGATTCACATGAACCGGATAGATTGACCAGTCTCTTTCATTGGCTTCCTTACAAAGTACATCAAAAAGGCACACCGAATCAGGGCCTCCGGAAAGGCCTAATACAATGTGCACTCCCTTTTCACATAAAGCATATTCTTCAATTGTATTTAAAATCTGTTTCTTTACCATGGCTCTATTATATACCACTGGCAAAAGTTTATCAAACGCCAATTGACGCCGTCATCACAGACAAGTCATCTCTCTCATGGATACCATACTTTTCTGCGGCTTTGTTCACAATCAGTTCTGCAATAGTCTCGGGATCACGGCTTCCAATCTCCAGAAGTCTGGAACGAAGCCAGTCACAGTTATAATCTTTGCGGTCACAGTCCGTAACCCCGTCAGAAACCATGACCAGAAGATCTCCCCGTTTTAGTTTAATATCAATATACTCTAAATCAAGACCGCTGGTAATGCCGGCTGGAAGAGCCTGCCGTTTCAGCATAGAGACGCGGCCATCATGCCTGATAAAAGTCGTCGCGGCTCCCATTTTATAAATCTTAGCTCTCCCCTTAACTCTGTCAATCATCGCAAGATCCACTGTTGCAAACCTTTCGTCGTCGTTGTTGCTCATCAAAATACCATTGATGGTCTTCATGGCAAGGTCCACATCAAAACCTGCACGCAACAGCCATGACAGCGTGGAGACGACCATTTTACTCTCTTCCGCAGCGGCCTGACCCTTTCCCATTCCGTCACTGATAATCAGCGCCACTCTCTGTTCATCCACTGCAAAAGCTTCCATGCTGTCCCCCGATACTTTGTCAAAAGCGTAGGATGCCTGTCCTACAGAAATTTTCAAAAGCCGTCTTTCCGTGGAAAGTTCCGGCCTGATTTCCAAATCCCGTTGCAGCCGCTCAATCGTCCTCGCCATCCCCATAAACTGATAGGAGAAGATTTGTTTTCCTGCAAAAGCTTTATCATAAAGCTGACCCAAAGTAAGAAAGGCTTCTTTTTTCTTTTGTAAATTTTTCTCAATGGCAAGATGCTGCAAATTTTTTGCGGTAGAGACCTCTGGCATAAAACGCTCTTCCATGAGACATACCACACGTGAAAAGCCAGTTGCCGGTATAGCAACAAACAGTGCCATCGCAATCGCAATACAATATACAAAAGTGCCTCCACTTCCGCTTAATACGAGAAATAGCACAATGCCCATCAGGGTTTTCCGGTACGCCTCCTCTACGAAGGCCGCACCATACCAGGCAACCACCAACCCGGTAAACAGACCGGCATACAGCTGCCATAGCGTTTCTCCCACGCAAAAGGAGTAAACTGCCGTCATTGCAGTGAAAGAAAAAGCCTCCTGCAGGCCACTGTTATATAATGTGGCAGCAATGATAAACATCCATAAGGCAAATGTCACTTCGTAAATCCCGATTGCTCCGCTCATCGATATCACCAAAACCATCAAAGAAAAAGAAATTTTTTCTCTGGAGAACCCGCAAGAGGGCCTTCCGACATAAAGAACTTTGCATACCGTATTGTACACTCTTACATAAATATAAAATGCGATGATTTCCTTCAGCAAAACTTCCAACCGCAAAAAATGCATCATATCCGCCCTTGCATAGGCCACCAGATTGCAAGCTATCATAGCGGCTGCACCAATTGCAACCCGCTGATGAATAGAAAACTTTTTCTTATGGAAGAAGAGAAAGAACAATGCAACAAAAATTGTAGCTGTCATATCTCCATAAAAGAAAATGCCCTGATGACCATAGAGGGCTATTGCACCTAACATAAACGGCAACAAATAAATATATATCGTAGATACCGCCAGCATAACGATGATAAATGCCGGTGCAGCCGGAAAAATTCCTTCGAAGAGCTGGATGCGGCCTGCAAAAAAGGCCGCTATGCAAATCACCGCCAGTTCTTTTACATTCACTCTATTCCCGATAAATTCCATAAAATTCCCCCTTCTTTTTCCCTCATCCTATCACAGCAGCTTCGAAGAAGCTGTCGAAAAAGATATCCCAGGGTTGATATTTTTCTCTCTATTTGTATAATGAAGTTAAGACCTAAAGGAGGATGATTTATGGAAATGGATTATGGCATTATCTCCTGCATACCCATTACGGTGTTGATGTTGGGAGTCCTCTTAACCAAAAGAATTACAGAAATGATGGTTGTGGCATCTTTGCTGGGCGCCATCCTCATTCATAAAGGAGATTTTTTCTCCGGCTATATTGAAATGATTTACGGCACCTTATCGAATTCATCCTATCACTTTGTTTTGTTCATTTTGATGGGATTTGGCGGCATGATTAAGCTGTTTCAGGAATCCGGCGCGTTATTAGGCTTCCGCCACACCTTGTCCAAACATGTGAAAGGTGAAAAAACACCAATGCTGGTAGCGTGGCTTATGTCGGTAATCATGTTCGTAGATGATTATCTGTGTGCGCTGGCAGTCTCCTTCTCTATGCGTGAAATCACAGATGAAAACCAGATTCCGCGAGAACATCTGGCATTTCAGGTTAACGTATTATCGTCCTGTATTTGTATCCTGATTCCGTTCAGTAGCTGGGTCGCATTTACCAGCGGGCTCCTTCAGGATCAGGGCTTCGGGTTCAAAGATTACATGGCTGGTCTTCCATTCATGTTCTATCCGATCCTCATGGCAATTCTTTGTATTTTGCTGGCTATCGGCGTGATTCCGAAAGTCGGTGCCATGAAGAATTCTTACGAACGTCTCCGTAGCGGCGGCCCTCTCCTTCCAGATGAAAAAGGCAGTGCCTCCATTGTAAACCTGGAAATGGAAAATGAAGTCAAAGAAAGTTCCGCCCTAAATATTGTCATCCCCGTTGCCGTTATGGTAGCAGTGGTACTGATTTACGATAATGATTTGGTGCACGGCATTTTCGCCTGCATCGCAACCCAGTGCCTCATGTATGTATTAGGCAAAATCATGAGTCTCAGTCAGTTTGTGGATCACTTCTACGAAGGTGCCAAGTCCATGTGTTCCATGGCCATTCTGGTATGTTTCTCCTTCACCCTGAGTGCCGCAAATCAAACGATGGGATTCTTTGATTTCCTCATCGGCGGCATCAGCAAGAACATTCCACCTGAACTCATTCCAGCCCTGACCTTCGTTACTGTAGGCCTTGCAGTCTTTGCAACAGCAGGATACTGGGTCATTCAGGTTATTACCATTCCGGTATTCATCCCACTGGCAGTCGCCGTAGGATTACCGGTTCCAATCGCTATCGCAGCAGTCATGAGCGGCGTAGGTTTCGGTGGTAATTTCTGCTTCTACTCCGATACCGTATTTATGACAGCAGCAGGCACCGGCATCTCCAATGTGAGACAGATCAAAGTTTCCGCCCCATATATTTTGACAGTAACGGCGATTACACTGGTAATGTATGTGGTGCTAGGCTACCTGATAATGTAATATATTTCCACTTCATACAGAGAACGCTCACATTTGGCAATCATAAACGATAAACTCAAGCACTTTGGGAAGTTTGATAAAAGCAGTATCAAACTTCAGCCAAAGTGCTTTTTCGTTTTATCGTATGATTGATACAAATGCTCACGAAACTGTCTTCAGTAGAAACATATTACTAACTCAGGACATCCTGGCACCTCTTGCCAGCGAAATGTTGTGGTATAAAAAGACAGCATTTTGTTGTGACAGACTTTTCGTAAAGACGAAGTACAATCATACGAAGAATGAGAAAGACCTTTGGCTGGTCTTGTCACGGGGCATTGCCCTTTCGTGAAAGACCCCAAAGGTCTCGAATTCATCGTCTATGATTGTTTCGTCTGCGCGTTTGTCTGGAAAAACAATATGCTGTCTTTTATTCAATACCGTAGAACACCTTCGCATTCTGGCATGTCGCTTTCGCTACTTCTTCGTAGTCCATGCCTTTGATTTCTGCAATCTTGCGGGCTGTATGTTCTACGAATGGTACCTTGTTTTTCTTGCCTCTGTATGGCTCTGGTGTCAGATACGGTGCATCGGTTTCCACCAGCAGGAATTCGATTGGCAGCGCCTCTACCACCTCGCGGGTCTTACGGTTGTTTTTGTAAGTAACAGGGCCTGCGATGGAGATGGTTGCACCCAGTTTCACGTACTGTTCTGCCAGTTCACGGCTTCCGGAGAAGCAGTGTAATAACACTCTGCAGTCTGGCAGCATTTCACCGTTAGGTCCCTTTCTCTTCGGGAACCAGCTTGCACGTTCTGCTGTGAAAGCGCCTTCTTCTTTCAGGATATCCATGGTTTCCTGATCAGCTTCACGGCTGTGGATGGCAATTGGCATCTTCAGTTCGTTAGCCAGCTGAATCTGGCGGCGGAACCAATATCTCTGTACATCACGATCAGAGAAATCATAGTGGAAATCCAGACCGATTTCCCCAATCGCCTGCACCTTTGGCTTCTTTGTCAGGCCTTTGATCAAAGTCAGAACATCTTCATCCATGGTCTTTGCATCATGTGGATGTACGCCAACTGCTGCATAACACCAAGGATACTTGGCTGCATCGGTGCAGGCCTGCATGGAACTGCCCAGGTCAAAACCTACATCCATCACGTATTTTACGTCAGATTCGTCAATTTCTGCTGCCAGTTTAGCACGCAGATCGTCGTTAATATTCTCGTTATTTAAATGTGTATGAGAGTCAAATAACATAGTTTTTCACCTCTTTGTTTTTAAAAAGCGGCAGGGTCAGCCTGCCGCTTTTGCGTTGTTATAATTAGGAAACGGATTCTCCATCTGGAGCTTCAGTTGTTACGATTTCTAATTTTTCGCCGTTATCTGCGAACAGAATCATACCCTTGGATTCTTCGCCTCTCAGCTTTCTTGGCTTCAGGTTGGCAACAACGATAACCTTCTTGCCTACCATTTCTTCTGGCTTATAGTGCTCAGCAACGCCGGATACGATCTGACGTCTTTCTGTGCCCATCTTCACCTGGAAGATTAACAGCTTGTCAGCCTTTGGATGTTTTTCAGCCTTTTCGATCAGACCAACTCTCAGGTCAATCTTATCAAAATCATCGAATTCGATTGGTGCCTTCAGTTCCAGTGGAATATTTTCTTCAACAGGCTTGCCTGCATTCTGCATTTCTTCTAATGCAGCCAGTTCCTTTTCGATGTCCAGTCTAGGGAAAATTGCTTCGCCCTTCTTTACCTGTTCACCCTGCATCATTTCGAATGTGAATGCGTCCTCCCAAACAACGTCGGAGTACCACAGACCCATCTGCTTTCTGATCTTATCAGAAGTTGTGTGCATGAATGGGTGAATCAGAATAGAAATGATTCTGATTGCTTCTGCCAGGTT
>JAZUBY010000020.1:0-13715 GCA_045638885.1 Emergencia sp. | reverse complement strand
AGTAGGTTCCGGCGTTGTATCCGAAATCGTTGAATAATTAAATATTCAATCTACAACTGATTATTAAAAGAGACTCGCAAGAGTCTCTTTTTTTATCCTCTGAAAGATGCGTAGAAACGTTGAATTTCCATGGGAAAAGTGGTAAAATAAATAGTTGCAAAGAAACTATCTTAGGAGAGATTATGGAAAATATCATTCGAATTGAGAATTTAATCTTTGAATACAGCCACTTGGAAGAGGAACCGGCAATTCGTGCCATCAATGATGTGTCCCTGCAGATTGAAAAGGGGAGCTTTACTGCTATCATTGGGAAAAACGGGTCCGGCAAATCTACGCTGGCAAAAAACTTAAACGGATTACTGTTGCCAAGCAGTGGTGCAGTTTATATCAAGTCATGGGATACGAAAGATGACGATCATATCTGGGATGTAAGACAGACTGCAGGTATGGTTTTCCAAAATCCGGACAACCAGTTGGTATCTTCTATCGTAGAGGACGATGTGGCATTCGGTCCGGAAAATCTGGGCATTGATCCTGCTGGAATCAGAGAAAGAGTCGACAAGGCCCTAAATGATGTGAACATGGGCAAGTTCAAAAAGAACGCGCCGCATCTCCTGTCCGGCGGACAGAAACAGAGAATTGCAATCGCTGGTGTTGTCGCAATGAAACCGGAATGCATTATCTTTGATGAACCGACTGCGATGCTGGACCCGAAAGGCCGTGCGGAAATCATGTCCATCATAGATGAACTTCACAAAGATGGTATTACAGTTGTGCTAATTACACATTTTATGGAAGAGGCTGTGAAGGCAGATCGTATCGTTATTATGGATGATGCGGAAGTGCTGCTGGATGGAACACCAGAGGAAGTTTTCGCCCAGGAAGAAATTTTAAGAGGTGCAAATCTGGAAATCCCTATGGCAGCAAGTCTGGCACATAAACTTCGTAAGAGAGGTATAAAAGTACCGGAAGACGTTATTACAGTAGAAAGATTGGTAGAATACGTATGTCAATACAAGTAAGAAACTTATCACATATTTATTCCAAAGGCATGCCGGACGAGCAGCTGGCTTTGGACAATATCAACTTTGATATTTATGACGGTGAAATTGTAGGAATTATCGGGCACACAGGGTCAGGTAAATCTACCCTGTTGCAGCACCTGAATGGATTATTAAAACCACACAGCGGGAGCATCGTCGTTGGAAATACAGATATTACGAAACCTGGCGTTTTGATGAAAGATATCCGTAAGCGAGTAGGCCTGGTATTCCAGTATCCGGAGTATCAGCTTTTTGAAGAAACGGTTGCAAAGGACGTGGCTTTCGGTCCGAAGAATCTGGGATTATCTGACGAGGAAGTGGAAGACCGCGTAAAGGAAGCCCTCTCTTTGGTGGGACTTGATTATGAGAAAATCAAAGACCGTTCTCCTTTTGAACTATCCGGAGGACAAAAACGTCGTGTTGCCATTGCAGGGGTGCTGGCCATGAAGCCGCAGGTTTTGGTTCTTGATGAACCGACTGCAGGACTTGACCCGGGTGCACACAAAGAAATTCTGGAAATGATTCAGGAAGTGCACAAAGCACAGAATAATATTATTATCTTTGTCTCTCACAATATGGGGGATATTGCAGATCTGTCTGACAAGGTTATGGTTATGAACGATGGAAAACTTCTGATGGTAGGAACACCGAAAGAGGTTTTCGGACAAAAGGACAGACTGGCGGAAATCGGTTTATCTGTACCGCCAGTGACAGAATTAATGCACGATCTAAAAGACGCGGGCATTCCTGTAAACGCAAACATCCTCAGCCTGAAAGAAGCAGAGGCGGAAATCTATCAATATTTACAGAGGAAATTACTTCATGATTAGAGATATTACATTAGGACAATACTATGCGGGAGAATCCCTGATCCACAGACTGGACCCTAGGGTGAAGATTATCGCGACGCTGCTGTTTATCATAGAACTGTTCATTGTCAATCATTTTATTGGCTTTGCGGTTTGTGCAGTAGCTCTGGCGATATACGTAAAGGTATCTAAAGTGCCGCTCAGTTTTATTTTGAGGGGTCTGAAACCAATCCTGCTGATTATTATTTTCACGTTTTGCCTGAACATCTTTATGATAGACGGCAAAATCATCTGGCAGCTGGGGTTCCTGAAGATTACAGTGGAAGGTTTGCTGACAGCTGTATTCATGGGAATCAGATTGGTACTGTTGATTATCGGATCTTCCCTACTGACTTTTACAACCAAACCGATTAGCCTGACAGACGGAATTGAACGTCTGCTGGGACCTTTGGCACGTATTGGCGTCCCAACCCACGAAATTGCGATGATGATGTCTATCGCACTTCGCTTCATTCCAACGCTTCTGGAAGAGACGGACAAAATCATGAAGGCACAGCAGGCAAGAGGGGCGGATTTTGAAAGCGGCAACCTCTTAGCAAGAGCAAAGGCGTTAATTCCAATTTTGGTTCCACTTTTTGTAAGTGCGTTCCGCATTGCACAGGACTTGGCTATGGCGATGGAAGCCAGATGCTATCGTGGCGGTAAAGGCAGAACGAGAATGCATGAAATGCGTTTTCGCGGCAATGATTATGTTGCAATGATTCTATTGGCAGGATTTCTTGCATTAACAATTTTTATGCGCATGAGTCTGCCAAGTGTATTATAGAGAAGGGCAAGAAGAGTATGAGACAGAGAAAAATTAAAGATATTGAAGAAAAACTGGAACATTTTACCCAGTATATGGTGGAAGCACCGGAAGAACAGAAGGGGAAATGGAGAGAAATCTTTGGGAATGACAATCCTATTTACCTGGAAATCGGTTGCGGCAAGGGCCAGTTTATTACGGAACATGCCAGACGCAATCCGGATTGCAACTACATCGCTATTGAAGGACAGGATAGTGTGATCTGGCGTGCGTTGCAGAAAGTAGAGAAACTGGAACTGACCAATCTGTGCTTCATCAAAAAGTACATTGATGATATCCGCGACTTCTTTGCCGACGGTGAATTAGAAGGTTTATATTTAAACTTTAGTGATCCATGGCCAAAAGAACGTCATGCCAAGAGAAGACTGACATACCACAAGAAGCTGAAGCAATATATCCAGATTATTAAGGCGGAAGGGCACATTGAATTTAAGACGGATAATGAAGGTCTTTTCGAATTCACCCTGGAACAGATTGAAGAAGCTGAGCTGAAAATCCTGGAAATGAGTAGAGACTTACACAACAGCGCATATGCAGAAAAGAATATCCCAACTGAATATGAAGATAAATTTTCTCAAAAGGGAAAGAATATTAATTATGTAAGCATGAAAGCCTGATATGGAATCTCCATACAGGCTTTTCCTGTTTGTATTAGACCTATTGGAAGGAAATGTAGTCTGCAGGGTTGCACGCTTTTCTGTCTTTTTCCAGCTCAAAGTGCAGATGGGCAGACTCCATGGATTCATACAACGCTGTTTTTCCGATGGTACCGATTTGCTGTCCCTGACTGACGGTATCACCTTTTTCTACATAAGCAGAGCTTTCTAAGGACTTATATTTAGAAATCAGTCCGTTATTATGGGAGATTTCAATAGATGTGCCATAGGCGTCATCTTCGTATAAATCCGTTACAATACCGTCGGCAATTGCGTTGACACCACTGCCTGCCGGAGCTTCTAAATCGATTCCCGGATGGGTCATGTATTGATCCAGGGTCTTGTTGTAGATGACCATATCCATAGAATAATTTTTCGTTACAGAAGCAGTATGCAGGTTTATCGGTGGCAAGTAGTCAGGTGTGACTTCCTCATCTTTGACGCTGTCTACGACTGAAATGTTCTGAGAGACCGGCAAATCGGCGGATTCTTGTGTTTTGCTCTTGTCTATTGAACCTGCTTTCGTATTATTAACCTTGTTTTCCTCGCTCTCAGGGGCATTTTCGGCGGCAATTTTCTGGCTTGCAGGCAATTTTCCTGCACTTTTATTGACTTTATCTATGCTGGCCTGAATGGTAAAAATAGATGTTAATGCGATGAGACAAAAGCAGAGAAGGATGGTAGCAGATACTCTGTTTTTGCTCTTTTTCTGTTTTGCATGGCGCATGGTATTCACCTCCTAAAGGTATTATCGCCCTGCATGCGCAGAATCATACAAAGAATGGGTTGTAAATTTCAGGCGTTCGTGATAATATTTTTGTAATTAAGCAAAAATAGTTTGGAGGTATAAAATGGCTGAATTGATTATGGCGGCACAGAATGGAAGAACGATTCCTAAGGAAGATAAGATTTTTGGAATTAGCCGTAGAGCAAACGAAATGATCGCAGAGAAAGGTGCCGAAGCAGTAACCAATGCAACCATTGGTGCATTATTAGACGACAATGGAAAACTGATGGTATTATCTTCAGTTGACGATACATTTGGAAAGCTGAAACCAGAAGAATACGCAAGCTACGCGCCAATCGGCGGCACCCCGGCTTTTAAGAAGGCTGTAGTGAAGGCTGCACTGGGAAAATATGAACCAAAAGGTTATGTAGAAGCGGTTGCGACACCAGGTGGGACAGGTTCTATTCGAAATGTCATTGCGAACTACTCCTGTGTGGGAGACAAGGTTCTGACCAGTGACTGGTTCTGGGCTCCTTATAGAACAATCGCAGGAGAAATTGGCAGAGGTTTGGCGACTTTCGCACTGTTTAATGAAGAGAGAACGTTTAATGTTGCTGACTTTGCAGAGAAAGTAAATGCACTGTTAACTGTACAGGAACGACTGGTAATTCTGTTGAATACACCGGCACACAATCCTACCGGATATGCATTGACTTTAGAAGACTGGGAAGCGGTGGCTGACGTGTTACGCGGTATTCCTGCAGAAAAGAAGGTTGCACTGTTTATCGACGCAGCATATATTGACTTTGCTGGCGATGAAGACGAATACAGAAAGTTCCTTCCAATCGTAGAAACTCTGCCGGCAAATGTATTACCGGTTATCGGCTACAGTACATCAAAGACTTTTACTCTGTATGGTGCAAGATGTGGTGCAGCAATCTGTCTGGCTCCAACTGCTGAAATTGCAGAAGAATTTAAGATTTGCCTGGAGTTCTCTTCCAGAGGTTCCTGGTCAAACTGTTCCAAAGCAGGTCAGAGCATCATCGCTAACATCTTTGCGGACGAAGAATTATTGGCGAAAGTAACAGAGGAAAGAAAAGAAATTAGAGATATGCTGCTGCGCAGAGGTAAGGCTTTTGAAGAAGAAGCTGCTAAGGTTGGTCTGGAAATGGTACCGTTTGATGCAGGTTTCTTCGCGTCTATTCCATGTGACAATCCGGATGAGGTTTGTGCAAAGCTGGAACAGGAAGGTATTTTCCTGGTACCGCTGGCAATGGGCATCCGTGTATCTGTGGCATCTGTATCTGAAGAAAAATGCAGAATGATTCCAGCAAGGATCGTTGCAGCAATGAATGAAAAATAGAAAGACCGAGAGTCCGCCGATTACGGCGGACTCTTTTGCAAAGAAGGAAAAAGGAGAGAAAGAGATGAAACTCATATCTTGGAATGTAAATGGACTGCGCGCATGCCTGACAAAAGGCTTTGTCGAGTCCATGAGAGGGTTGGATCCAGACTTCATCTGTATTCAGGAAACGAAAATGCAGGAGGGACAGGCTGAGGTAGATATGCCTGAGTTTGAGCACGTATACTACAGCAGTGCAGAGAAGAAAGGCTATTCCGGCACAGCAATTTTCGCAAAAGAAGCGCCGCAGACTGTGCAGATTAACTTCGGAAAACATACGGACGAAGGCCGCGGTGTGATTATGGAGTATGAAAATTTCTATCTTGTGAATGTCTATGTACCCAATGCGCAGGATAAATTGAAACGTATTGACTACCGTATGGAATGGGAAGATGACTTTAGAGAATTTGTTTTAGAACTGGATAAAAAGAAGCCGGTGATTATCTGTGGTGATATGAATGTTGCCAAAGAAGAGATTGACCTGAAAAATCCAAAATCCAACAGAGGAAATGCAGGTTTTTCTGATCAGGAACGTGATAAGATGCGTGAACTGCAGGCTGCGGGATTTGTAGATACTTTCCGTCATCTATATCCTGACGCAGAAGGCATCTATAGCTGGTGGTCCTATCGCTTCAATGCCCGCAAGAATAATGCTGGTTGGCGCATTGACTACTTTTTAGTCAGTGACCGCATCAAAGATAAAATTATTGATGCAAAGATTCATACAGATATTTTCGGCAGTGATCACTGTCCGGTAGAATTGGAAATTGAATTATGAGAACAGGAATCATGGTAAGTGTGGCGGTTCTTTTTCTTGCATTTGTGATGTTATTCCTTCACTGGAATAATAAATCCATTGTGATTACAGAATATGTCTATGAGAATGAGAAACTGCCGAAGGCCTTTGATGGCTATCGTATTACGCAGGTTTCGGACCTGCAGAGCGAATACTTTGGCAAGAATCAGAAAAATTTAATAGAGAAAGTAGAGGAAACCAATCCCGATATCATTGTTTACACAGGAGATTTGCTAGATCGTAATCATACGAATTTTGAAGCGGCAGAATCTGCTATGGAAGGCCTCTTGAAGATTGCACCGGTTTATTATATTAACGGCAATCATGAAATGGCGGTAGAAGAGAATGCCATGGAAGCTTTTTATAAGAAGTTAGCGGAGATGGGCGTTGTGGTTCTATTTGATTGCGAGAACAAAATCGAAAAAGACGGGGAAACCATTTCTTTGCTTGGTCTTTCAGAATATACGGTTTTTTCCTGCAAAGATTTTGTGAGAGATAATAGTGAGCCGTTAGATATGGATATGTTTACAAGTGCGTTGACTGCTTTGCGTCAGTTAGCAGAAGAAAATGCATTTGCTGTTTTGCTGACTCATGAACCGCAGTATTTAGAGGAATATGCGAAGGCAGGCTTTGACCTGGCTTTTGCGGGCCATGCCCATGGAGGACAAATCAGACTTCCTTTTACCGACGGGCTTTATGCACCGGGGCAAGGGGTACTGCCGAAACTGACAAGCGGTATTCGTCAACAGGACGGCATGGCTTTGGTGATTAGCAGAGGTTTGGGAAACAGTACGTTTCCATTCCGTGTATTCAATCGTCCGGAGATTGTAACTGTAAAATTATTACATGGAAATAATTGACATTTTCGTGATGGGGTGGTAGTATATTCCTGAGCTGACTGGCAGGAAGGAGTATATTATGCCAGATAGAGATTTTACCTTTGAGATTGAGGAGCATTTTGGTGTTATCAGCAGTCGTGAAGACGGCTGGAATAAGGAATTGAACCTGGTCAGATGGAATGGAGCTGCTGCAAAGTACGACATTCGAGAGTGGGACGAACACCATGAACAGATGCGAAGAGGTGTCACCCTGACACAATGGGAGATGCGTAAGGTGATAGACCTGTTTATCTCGAGAAATAATCATGCGGCCGTGGCAAGAGGGCGCGCCATTGAAGCAGAGCGTAATGCAAGAAAGATTGCGGCAAGACGCAAATCAGAAGCGGCAGCCATGACAGAAGCTGCGGTGGCACAGGAAGCAGAAGACGACGGAAGTCTGTCATCTGCAGAGCTGGAAGAGGCCCAGGCGTTGGAAGGTGCAATGCCGCCTTTGACAGATGATTCACCTCAATCTGAGGAAAAAGACGATGCACAGGATGCGCAGCAGGAGCATATCTTATAGTACCTGACAAAAGGAGGTAATGATATGTTCTGTAATGATAGAAAAGGGATGGACGATAGTCTCTTATTCTTCTTTTTATTATTAGTGCTGCTGTTCTGCAATCCAAGCATGTTTGGATGTGGAGGAAATCAGTGCGATGCATGTGAGCCTACATGTTGCTAAATGTAAAGAAGAGAGGGTGTTAACCCTCTCTTCTGTCTTCAAAGAGAAAAGAAATTGACCAAACAGCTGCAATACCAACCAGTGCATAAATGATGCGGGCCATAAAGTAGAGATTGCCGCTGAAGATGGCGCTTACCAGGTTGAACTGGAACAGACCGACCAGTCCCCAGTTGAGACCGCCAATGATGATCAGTGCCAGGATAAGTTGTCTCATCAAATCACTCCCTTCAGGCGTATTTTGTCCGAAGCTGGTTTATTCTATGCGCAAAATATGTTAAAATCAAAGAAAAGGAGGGTGCGTTATGAAAATTCGATTGAAGACATCACCCCGCGGGAATTATAGAGAAGTTGAAATTACAAAAGAAACAAGCGTAGAAACTTTATATCGCAAGATAGAAAAGGAATTACCTTATACGATACTTGCAGCGCGGATCCAAAACCGCTTGGTGGAGCTGAACGATGTCATAGAAGAACCGTGCGACATAGAGCTTTTGGACATACGTACGCAAGATGCCAATTTGATTTACCAGTATAGCCTGACGCTTTTGTATATCAAGGCCGTCACCGACTGCATGGGGCCGGTTCGTGTGGAAGTGCAAAATTCTTTAAACAAAGGACTTTATACGGAAATCAAAACGAAAGAAAATCTGACGGAAGCCCAGGTGCAGCAGATTGAAGCGAGAATGCAGGAGCTGGTTCGCCTGGATCTTCCCTTCGTGAAAGAGACCCTTTGCCGTGAGGACGCTGTAGCGCTTTTGCGAAGTGAAGGGTTGGAGGAAAAGTGCAGACTGGTTGAGGGAAGCAAAGATGTGAAAACAGTAGACTTTTATACCCTGGACAACTGTAGAGACTCCTTCTTTTCTGCAATGGTGCCGTCTACCGGATATCTGAAACATTTCGAACTCAGGAAATACAGAAGAGGTGTGCTGCTGCGCTTTCCGCATCCGTCCAAACCGGATGAGATGCCGGTCTATGAAGATGAAGTCAAATTGTATCAGGCTTTTAGCGAACAGACCAGATGGGAACAGCTTCTTGGCGTTAGCTATGTTGCTGATTTAAATGAAAAAATAGAAAATGGCGCATATAAAGAACTGATTCAGCTTTCGGAAGCACTCCACGAAAAGAAAATCTCTGATATTGCAGATCAGATTAAGGCGGAGCATAAGCGCATCATTCTGATTGCGGGGCCTTCTTCTTCCGGAAAGACTACATTTGCCCAAAGGCTGTGTATTCAGCTGAAAGTCAATGGTCTGGATCCGCTATACATGGGAACGGATGACTATTTTGTGGAGAGAGAAGAGACTCCAATAGATGCCAATGGGGAACCGGATTACGAAAATCTGGGCGCAGTCGATATCGACTTGTTTAACCAGAATATGAATGACCTGCTGGCTGGCGAAGAAGTTGATTTGCCGACGTTTGATTTCCTTACAGGACATAAAGTGTTTGGAAAAAGAATTACCAGGATTTCCGGAAGACAACCTATCGTCATTGAAGGAATTCATGGTCTCAATGAGGAACTGACAGCACAGATTCCGAAGGAAGAAAAGTTTAAAATTTATATCAGTCCGCTGACGCAGCTTAACATTGACGGGCATAACCGCATCCCGACTACGGAAGAGCGTATGCTTAGAAGAATGGTTCGTGATTACCGTTATCGCGGAAAAGCTGCGCAGACAACCCTTGATGAGTGGGCAAAAGTGCGGGCAGGAGAAGATGTGAATATCTTCCCGTATAATGGGGAGGCGGATGTACTCTTTAATTCCTATCACGTATATGAAATTGCAGTACTGAAGAAATACGCTGAACCGCTGCTTGCGGCGGTGGGTGAAGCGGAACCTTCTTATATGACGGCACAAAGAATTCTGGCGTTCCTGCAATTTTTCCATACCATTGAGGATGATCACATTATCGTGAACAATTCTATTCTCCGTGAATTTATTGGGGGAAGTGTATTTGTAGAATAAAAAGAAGAGAAACAGAGGAAAAGACATGGCAGAAATTATAATTGTAGGTGGCATTAACATTGATATTGAAGGCAGTCCTTATGCAGCACTGCGTCCGGCAGACTCTAACCCGGGAAAAGTTGGAATTTCTTACGGCGGTGTAGGGAGAAACATTGTAGAAAATATTGCAAGACTGGGTGGTAATGTAGGTATGGTTTCTCTGACTGGAGAAGATGCTATGGGAATCGATGCGAAAAAACACCTGGAAGACCTGGGTGTAGACGTACAGCTCATAGAGCAATTGCCAGGGGAAAGCACAGGGATGTATCTGTCTATTTTGAATGATAAGAACGATATGGAACTGGCGATCTGCAACATGGATATTTTCAAGAGAATGACACCTGCCTTTCTGGAAGAAAGACTGGAGTATTTGTCTGGTGCGCAGATTGTAGGTGTAGATTGCAACCTGGATGAAGAGGCACTGGATTATATCACTGAAAAATTGGATGTGCCCCTGTTCCTGGAGCCTGTTTCCGCATCAAAGGCAGAACGGGTTAAAAGTCTGATCGGACGTTTTCATACGATTAAACCGAATCTGATTGAGGCAGAAATGCTTTCCGGCATCAAAATTGACAGCGATGCGTCATTGCAGAAAGCCGGGCAGTGGTTTTTTGATCAGGGCGTGAAGAGGGTGTTTATCAGTCTGGGAGAAAGAGGTGCTTATTATAAAGATGAATTGAGCGAAGGCCTCGTCGCGCCAAAGCTGGTAAAGCTGGTAAGTGCGACCGGTGCAGGCGACGCTTTCTCAGCAGCGATTCTTTATGGTCATGTTCATGGCATGACAGCCAAGGAGATTGCGGAGATGGGCATGGTGTGCTCTTCTATTGCCGTGGAGACAAAGACAGCGGTAAACCCGGAAATGTCAATGGAACTGGTAAAAGAGAGAATGAAATAAGAAAAGGAGCTGAACTTCAGCTCCTTTTTGTGTGTCTAAAATAATGTGTTATTCTTCTGCATGAATCAGTGCTTCCAGACCGATACGAATCATCTTGTCTAAGCCGCGTTCTTTCTCTTCTGCAGACATATGCTTTTCAGGTTTGTAAAGATTTGCTACGATATTCAGAATCATCAGTGCTTTTACACCTTCTCTGGCAGCTACGGAATAGAGACCTACACCTTCCTGCTCTGCGGCCAGCACCTGCCACTTTTCCCACTGGCGGCTGTAGTTGGCTTTGTCTTCTACATAAAAGTGGTCGTTGCAAAGCGTTGTGCCTACATATACTTTACAGTCTTCTTCCTGAGCGGCATGGTATGCTTTGTGCAGCAGATCAAAATCTGCAGCTGGTGCAAAAGTACCAGGCAAATCATAGAGATTAATGCCGGATGTAGTGCTGGTTGCGGTAGATAACACGATATCGTTAATCTCAAGCTCTTCTTTTACAGCACCTGCAGTGCCAACTCTGACAAAGTTCTTGCAACCGTACTCCCTGCAAAGTTCTGTCATATAAATCATAAGGGACGGTGTTCCCATACCAGAAGCCATAACGGAAATGGGATGGCCTTTGTAAGTACCGGTGTAACCATACATGCCACGAAGTTCATTGAAACAGAAAGCATCTTCCAGGAATGTTTCTGCGATATATTTTGCGCGAAGCGGATCGCCCGGCATCAGAATGCTAGGTGCGATTTCGCCAGGTTTCGCGTTAATGTGTAAACTCATAATTTTTTCCTCCTTGCGTAAACTATTGATAGGCATATTGTAACATGGGCATAAAAAAAGGGCAAGGTGTTGACCTTGCCCGTGTCATTCGATTCGGTTTACGCTTCTGCTTTCCAGAAACCGTGTAAGTTGCAGTATTCGTAAGCTGCTACAACTTCTTCGCCTTCGCCTAAAACGAATTCTGCTACTGGAGCGCCTTCGTGATCTAATTCTTTTCTCTGTACGCCCTTGTTAGTTTCTAAGATGATGAAGGAAATGTGGTGTTCTTCTAACATTGGATGCTCAACGCTGCCAACCTTCACAACAACCTTGTTGCCTTCCTGTTCGATAACCGGTACGTGCTTTTCCTGTGCTGCATCAGTTGTGTTAGGATTCAGTGCCTGCATCAGTTCGCCGCAGCATACTGGATTAACGCCTCTATCTTCAACCATTTCTACGATGTTACCGCAATGTGCGCATTTGTAAAGTTTTAACATAATATTTACCTCCGTTTTTCTAATCAATGTTATATAAGTGATAATCATTCTCATTTAGGATAGTTTTATTATACCACCTTGATTTTTATTGTAAACATCTTTTTTGAAAATAATTTAAAAAATAATTTTATAAAAAATGTTGACAGGATGAAATTGTCAGACTATAATAATGATAATCAATATCACTTATGAATGAAAGGAACGGACATGCGGTACTCAAAACAGAGAAATCTCGTATTAAATATCCTCAGAGAAAATCCAGTACATCCGACTGCGGAGTGGATCTTTGAGAAGGCGAAAGAAGAAATGCCTGGCATCGGGGTTGCAACCGTATACCGCAACCTAAATGCTTTGGTCGAGGCGGGAGAAATCAAAAGGATTCCCGGAGTCGACGGCGTGGACCGTTTTGACGGTAACCACGAGACGCACTACCACATGAAATGCAAAGCGTGCGGCAGTCTTCTGGATTTAGAACCAGAAAGTGAAGGGGCACTGCAGCGCATGGAAGCGGTGATTAGAGAAACTTTTCCAATTGAAGGGGTAGAAATTAAACTGAATACCATGCTTCTTAAGGGGATCTGTGGACAGTGCAGAACTGAAAATGAGATGTAATGAATGAAAAGGAGATTGAAAATGAAAGATTTAAAAGGAACTAAGACTTTAGAAAATTTAAAAATTGCTTTTGCTGGTGAATCCGAAGCAAGAAATAAATACACTTACTTTGCATCCAGAGCAAAGAAGGAAGGTTATGTACAGATTTCTAAGATTTTCGAAGAAACTGCAGCGAACGAAAAGGAACATGCTGAATTATGGTACAAGCTGGCTTATGGTATTGGCGAAACACATGAAAACCTGATTACAGCAGCAGAAGGCGAAAACTACGAATGGACTGACATGTATGCTGAAATGGCTAAGGTTGCCAGAGAAGAAGGCTTTCCGGAAATCGCATTCCAGATGGAAGGTGTAGCTGCTGTTGAAAAGGAACATGAAGAAAGATATAGAAAGTTAGCTGAAAACATTAAGGCTGGCAAGGTATTTGCCAGAGATGTAGAAGTATTATGGCAGTGCAGCAACTGTGGCCACCAGGTTTGGGACAAGGAAGCTCCAGGTCTGTGCCCTGTATGTAAGCACCCACAGGCTTATTTCCAGATTAAGGCTGAAAACTACTAAAAGCGACCCTATTCCGATAGGAATGTAATCGAGAGGGCGCTTGCCTAGGTTCCAACATTGCGGCAACGCCGTTAGTTGGAAGGAACCTAGAAGATTCGACTCGTGGGGAGTCGAGGAAGTGACAAAGTGTTTATAATTTGCAGGCGGCAGTCTGCGTGAAATAAAAGGGTAATTTGGGATTACACCCCTCACAATTTAATACAAAAGGTAACTGGAAAGGCCGGCTGCAATGCAGCCGGTCTTTCTTTTTCACGGCGAAAAAGTTCTTGCGAAATGGATTGGATTCGTGTATTATTAGTTTGTTTTGCTTTAAATGTAGAAATGTGTAAAGATAAGGAGCGATTATGAATCAGACTAGAGGAGAGATTATCAAGCACTGTTTTGTTGCGGCGTGTGGACTGGCTACCTTTGCAGTTGGTGTATACCTGACCATTCAGGCAAACATCGGTGTGGCGCCATGGGATTGTTTGTTTCTTGGGGTGGAGAAGACCTTTGGAATTAAATATGGAAATGTTTCTGTCATGGTCTGCCTGCTTGTGGTC